>JAGODE010000392.1 GCA_017998385.1 Chitinophagaceae bacterium | reverse complement strand
GAATATGAATGCGCCTTATTCTATCTATGGCCTTGGTGATATCGATCATCATGTATATAATCGTACCAGTGGCATGGGTGGCGCCGGCCTCGCCCGCTTATCTTCTTTTTACCTCATCGACAATAACCCCGCTGCACTTACCGGCCTCACCCGTAGCTTTTACCTGATCGATGCTGCCGCCACCGGCAAAACCATCCGTTACCGCGGCTCCAGTATTGATGCCGGCAATAGCAACAACAAAGATTTCTGGATCAAACGTCTTTCTGTGGCCGTAAAGATCAATGGCTTCTGGGCCAGCAGTTTTGGCTTTGGTCAGTTCAGCAATGTCAATTATGCCTATAGCGGCAGCAAAGCTGTGGAAGGTTCTTCTGCCAGGTATACAACCACTCAAACAGGCGACGGAGGACTCAATGAGTATTACTGGATCAATTCGGTATCGCTGGGCAAACATCTTTCGCTAGGCTTGCGTTCCTCGATCATTGCCGGAGGCATCAATCGCAACGAAACCATTACGGATGCCGGACTTTCTCAACCGATCCTTACCAAGGTGCAGGATTACTATGGCTCGGCCCGTTTTCAGGCCGGTGGTATTTACACACATGATCTCGGAAAGAAATGGAACCTCGCCCTGGGCGGGCGCTTCAGTCCACGGGTGAAAATGGTGGCCGAACGGGCTCTCACAGTTGTGGAAGGCAGCACCAGCCTGATCGCTGACAACTTTGTTGGTAATGGCCGATTTGATCTGCCCCGCTCGTGGGGCACAGGACTTGCTTTAAAACACAACAACCGCACTACCTATGCGCTTGACTATACATACGAAGACTGGAGCAGTGTGGATATCCGTAAACAGGGTTGGCAGATGGTGAGCAGTCATAAACTGTCCGGGGGTATAGAATTTGCCCGCCAGGCTGTAGTCGGAAATATGCTGCTCGAAAAGAGATACTTCCAGGTAGGAGGATTCTTAGCTAAATCGCCCTTGCAGATCAGCAATAAGTCCGTCAATGAATTCGGCATCACTGCAGGTATGGGCGGCGTATTGGGTCGCAATCTTATTTATACCCTGGCTATCGAAGCCGGTCAGCGCGGCACTACCCAGCAAAACCTGATCCGCGAAAATTATGGTCAGCTTACAATCAGCCTTTCTTACCGCGATTTCTTTCTTAGCAAGGGAAGAAAATACGATTAGAACAATGTGCTAATGGGTTAATGTGCTGATGTGCTAATGATGATTTGAAGATGGAAGAGAATGTGCCAGTGTGCTAATGTGATAATGTGCTAATGCGATCTTTGGGTCCTTTGTCCGCTTTGCGCCCTTTGCGATTTAGCCTTTTAAACCCTTTATACTTTTATTTTTCGCCCAGCGGCAGTGCTACTATCATCGTCTGTTGCCACGCTCGGTTCAGGGTTCCGAACGCTGATCGGCAACAGAATTTGAAAGAGAATGTGCCAGTGTGCTAATGTGATAATGCAATCTTTGCGTCCTTTGCCTGCTTTGCGCCCTTTGCGACTTTTATACCTTTGACCATTGCATAAAAGAAAAGCGGCCCTCAATTGGAGCCGCTTTGTCCGCTAAGCAGTTAGATAGGCGGATACAAAACCAACTTTTAATACGACAAGTTCAATAGCAGTCAATCAGGTGCCTAAAGCAGAAAGGCACATTATAGAGACAAGGACCTGCTTTTATATGCTGCTTGAGATTAAAAAAAAATAAAAAATCTATAAAAAGAGGCGGGTTATTTACAGCCCGCCTCTTGTATTAAATTGATTAACAATATATTAAAACCAACTACCAACAAAGCTTTCATTCACCCGCGCATCTCTTAACCGGGCCGCCCGGCGGCGTACTTTCCGGCGGTGAACGATGGCCGTAATGATCATAAGCGGGATGAAGAGAAGTGTGAGTGGCGGAATGCCTACAAAGGATATCCATTTACCACCAAACATGTTCCGCATGGGCCGGCGCAGTCTTTCCGCAATCAGGTACATACTGGGCACCATGATCAGGGTCATAAAGAAAGCGAAGGCCAGACCAAAGATGATAGTCCACGACAGCGGTTTCCAGAAAGCAGCATTGTCACCACCAAAGAAAATACGTGGATTCAGCTCAGCAAACAGGGTCACGAAGTTGATATTGAACCCAACCGCCAGCGGTATCAGGGCCAGGATGGCCGCCAGTGCCGTCAGCAGTACCGGGATGATACGGGTTTTGCCCGCCTGCACCACCGCTTCGTGCGTTTTTAATCCACGTGCCCGCAACTCATCGGCAAATTCAATTACCAGGATACCATTTTTAATTACGATACCTGCCAGGCCCAGAATACCCACACCGGTCATTACCACACTCACCGTCATACCGGTAATGGCATAACCCAGCATCACACCAATCACACTAAATACAATTTCCGTAAGGATGATCACCGACTTGCTCACCGAGTTGAACTGCAATACCAGAATAAGCAGGATGATCAGCAGGGCACCCAATAGGGCTTTGCCCAGAAACGCAGATGTTTCCTGCATTTGCTCTTCCTCACCCGTTTGTTTGATAGTGACCCCGGGAGGCAGTGTACGGCTGAAATTGGTAATATGCTTGGCCAGTTCGGCATTCACACCCTGTGGTGTAAAACCCTGAGACAACAGCACATTCGAGCGCAGTGTGATTACCCGCTTATTGTTCTTGCGGTTTACACTGCCCAGTGTACTGGTCAGGTCATAGGTTACCAGCGATGAAATAGGCACACTCTTGAACTGTCCTGAGCTCATATCCATAAAGGACACTTTCATATTGAGCAGGTCTACCAGGCTATGACGCTGCAGTTCATTGTTGCGTACCTGTATCTTATACTCATCTTCACCATCTTTGATCTTGCTGGCTTCAAAGCCAAACAGGGCTGTTCTTATCTGCATACCAATCTGCGCCGAGGAAACGCCTTCAGTCATTGCACGTTCGCGGTTTACGCGGAGTGATACTTCAGGGCTTTGCAGGTCTGTATTCATCTTCAGCTCTTCCACACCAGGTGTCTGAATGCTATCGAGATAATTTTTGAGTGCTACAGCAGATTGAATAAGGTTATCGAAATCCTCGCTGGCTACTTCTATGTTTACAGGCGGTTCGGTGGGCGGACCATTTGCTTCTTTATCTACCGAGATCTCTGCACCCGGTATTCCTTTCATGGCTGCACGTATGCTATCCAGGTAGGGCGCCGATGATTTGCCATGGCGTTTTTCAAATTCTACAAATGACACCTGGATACGCCCCAGCTCACTGCGGGTACTGCGATCGCCGCTATTGGGATCGGCCGCACCTACAGCTACGTTGGTAATCACACTTTCCACAATGGGATTGTTCACATTCTTTGCAGGATCCATTCCCAGTACTTTATATACGCGGTCTTCGAGCACACGCGTCACAC
>JAGODE010000116.1 GCA_017998385.1 Chitinophagaceae bacterium | reverse complement strand
AAGAGCATGTATGAAAAAGGACTTGATCATACTCCTTATACTGTAGGGTTCCGTTTCAGCAACTGGTAACAGAAAATACGGTCCGGCCTGTTTTACTACGGCTAAAAACTACTACATATACTTTTTTACACATATTAATCCCTGCAACGAACCGGTTGCAGGGATTTTTTTGCATCATTTTTGCAGCAAAGGCAACTTGTAAAACTATCGTTAAAGCAATCGCCGAAAAAAATAATCCAACCCTGTCAGCCGTTTCTTTTATGACGGTAAGGTACATCCATGAAAAATACTCTAATACTCGGATCCTTTTTAGTGGGCAGCGGACTGCTTATTGCTGTGTCGCCTTCATCGCACAATCGCAGCGTAGCGCCGGTGCCGATGAAACGCAGCAATACAGCCGGACCTGAAGGCAATGTGTCGATCATTATCGACAAGTCTGACTATGAGCTCAGCGTATATGATGCCAAAGGATGGTATGCCACTTATCCGGTGGTATTTGGCAATAACAGCCTGGAAGATAAAAAAATGGAAGGCGACAAGAATACACCGGAAGGCAGCTTCCGGATCGTATCGAAGCGTGTGCATGAAAAATGGAATCGTTTTCTGGCTATTGATTATCCTACGGCAGAAAGCTGGGATAAATTCAAAAAACGGAAAGAGCGGGGAGAGATTCCCTCCTCTGCAGGCATCGGAGGCTCCATCGGCATTCACGGTACCTGGCCCAACGAAGATTTTGTGATTGATAAATATAAAAACTGGACCCTGGGCTGCATCTCCATGAAGAATGCAGATGTGCAGGAAATTTACAATTTTACGCCTGTGGGTACAAAGGTGGTGATCAGAAAATAACCAGATTGGTTTTCCCCAAAATCAGAAAGGGGTATAGTTTTTGCACAAAAAACACATTGCAACTGAATTTTGGAAAAACCTTGCAAAGCAGCTTATCCGGGCTGCTTTGCTATTTTAATAAGGTAAAAGGTGAGGGGCAGAAGGCAAAGGGCAATATGATTTCCTTTTACCCTCTACCTTTTACCTTCCACCTATCTCTATAGCTTTCCTTCCTTTATCTGATCTACCACTCCCGGATCGAGTAGCGTAGACGTATCTCCCAGATTTTGCGTTTCGCCTTCGGCTATTTTGCGGAGTATACGACGCATGATCTTGCCACTACGGGTTTTGGGCAGACCTGATACAAACTGAATCTTATCGGGTTTGGCAATAGGTCCAATAATACGGCTGACGGTTTGCAGAATGTCCTGGCGGGTAAGATTGGCATCGCCATGCAGGTTGCCATAAATCACATAGGCATAAATGCCCTGCCCCTTCACATCGTGCGGATACCCTACCACCGCACTTTCCACTACACCAGCATGCATATTAATAGCATTTTCCACTTCTGCTGTGCCAATGCGGTGACCACTTACATTCAGCACATCATCTACGCGGCCGGTAATGCGATAATTGCCTGCTGCATCGCGCAAGGCTCCATCACCCGTGAAATAAAGATTCTCGTAAGTGGCAAAGTAGTTTTGACGACAACGCTCATGATCGCCATAAGTAGTACGTAAGATACCGGGCCAGGGACCTTTGATACAGAGATTTCCTTTATAAATACCCTGCTCATCGGCTTCCGTGATCTCTTTTCCATTCTCATCTACCAGCACAGGCTGCACGCCGGGCATAGGCAGAGTGGCCCAGGAAGGCACACCCGGTGTAATGCCAGCCATATTGGAGATCAGCACACCGCCTGTTTCTGTTTGCCACCAGGTATCCACGATGGGGCATTTCTTTTTACCAATATGCTCATCGTACCAGTGCCAGGCTTCTTCGTTGATCGGCTCTCCTACTGTGCCCAGTACCTTCAGCGATGACAGGTCCTTACCTGCGAGCGGCCCCAGGCCAAAACCCATGAGGCTGCGGATGGCTGTAGGTGCTGTATAGAGAATATTCACCTTATGCTTATCAACAATATCCCAGAAGCGGCCTGCATCGGGCCAGGTGGGCACACCTTCAAACATCAGCGAAGTACCGCCTGCACTCAGCGGGCCATATACTATATAACTATGCCCGGTGATCCAGCCAATATCGGCTGTACAGAAGTGAATGTCGCCGGGGCGATACTGAAATACGTTTACAAATGTATAGTTGGTCCATACCATATATCCGCCGCAGGTATGTACCACGCCTTTGGGTTTGCCCGTACTGCCTGATGTGTACAAAATAAACAGGGGATCTTCTGCATCTACCTGTTCGGCCGGGAAAGAGACCACGCCATCTTTTTCGATCTGTGTTTCGGCATGCTCCATTTCATCTTCCCACCACACATCACGGCCCTTGATCATTGACACGGGCGTGCGCGTGCGGGTATATACAATCACACGTTTTACGGTGCGGTTGCCGATGAGTGCATCGTCAATTACATTTTTAAGCGGAATATCTTTTGCTCCTCTGTAGGCGCCATCGCAAGTGATGATAAATTCGGCCTGTGCATCCTGCAGGCGATCGGCAATACTTTGCGCACTAAAGCCACCAAAGATCACGCTGTGGATGGCTCCAATACGGGCGCAGCCGAGCACCGCATAAACCAGTTCGGGCACCATACCCATATAGATACACACCCGGTCTCCCTTTTTCACTCCATTGTTTATAAGCATCTGCGCCACCTGGCATACACGCTTGTGCAAACGATTATACGTTACTACACGCACACGCTCTTCGGGATTGTTGGGCTCCCAAATGATAGCCGGCTTATCGCCGAGAGCAGGCAGATGCCTGTCGATACAGTTTTCGGTAATATTGAGTTTTGCTCCTTTAAACCATTCAATCTTCGGTTCCTTAAAATTCCAGTCAAGTACTTTGTCCCACTTACGGTGCCAGTGAAAATGCTCCGCCACATCGCCCCAGAATTTTTCGGGTTCTTCTATACTTGATGCGTACGCTTGTTTGTATTGATCCAGGCTGCGTATCTGGTAAGGATATGACATACAGTATTTTTTTGGGTCCTAAATGTACTGAATGCTAACGCTCGGGAAAAAATTATATCCTTAAATGAGTATATTTATGCTAACCAAAGCTGCTCTGATTTTATCTATGCCAGCCACTTTATCGATTGCCTGTTGCCGCTGTCCGGCTTATATGCCTGCGCAAAACCTTTATAGACCATCGGATAACCGCTGCAGGTATCAGCTATCTTATCTATTTTATCATTAATAAAAAAACGGACAGGCATCTCTCCCAATTCTTATGCAGCACTTAGTCAACACATATTTCTGTATGCCCGCATGGTTAGTGCCGGCGTAATTTTTTCAACCCATTATTTATAATTAATAATCCCTGTCTGGAACAACCAAACCGTTTATGAATTCAGTAAGTAATAAGAAAGGACTGGCCGGTATCATTGCCGCTTCGTCGGTAGGTACACTAATAGAGTGGTATGACTTTTACATTTTTGGCAGCCTGGCACCCGTTATTGCCACCAAATTTTTTCCGGAGGGCAACCCCACACTCGCATTACTTTCCACACTGGCCACTTTTGCTGCCGGCTTTGTGGTAAGGCCGTTTGGTGCGCTGGTATTTGGCCGGCTGGGCGACCTGGTAGGCCGCAAGTACACCTTTTTGCTGACGCTGGTATTGATGGGCTTATCTACTTTTCTTATTGGCTGTATTCCTGCATTTGAAACCATCGGCTACCTCGCCCCCGTGCTGGTACTGGTTTTACGCCTGCTGCAGGGCCTTGCCCTCGGCGGTGAATATGGTGGCGCTGCCACCTATGTGGCGGAACACTCACCGGCCCACCAGCGTGGTTTCTGGACCTCATGGATACAAACCACGGCTACAGTCGGACTCTTCCTTTCGCTGCTGGTAATTATTGCGGTTAAAGGAATGATGAATGAAAATTCCTTTGCCGATTGGGGCTGGCGTATTCCATTCTGGGTATCTATTATCATGGTAGGCATTTCTATCGTGATCCGTATGCGCATGCATGAATCGCCCTTGTTTGCACGTGCCAAAGCCGAAGGAAAAGTATCCACCAATCCGCTGAAAGAAAGTTTCGGCCATCGTTTCAATTTCAAGTTTGTATTACTCGCACTTTTTGGCGCAACCATGGGGCAGGGGGTGATCTGGTATACAGGACAGTTTTATGCCCTGAGTTTTGTACAAAATACATTGTCGGTAGATGTATCGCAGGCCAGCCGTCTCATCATGTGGGCGTTGCTGTTTGCCACACCTTTCTTTGTATTCTTTGGCTGGCTTTCGGACCGCATTGGCCGTAAATGGATCATGCTGCTGGGTATGCTGATAGCGGTTGTCTGCTACCGGCCTATCTACTCAGCTATGTATAATGCAGGCAGCGTAACCCTGAAACAGGAAACAGAGAAAAGCAGCAGTATACAAACGACTGCCGACCTGCATCATGCCGGCGACAGCATACGCAGCACAGTTACCACTTACCATTATACAGATGGCACTGTGATGGAAGAAACAGTGAAAGAAAAAATACATGCCGACCTGAGCAAGGCAGACAGCCAAAAGGATATTGTCCGCAGCCGTGTGGTCACACTTGATGAAGGCTCGTTCCGTAAACTGGCATTGCTTGTTTTTATCCAGGTCATTTTTGTAACGATGGTATACGGACCTATTGCGGCTTTTCTGGTAGAAATGTTTCCCACCCGCATCCGTTATACGTCGATGTCGCTTCCTTATCATATCGGCAATGGTATTTTCGGAGGGCTGTTGCCTGCCATCGCGTTATTTCTTACTACCAAGGCCACGCAGGCCAACGAGGCGGCCGCTAAACTGGGCAAAGAACTGCCTTATGAAAAACCTTATCTCGAAGGGTTGTGGTACCCAATACTATTAGCTGCTGTGTGTTTTATAATAGGCGCACTGTACATTAATGGAAAAGACAGGCGCATCGACGACTAAAGCATTATCCAATTAATTAAACGCATTCTGATATGAACTCAATAAAAAAATATCTCGGCTTTGTATGGCTGGCGCTCGCTGCTGCTGCCGGTTATTACCTGATCATTTCACAGGCTATTCCCAAATTTGAAAGTGATAAACCCGAAGACAGGATACCGGCCATCATCTATGCATTTATCCTCACCCCTATCATTGTGGGGGGGCTTGGAGTGTTTGGGTATTATTGCCTGCGGGGCGAATATGCTGATGATTCCCCAAAATAAGCATACTGATAAAGGTCCTTTATCAGCGAAACCTGCCCATACACCGGGTTACTAATATTTACTAAGTATCTATTTTTAACTTTATGCCGTAACGTTTTTTCGTAAACAAACCCTATACGTATGGACGAGAGAATTGAAGTGCTTGAAAAGTCAGTTCTGGCTATTGATGCTGAAATCAAAGCAGTAGGTCAGGCCATTACTGCCGGTTTTAAAAAGACGGATACCAATTTTGAGAATATTGTGAAAGAAATAGCGTCTATTCACAGAGAATTGGACAGACTGAACAAGAACGTAGATGATTTAAAAGGCGATACTCATGACGGCTTTGAAGATGTGGGAATGAAACTGGAAAATCTGACCGATGAAATTGTAAAAATTGGGAAAGTGACCGGATATGACGAAACTTTTGAAAATCTTAAGGGGCTGAATTAAGCCCCTTTTTTTTCCTTTTACCGTTTAAGAAACCTTTGATGAATCAACTACGCGAACCACTATCCATCAAAAAGCCGGTTCGCCCTCAAACTTTAACAAACAGGCGTTAGGCAATTTATTAATAATGAATATCTTAGCGCTTGTCTGATTTCTGTAAACTTTACATGAACAAGTTTCAGTATTGGCTGTTATAGTGTATTTTTGCAACACGTGAAAAAAAGGAATTCATCATATAAGCTCCGGCAGATCGTTAGCAGCCTGTTCATGATTATGACGCTGCTGTGGATGACGGTAAGCGCCCCCTTCGTGGTAGCTGCCAGCCATATACTTGCACAGGAGCGGCAGGTACACTGGAGTGACCTGTCTGATAATGATGAGCAATCCTGCAATCCTTTTGGCAACAATACAGAAGAGAAAGCGTCTTCACCCTCCACTTCTTTTTCGGAAGAATACCTGCATCATACCGATGAGCAGTTTAACGCGGCCGAACTGGCCAGCCAGCATTCCCGCTGCCAGACAGTAAAGGAATATGTGGCTTTTCATGGCGAAATGTTATGCCCACCCCCCAATACCATCGCCTGATGGTATTTATCCGGCCTGTATATGCCTGGCTACGGATTTATTATTTCTTTTCTGATCTGAATTTTTAGTACACCCTTTTTTTGAGTGCATACGTGGGTCTATCCGTGTCGCTAAGGCAATGGTGATGGCCGCGCCGGCTGTATAGCTGGCGACCAACCTGCAATTATTAACCCTATAATAGTAAACAGACAATGAGAACACATACCAAAGAATTTCAGGAAAATCTGACTCCCGAGCAGGCCTTCGATGTTTTGGTGGAAGGTAATAAGCGCTTTACGGGCAATCTGAAAGTAAACCGCGACCTGCTGCGTCAGATGGACGAGACAGCTACAGGACAGTATCCCTTTGCCGTAGCCCTCAGCTGTATGGATAGCCGTACTTCTGTTGAGCTCATTTTTGACCAGGGCATTGGCGACATTTTCAGCATTCGCATTGCCGGCAATGTGGTCAACGACGACATTATTGGCAGCATGGAATATGCCTGTGCAGCTGCCGGCTCCAAGCTGATCGTAGTCCTGGGTCACACACGCTGCGGTGCTGTAAAAGGAGCCTGCGAACATGTAAAGCTCGGCAAACTCACTTCTTTGCTGAACAAGATTGAACCGGCCATTGAAAAAACAACAGCTGCCCGCGAGCATCTGCCCACACACGAATATGCCGAAGTAGTGGCCCAGGCCAATGTGTTGCACAGTATGGAAGAGATACTGGAGCGCAGCACCATCCTCCGTAGCCTGTTTGAAGAAGGTAAAATCGGCATTGTTGGCGGTATATATAATATCGAAAACGGCCGGGTGAATTTTATCAGCAAAATGTTTGAAAAAGCAACTCGGCTGAAAGAAATGGCGGTATAAGCCATTGCATTATCCAAATCCCTTTTATATATAATATCATATTCTCTCACATTAAAATAGTTATTCTATGTCAGCACGTCCAGGTGCAAAAGATTATCTCAAAAGCCTTTCCAGCGATTTACCCGCATCCATTGTGGTATTTCTGGTGGCGCTGCCTCTTTGTCTGGGGGTAGCCCTGGCCTCTAATGCCCCCTTGTTTAGTGGTATCATTGCCGGTGTGGTGGGTGGTATTGTGGTAGGTATTGCCAGCCGTTCACATTTGAGTGTAAGTGGTCCGGCTGCCGGCCTTACTGCTATTGTTGCTGCAGCCCTGCTTACCCTGCCTTCTTTCGAGGCCTTCCTGGTAGCTGTAGTGATTGCCGGTGTATTACAGATACTGTTCGGCTTTCTGAAGGCAGGTATCGTAGGCGATTATGTACCCAATGCGGTGATCAAGGGCATGCTGGCAGCCATTGGCCTGATCCTGATTCTGAACCAGTTTCCGCATTTGCTGGGTGATGATTCACATTTCGAAACAGATGAAGGCGTGGTACAGGAAAAGGGGAATATATTTTCCAATTTAGTCAATGCTTTTGCCCATATCACACCTGTTGCCCTGTTGATTGGTGGGGTCTGTCTGGCCTTTCATTTTATTTGGGAGAAACTGGTAGCCGGCCGTAAAGGCTTCATACGCCTGATACCCGCTCCGCTGCTGGTTGTACTGATAGCCGTGGGCATCAATTTCTTCTTTGTCAACTCAGGCGGTAGCGCACTGAAAGGTGAACACCTTGTTACCATCCCTCAGGCACAATCTGCCGGCGAGTTTTTCTCTTTCTTTGCCCGGCCCGACTGGAGTCAGATACTGACGCCCCAGGTTTGGATCACAGGTATTACCATTGCTCTTGTGGCCAGTCTCGAAAGCCTGCTGAGTATTGAGGCTATTGATGACCTGGACCCTTATCAGCGCGTGACACCTACCAACCGTGAGCTGAAAGCACAGGGATTGGGCAACCTGGTATCAGGTCTGCTGGGAGGTCTGCCGGTAACAAGCGTGATCGTACGCTCATCGGCCAACGTAAACTCAGGTGCCCGTACCAAGATGTCGACCATTTATCATGGTACATTGCTGCTGCTGTGTGTGGCCCTGATTCCCGGCTTACTCAACCTGATACCCAAGGCCGCCCTGGCCGCTATCCTGATTTTTACCGGTTATAAACTGGCCAAACCAGCCCTGTTCATCGCTTTTTACAAGAAGGGAATGGATCAGTTTATTCCTTTTGTAGTAACGATTGTCGCCATCCTGGCTACCGACCTGCTCAAAGGGGTAATCATTGGTATTGGCGTGGGATTGTTCTTCGTGATCAGAAGCAATTTCCGCTCAGCGGTATTTGTGGTAAATGATAATAACAAATTCCTGTTCCGCTTGCGCAAAGACGTGTCATTTCTTAATAAACCTATCATCAAACAGAAACTGGAAAAAGTGCCGGAAGGCTCTTATGTACTGATTGATGCATCGCGCGCAGACTTTATTGACAAAGACATTGTAGAGACTATTGAAGATTTCATGATCCATGCGCCGCTGAAACAGATTCGCGTAGAACTGAAACTGAGTGGCAACAAAGATCAGGGCTTCTCTAAAAAACTGATCGAGTCATACAGCACGGATGGTCATTATACCCGTACACACGATAAACAGATAAAAGAAGTAGAATTGCAGAAACAATAAAGTCATTTTTATATATGCACTCATACGAAAGACTCTTACTGGAAAACAAGGCCTGGGCCGCTGAAAAAATAGCGGACGATCCCGATTTTTTCCAACGCCTGGCCAAAATCCAAACGCCCGATTTTCTCTGGATAGGCTGCAGCGATAGCCGTGTGCCTGCCAATGAGATTACGGGTACCCAGCCGGGCGAGATATTTGTGCACCGCAATGTGGCCAACCTGGTGGTAAATACGGATGTAAATTTCCTGAGCGTGCTGGACTATGCAGTGAATCATCTGAAGGTAAACCATGTAATTGTATGCGGGCATTATGGCTGTGGCGGTGTACAGGCTGCTATGACGCGCAAGGATTACAAGCCGGTGCTCAATATGTGGCTGCGCAATATCAAAGACGTGATTCGGATCCATAAAGCCGAGCTGGATGCTATTACAGACGAAGAACAGCGGGTAAACCGTCTCGTAGAACTGAATGTAATCGAACAGGTAAAAAATCTGGCCCGCAAATCAAGTATTCAGCGAGCCTGGAGAAACGAGCAGCGGCCACATCTGCATGGCTGGGTATATGGACTCAAAGACGGGCTTATCAATCCTGTATTTGAGCTGCCTGCCGGCTCCCCTGCAGATGATATTTATACCCTCGACGACCTCTGACACATTTGCATAAAAGCCATGAAACCGTCCCGCATTGCTGCGGGACGGTTTTTATTTTAAAAGATGAATGATGTAGGTTTGTAGTATGTCAATAGAAGTCAAGAGCCTGCTGAAGCAATATGGCGGGCAGAAAGCTGTCAACAATATTTCATTCCGTGTAAACAAAGGCGAGATTGTAGGTTTCCTGGGACCAAATGGTGCCGGCAAATCAACGACCATGAAAATCCTGACAGGTTATCTGAATGCCACCAGTGGCGAAGCCTGGGTATGCGGCATTGATGTAAACAATCAGCCACTCGATGCCAAGAAAAAGATCGGTTACCTGCCAGAGCTCAATGCGCTTTACTACGACATGTATGTACGGGAATACCTGGGCTTTATTGCCGAAGTACATGGGCTTGCCCAACGCAAACAAGCTGTGGAAAAAGCAATTGAAACAGTGGGACTGACGCCCGAAGCCAACAAAAAAATTGGCCAGCTCTCCAAAGGTTATAAGCAGCGCGTGGGACTGGCGGCTGCCCTGATCCATGACCCTGAAGTACTGATCCTCGATGAGCCGACCTCGGGTCTTGATCCCAACCAGATCATCGAGATACGCGAAGTGATCCGCCGCCAGGGCCAGGAAAAAACCATTCTTTTTTCATCACACATACTGCAGGAAGTAGAAGCTATCTGCGACCGTGTCATCATCATCAACAAAGGACAACTGGTAGCAGACGATACTTTGCAGGGCCTAAAAAACAGCCAGGCGGGAATTGATGTTGTCATCGTTCAGTTTAAAGAGACCGTAGATGCTGAGAGCCTTGCCCAGTTACGGCCTGTTGAAAATATAGAGCCTGTACTAATTCCTTCGGGCAGCCAGTTTAGAATAGAAACCACTGAATCAGAAGCTATCCGCAAGCAATTATTCTCACTGGCTGTAGAAAAGGGCTTCAATATCGTATCACTGCAGAGTGAAAGCAATAAGCTGGAAGATGTGTTCAGACAATTAACGGGCAATATTTCTGGCCGGTAATTGTTCTGCGGCTGCAGCATCACACACAATTGTTAGTTAACTAAAACCTGTATTAACATATAGCCTGGCAGGGTTGTATCCAGTACACTATTGTTATATTTGCCCTATAAAATAAAATCAACCAATAAATCATGAGTTACATTTCCGAGATTTTTGCCAGACAGATATTGGACAGTCGCGGTAACCCTACCGTAGAAGTGGATGTATTGACCGACGAAGGCGCACTGGGTCGCGCTGCGGTACCCAGCGGAGCCAGCACCGGTATACACGAAGCGGTGGAACTGCGTGATGGTGATAAGAAAAAATATCTGGGCAAAGGTGTGCTGAAAGCTGTGAAGAATGTAAATGACCTCATTGCTCCTGAGCTGCTTGGCTTTGATGTAGCTGACCAGTCGGGTATTGACCAACTTATGATAGAGCTCGATGGCACGCCCAATAAAGGTAAACTGGGTGCCAATGCCCTGCTTGCTGTGAGCATGGCTGCTGCCAAAGCTGCCGCCGAAGAGGCATCGCTGCCGCTGTACCGCTATATCGGTGGTACCAATGCACGCACACTCCCCATTCCCATGATGAATATCCTCAATGGTGGTGCGCATGCCGATAATAAAATCGATTTCCAGGAATTCATGATCATGCCTGTAGGCGCTCCTACTTTTAGCGAAGGTCTGCGCTGGGGTGTTGAAATATTCCATGCACTCAAAAGTGTACTGAAGAAAAAAGGATACAGCACCAATGTAGGTGATGAAGGTGGCTTTGCCCCCAACATCCAGAGCAATGAAGAAGCTATCGAAACAGTACTGAATGCTATTCAGGCAGCAGGTTACAAAACCGGTTCACAAATCGTGATTGCTATGGATGCCGCCAACAGCGAACTGTGGGATAACAAGAAGAAAAAATATGTATTCCATAAAAGCTCCGGTAAGGAAATGAGCAGCGATCAGCTGGTGAAATACTGGGCCAGCTGGGTAAAACAATACCCCATTGTCTCTATTGAAGACGGCATGGCTGAAGATGACTGGGATGGCTGGAAAAACCTGACTGAAGCTGTAGGTGATAAATGCCAGCTGGTAGGTGATGACCTGTTTGTAACCAACGTAACCCGACTGCAGCAGGGTATCGATAAAAAAATTGCCAATGGTCTGCTGGTAAAAGTAAACCAGATAGGTACCGTTACCGAAACCATCAATGCCGTTACCCTGGCACAGCACAATGGCTACAATACGATCATGAGCCACCGCAGTGGTGAAACAGAAGATACAACCATTGCTGACCTGGCTGTAGCGCTTAATTGCGGCCAGATAAAAACCGGCTCTGCCAGCCGTACCGACCGGATCGCCAAATACAATCAGCTTATCCGGATTGAAGAACAACTGGGACTGAGTGCTATTTATCCGAAAGGAAAGATTAAATTTGGTCTGTAAGATACCGGGTGGTTTACCCGATCAGTAAACCACCCTTCTTTAAAACTATCCGTCTTGAAACTCCTGCAACACATCCCCTCCTGGGTCAAAAACAAGTATTTCATAGCCATAGCAGCCTTTGCTGTTATCATGCTTTTTTTTGATAAAAATGATGTGTTTACCAAGTCGGCCCGCAATCGCCAGCTCCGTGAGCTGGAAGAAAGCAAAGCATTCTATACCAAAGAGATAGAAGAAGAACGCGCCATCCTTGAGCAACTAAAGTCCAATCCCGCAGCCCTGGAGCAATATGCCCGGGAAAAACACCTGATGAAGAGGGACAATGAAGACCTGTTTCTGGTACCGGAAAACCCCGTAAACGAGAATAATTGAGGCTATTGGCACAATAACGCCGCTTTATACCCGTTTTTATACCGGACTTTACTTAACTGGACACTGATTTATAGGACATTAATGGTTTGCCCATGACAAATTTTACTCCGGAGGAGCTTATACAGTATTTGTATAAGGAATCCTCGCCTGCACAAGCGGCTGCTATTGAAGAGGCGCTGCTGAGAGATTGGACATTGCGGGAAAAATTCGAAGTACTCAAAGCTTCTCATCACCGGTTGGATGCAATCACTCAATCGCCCCGTACCGAAGTTATCCTGAATGTACTGAACTACGCCCGCGAAAACTCAGTTGAAACCGTTTAACTAACACAGGCCTGATTACAACTTTTTATCCCGTAGTACTCCGGTACTCCGGGATATTTTATTTTAAGCCGCTTAATTTCGCGACAGCTTATATTTCTTTTTATGACCCGGCAGCAACGTTATCAGTTTGTAATCGATTATTTCCAGCAACACAGCCCCAATGCAGAAACAGAGCTTATCTATGACTCTCCGTATCAGCTGCTGGTGGCCGTGATCCTTTCTGCCCAGTGTACAGATAAACGTGTAAACCTGACCACGCCTGCCATCTTTGAACAATACCCCGATGTATATGCGCTGAGCCATGCCAGCTTTGAGGAACTGTTTCCTCTGGTGCGCAGCATCTCTTATCCCAACAATAAAACAAAACATCTGATAGGGATGGCGCAAAAAGTGACCAGCAATTTTCATGGACAAATACCAATGACGGTGGAAGAG
>JAGODE010000391.1 GCA_017998385.1 Chitinophagaceae bacterium | reverse complement strand
GTGTCCCGATAGGTTGATTAAAATTGT
The DNA here is from genome assembly GCA_017998385.1 of Chitinophagaceae bacterium. GTDB lineage: Bacteria > Bacteroidota > Bacteroidia > Chitinophagales > Chitinophagaceae > CAYMZZ01. The sequence continues at coordinate 3,387 of JAGODE010000391.1, read as the reverse complement.
TTCTTCGAAGTTATTTTAAACCTTCCCTGTTGACTGACCACTGACCACCGAACAGTATCCACTTTCTACTGATTCATCACGGGCAAACTGATATAACTGCTATTGCGGCTGTCGTGATACAGTTTGATGGTGTTTTTCTGGAAATCTTTTTCATCCATATTGGCAATTGTACCAAACTTGTTGGGGTTACGGTCAACCAGCGGGAACCAGCTGCTTTGTACCTGTATCATGACCCGGTGTCCTTTTTTAAAGGTGTGTGCCACTTCGTTGAGCTTGAAGTTTACCTTTTCTACTTTGTTGGGTACAAATGGCTCGGGTTTACTAAAGCTGTTGCGGAATTTGCCCCTGAATACTTCTGCACGTACCATTTGCTGATAGCCGCCCATTTGTGTGGGACGCTGGCCCTGTTGCGTTGCTGGCAGGCTCGAAGGATCGGGCCATACATCAATAAGTTTTACGATGAAATCAGCATCGGTACCGGTCATGGATACAAGGAGATTAGCCACAATTTCACCGGTGAGGGTGAGGTCGCTGGCGAGGGTGTCTGTTTCAAATACCAGCACATCCGGGCGACGGGCGGCGAACCGCTGATCTTCTACCATGTACTCGTTATTACGTCCGCCTGAAGTAACTGCTGTATAAGGCACTGGTTTGGCGGGATCGCTTACATAGCTGCTAAAACCACCATTGGCGCCGGGTTTGCCGGTGCTCAGGCCACCTGCGGGCTGTAGATAATAGGGCGTGGGCGTGCTGCCGGCCGGAGGCCAGGCACTGTATTGCTTCCATTGATTACTGCCTGTTTCGAAGACCGTGGCCTCAGACAGTTGAAAGTTGCCCTGGTCTTTGAGATAATAATTGAAGAAGGGCGTTTCAATTTCATCCTGGTAGTACTGGTTGAGGTTGGTGCCAAACTGGTAAGTACCAAAGGAAGTCCAGGTGGGAGCCGACCAGGCACCATGCGTCCAGGGGCCCATTACCAGCCGGCTGTTGTTGCCGGGCGATAATTTTTCAATAGCGGCATAGGTTTTTAATGCGCCAAAAAGATCTTCCGCATCAAACCAGCCACCTACCAGCAGTACGGCAGGTTTGATATTACTCAGGTGCTGGCGGATATTGCGTGACTGCCAGAATTCGTTGTAAGTGTCATTTTTTACCGTCTGGCGCCAGATGCTGTTGCTGTCACGGAAAAAGGCTTCATTGTTTACATTTTTCAGCGGACCCATTTTCAGGAAATACTGATAGGCATCTGAATAACGGGCACGGAAGAAAGGAGTATAGCTTTCTCCATTGGCCGCTTTCGGGCCATCAAAACCACTATAGAAACCAAAGTTATCAAGCAGAAAAAAGGCACCGTTGTGATAACAGTCATCGCCAATAAACTCATCCGACATGGGAGCCTGTGGCGATACAGCTTTCAATGCAGGGTGTGCGGCCGGTAATGATGCGGTGGAGTAGAAGCCGGGAAACGAAATGCCATACTGACCTACGCGACCATTATTGGGTGTATTGGCCAGCAGCCATTCAATGGTGTCGTAAGTGTCGCTTGATTCATCCACGTCTTTATTGCTCTTTTTGTTGGCGATATAAGGCGTCATTTCGCGAAAGCTGCCTTCGCTTTTATATCGGCCGCGCACATCCTGGTATACAAAAATGTAACCGGCTTTCATGAGCTGTGTGTTGGGGCCAAGGCGCTGGCGGTACTGATCGGCTCCGTAGGGGCGTGAGGAGTAGGGACTGCGTTGCATCAGGATGGGATACTTGCCAGACTCGCGCGGTGTATAAATAACAGTAAAGAGTTTTATGCCATCACGCATGGTGATGAAGACTTCCGATTTGATAAAGTTTTGACGTACCCAGCCCGTGTCGGGGGCAGACTGTGCAAAGCCCGCGAATGGCAGGAAAAGAAGAATGAATCGTGCAATGAAAATGCGCATGTAACTTGTTTTATAAATGTGAACGGGTTGATTATTTTACTACAGGTAATATAATATTGCTGGCTTCAAAAACACGGATGGTTGATTTTTTAAAGTCTTCCGGTTTTGCTGTATAAATATTGACAAACTGTTGGGGATTGCGGTCGGCAAGCGGAAACCAGCTGCTTTGTACCTGTATCATCAGCCGGTGGCCTTTGCGGAAGGTATGGGCAACATCCGGCAAGTCGAATTTGACTGTTTCAGTTTTGCCGGGTTTGAAGGCTGCAGGTTTTTCAAAGCTCTGGCGAAAGCGTCCCCGCATGATCTCGCCGCGTACCAGCTGCTCATAGCCGCCCATGGGATAGGAGCCACCGGCCGTGCGACCAGCCTGAGGTGCATCGCCGGGATAACTGAAGTTGTCGGGAAAGACATCAATCAGCTTTACAACAAAATCGGCATCGGTAGTGCTGATGCTTACCTTGAGGTCGGCAGTGAGCGGACCGGCGAGGGTCAGGTCTTCGTCAAGCGGTTCGGTTACATAGGTAAGTACATCGGGACGGCGATGGGCAAAGCGCTGATCATCGGTCATGTATTCGCGCGTGCGGCCAAAGTGCACATCTTCGGTATAGGGTACGGGGTGAGTGGGGTCGCTGATATACTCTTTGTAAGCATTGCTGCTGCCGGCATTCCAGCTCAGGTTGCCGTTGGCCTGGAGGTAGAGCGCCGTGGGTGTCATATTTTGCGGAGGCCACTGCGGCAATTGCTTCCAGGTGTTTTCGCCGGTAAAGAAAATAGTGGCCTCGGGCAATGCCGGATCATCTCCTTTTCCTTTGAGATAATAGTTGAAAAAAGGAATTTCGATATTATTTTGATAATCGAAAGCCGTATTGCGGCCAAAACGTACATTGCCCAGGCGGCTGCCGTCGCGGCTGGCCCACTGACCATGGTACCAGGGCCCCATCACGATTTTGTTGTTGGTGGCAGGACTCTGTTTTTCGATCGCTTTATAAAGATTCCAGGCGCCGTAGCAATCTTCGGCATCAAATAATCCCCCCACTACCAGCATGGCTGGTTTTACATCATACATGGCCACCCGTGCATTGCGGGCCTGCCACCACTCGTCGTAGTTGGGGTGTGCATACAACTCTTTCCAGAATTTTATGCTGTCGCCCATATAATCGGCCAGTTGCTGCAATGTACCGGCCTCAAGGTAAAATTTGTAGTTGTCCCTGACTTTGAAATCAAATCCTTTTGGACCTATTTTGGTCGGCTGTGGACGTGGCTTGCCAAAGCCGGAATAGAAGCTGAATCCATCCATCTGGAAAAAAGCGCCATTATGGTGAAAGTCATCTCCCATAAACCAGTCCGTAACGGGGGCCTGCGGACTCACGGCTTTCAAAGCAGGGTGACCCGAGGCCGCAGCCATGGTGGAATAAAATCCGGGGTATGAGATCCCAAATACACCCACATGTGC
>JAGODE010000115.1 GCA_017998385.1 Chitinophagaceae bacterium | reverse complement strand
GTATTAAGCCAGCACGGAAAAGGTCAGATCACCATCAGGCAATGCCTGTCGCACCTTACCGGTATAAAAGCACCCGAGCTTAAAGAAAGTCTGCAGCAGATGAAAAACATCAGCAGTATGGATGAAGCCATTAAACAAATAGCGGAGCTGCCGGTAGAGGGTGCACCAGGTACTGTATTTCGCTATAGCAATGTTGGGTTGCAGATTGCCGGTGCTGTAATAGAAAAAATAAGTGGTAAAAGTTTTGAGAAGTTATTTGCCGAACGGCTGGCAAAGCCATTAAATATGAAGCAGTCCGATTTTGGTAACAAAGCTGTAGCCCTTCCCGCCGGCGGTGCCAGCAGTACTGCCAGCGACTATATGAATTTCCTGATCATGATCCTCCAAAAAGGCCAATTCAACGGAAAACAGATACTAAGTGCCGCCAGCGTGGCAGAAATGCAAAAAAATCTGGTCACCGATCAGGTGCGTATTGCATATTCACCCGCCGAAGCTGGACTAACCATCGGGTATGCACTGGGTGAATGGGTAATGGAAAATGGTACGGAGGGCAGCCGCACTGTCAGTAGCCCGGGGCTGTTTGGCAGTTTTCCCTGGGTAGATAAGGAAAAAGGTTATTGCGCCATTCTGCTTTGTATGAGCATCAAACCAGAAGGCCGGCATGAGCGATACCAGGAATTGAAAAAACTGGTCGACTCTCTTCTATAATCAAATAAGGAAAATAATAATACAGAAAGCCTGCTTTGCGGGCTTTCTGTATTATTCCTCATCTTTGCAACTTATCAGGACTTAACCCATTTAATCCAGCTTATCATGAAGCTTGCAACAAAACTGATCCATGCCGGTGCCGAACCCGATCCATCTACCGGTGCTATTATGACTCCCATCTTCCAGACTTCCACTTATGTGCAGGAAGCGCCTGGTGTAAATAAAGGTTTCGAATATGCCCGTAGCCAGAATCCAACCCGCAAGGCGCTGGAAGAGGCCCTGGCTATTATCGAAAATGGCCGTTACGGGCTGGCTTTCAGCAGTGGTGTTGCCGCTACCGATGCCGTTATTAAACTGCTTAATCCCGGTGATGAAGTAATAGCCGCTTCTGATATGTATGGCGGTACCTATCGTCTGTTTACCAAAGTGTTTGAAAAATTTGGGATCCGCTTTATCTATGTCGATACAACTAATCCGGAAAATATAAGCAAGGCCATCACACCTGCCACACGCCTTATCTGGCTCGAAACGCCTACCAATCCGCTGATGAATATCACGGATATTGCCGCAGTGGCTACTATTGCCCACAATGCAGGAGCATGGTTATGCGTTGACAACACTTTTGCCTCACCTTATCTTCAAAATCCGCTTGACCTCGGTGCAGATATTGTCATGCATTCTGCCACCAAATACCTCGGCGGCCACAGTGATGTCATCCAGGGGGCATTGATCATGAATGATGCAGCACTGCGCGAACAGCTTTATTTTATTCAGAAAAGCTGCGGAGCGGTACCCGGGCCAATGGACTGTTTCCTGGTATTACGCGGTATAAAAACCCTCGGCGTTCGGATGCGTCAGCATAGCGAAAACGGTCGTAAAGTGGCTCACTGGCTACGTCAGCACCCCAAAGTGGCACGTGTATACTGGCCAGGGTTTGAAGATCATCCCGGCTATGCTGTAGCCAGCAGACAAATGCGCGACTTTGGCGGCATGATCAGCTTCGAGTTAAAGAACGACAGTCAGGAAGAAGCCCGGCGTGTCCTTTCTTCTACTCATCTTTTTTCACTCGCCGAAAGCCTGGGTGGGGTAGAGTCGCTCATCAATCACCCCGCATCTATGACGCATGCCAGTATTCCACGTGAGGAGAGACTGAAAAATGGACTTACCGATTCGCTGATTCGTCTGAGTGTGGGTATTGAAGATGCCGATGATCTCATTGCCGACCTGCAACAGGCCATTGGATAGTTAATAGCAGCAGTGAGGCATTATTTCCCCGTTATGAAAAATGAAATAAATATAAATAGCTGGTCATAAGTCGTTTGTAAGCTTCGTTAGGTTTTTGGCACCTTATATGCAAATAGTTAATGACAACCCTTTTGCATGACCCAAAAATGACGAACTATGCTTTATCTGATTGCACTTATTCTGATCATAGGTTGGTTGCTTGGTTTTTTTGTATTCTCTGCGGGAGGCCTCATCCATATTTTACTCATACTCGCCATTGTTGCCATTCTGCTGCGCGTGATACGGGGCGACAGAATACTATGATGCATTATGTATTTTTGCAGCATGACGGCTGCATCTCTTAAAAAATTTCTCGATAAAAAGGTTGATACCTATAATCAACCTTTTTTTATTAAAAGCGACCCCATCTGCGTACCACATCAGTTTACCCGGCTGCAGGACATAGAAATTGCCGGTTTCTTTGCTTCCATTTTTGCCTGGGGCAACCGCACTACCATTATTCAGAAGTCGCGGGAACTGATGATGCTAATGGATAATGAGCCGTACCAGTTTTGCCTGCAGCATACGCCTCAACAGTTGCGTCGTCTTCTTCAGTTCAAACACCGTACTTTCAATGCCACCGACTTACTCTACTTTATTCAGTTTCTTCATCATCATTATCAACAGGAAGAAAGCCTGCAGTCGGCATTTACACGACATGGCAGTACTGTAGAGGAAATGCTGACCGGTTTTCATGATTATTTCTTTTCCCTCGAAGATGCACCAGATCGTACGCGAAAACATATTGCCACACCCGCGCGCGGATCTACCTGCAAGCGATTGAATATGTTTCTGCGATGGATGGTACGACGCGACGACCGCGGTGTTGACTTTGGGCGATGGACCACTATCGAACCCTCACAACTCATCTGCCCCATTGACCTGCATGTGGCACGCGTAGCGCGGGGATTACAATTACTCAAACGACCGCAAACCGACTGGGGCGCAGCAATAGAACTCACAAATGCACTCCGCAAATTTGATAAAAGCGATCCGGTAAAATATGACTTTGCCCTATTCGCAATGGGTGTGTCGGAAAAACATTAAGACCCAGTATAAGAGTATAAAGGTTTAAAAGTATAAAATTACAGGGTTTCATAAGGTATTATCCCTTTATACTCTTAAACCTTTATACTTTCATCAGAACATCAGCAACCTGTTACTTCCACCTACTTTAGCTCCGAAATTTCTGATATTATAAGTAAACGTAAGCAGGAAGTAGCGTTGCAGAATAACCGTCTCCTGGTCCTGTACATAATTCTCACGCACTGTCCGATATACACTCGTGTTCTGATCAAGCAGGTCATATACAGACAATTTGATCTGGCCGCGATCGTCTTTGAGGAAGAGATAATTCACCCCGGCATTCCATAGCCATACCGATTTTTGAATGCCTGGTGCCACCTGAGGATTATACACATAGTTGATTGTACTTTCCCATACCCAGTGTTTGGGCAAACGTACCACAAACTCGGTCGAAGCCGTATGGCGCCATACAGATACGCCTGTATAGAGTTTGTCTTCGTAGGTATTCTTTGTCCACGAAGGGCTATAGCGCTGATTAAACTCAATTTTATCAGCCCAGTTAAACGACCAGTTCAGTCCCGGACTCACATTCCAGTTGCGTACGGCTGTCTGGCGATTGTTCAGAATCAGCTGTGTATTGTTTAATGTAGTATAAGTGTTGGCTCCAATCGAAAACTTCCATAGCTGACTAAATTTATATTGCTTTCGCAAACTGGCAGAGAATGTGGTACGCCACACACCATTTACATTCACCGGTACAGAAGTCTGTACACCATTTTCATCAATCAGCCGTGCACGCATAATCGAATTTCGCTGCACCATGCCATTAACATTGATATTATAGTTAAGCCCGCTTTTTACGATGTATTTAAAAGCACCGATACTGAAGTTGTGCGAAATAGCCGGTTTAAGAGCAGGATTACCCAGCGTTATATAAAGCGGATTGGTATTATTGGTAACCGGCTGCAGGTCGGTTGCATTAGGCTCGCTTAGCTGCATACCATAGTTGAGGTTTAAACTCCGAAACCGTACAACCAGCATAGGGAATATGTTAACAAAGTTCTGATCGATCGGACTGTTTTTCATGAAGCGGTTACGGATATTCAGTACCCTGAAACTCAATTGTGGAGTAATGGATAATTGTTTAATCCGTGCGTTAAGACCTATAGTGGTGTACGTACGTATGCCGCTACGGTCAATGCTGTTGGTAAAATCCTGGTTGACCGTCGTGTAATCTCCCGTTTGGGTGTCGAAATCGTAAGTAGTGATCGCCTCTTTACTCTTAAACATTTCCACCGACTCATAAATATTCAGCGTTAGCACTTTACTAAGCGGTTCGGCATAACTTATAAAAAGCCTGCCGCTATTTGTTACCTGGTCCTGGTTACGAAGTTGATTAAGCAGCGTGGTACTGGGTATTTTATAAAAAATATTCTCTGCATCATTATACTGATTACCATCATTACTGGCAAGGTTAAGATTGAAATTGGCGAAAAGCGTACGCCCTTTCTTTTTGAACCGGCGACTATATCCCAACTCCTGTGAATAGGAACTACCGTCTACTTTTGCCCGTTGTGTATTACCACTTTCATTGAGCTGAGGCTCAAAATTGGATCCTGATACAGAGGTTTGAGTACGGTCGCTGCGGGAGTCTGTCAGTATTAATGAAGGCCGGAATGTAAGTTCGCTCAGCGAGTCGATAATCCATTTCAGCGATCCCGCTATGCGGTGCGATTTGTCACGGGTAGTGCCAATGGCATTGGTAAATATGTTCAGGGTTGTATCACCAAAAAACTGATCGATATTGGTTTTCTGGCCAACACGATTATTATTCTCGCCATAAAAATATTGCAGGCTCATGGTTGAACCACCTTTGAAAACCGAATTCACATTTACTCCGGCACCCAATGCTTTGCTGATACCCTGGCCCATGCCGCCAAAGTTTATATCATTAAAGGAAAAACCACCATCGCTGCTTATACTCATACTATTGATGCCCATACGGCTAAATCCGCCTATCCGCATCACATCGTCAATACTGAATGCCGTACGGTTAATATTATTGGTAAAGCCGAGAAGGCTCACTTGCAGCGTATCGCGAAACATATTAAGGATACCTCCGGTTTCATAACGACTATCAGTGCCTGTACCACCATACAGTTTTCCGAACATGCCTTTCTTGATACTCTTTTTGAGTTTGAGATTAATCACTACGCCTGTTTCAGACAAAGGAAGATCGGGGTTACGGTCCATCTGTTCTTTATCATCGGTGATTTGGACTTTGTCGATAATATTTGCCGGCAGATTACGTGAGGCTACTTTGGGGTCAGTTCCGAAAAATTCCTTACTGTCTACCAGCATGCGGTTGGCTTTCCGGCCATTTACCGTGATATTACCATCTGCGTCGACCTCTACGCCTGGAAACTTGCGCAACAAATCTTCTACCAGGGCCGATGGAAGTGTTTTAAACGCATTGGCATTAAACTCAATGGTGTCTTTGCGGAATACAACCGGCGGACGCTCCGCTATAACCAGTACTTCATCAAGTTCTTTTAACTGCATATTCATCCGTACCTGGCCCAGATCGAGTTGCGCAGAATCTGTATGCAACGTAAACTCCTTTCTCCACACTTCATAACCTGTTGCTGTAATAACCACCCGCAAAAGGCGATCCATTGGCAGACCCGGCACTTTAAACCTGCCCTCATCATCGCTTAAGCGATAGGTAACAATACTGGTATCTGTTGCCTGAAAGACAGTGATGGTGGCATAGGCGATTGATTTTTTACCTGTGCTATCTGTCAGGGAACCTGATACCTGACCCTTTTGTGCTATGGCCGTCATTAAAGAACTAAAAAAAAGAAAAGAAAGTACTGTAAGTTTTCTCATGGCTGCTACTTTGGCTATTATTTCAACAAGGATACGAAACAATCGTAGAAAAAAATGTTTCTTTAACTAAAAATTTAGTTTTATTTTTCCGGCCTCATGTAACGTCTCTCTTTGCCGATTCTGATTAGCTTTACAGTTCAAAAAAGCGATTATGGATCGGCAAGAGGCGTTGATATCCGCTGCCAGGGAGTTGTTGCTGGAGCCAACAGATCTTAAAAAGCTCTACGAAGAGCTGGTTGCGCATATCAATCATATGCTGCAACATGATTTTGACAGACTGCTGGGTATTCTTTACCGCATCGATGTAAATGAAGCCCGGTTGCGGTATATGCTGCAAAGCAACCCCGATACAGATGCGGCCACACTTATCGCCAATCTTATTATCGAACGGCAATGGCAGAAAATAAAAACCCGGCAGGAGTTCCGCCGGGATGATAATATTGATGAGAATGAGAGATGGTAAGTTTACTTATTCTTGTCAAACATGAGTTCTCTCACCTTTTCCTTATCTTCTTTTTCTTTCTTGAGATCAAACATGGTTCCAAATACATGATCCCAGATAGTGGAGCTCACGCCAAACCCATTGTGCTCATTTTTATAATGATGCAGGTGGTGATTGCGCCACAGTGGTTTCATCCATTTAAAAGGAGGATTCCATGCGTGGATAGCGTAGTGCATAGTACCATACATCAGATACCCTAAAATGAAGCCGGGAAAAAACATAAATGCATACTGGCGCATCAGCAGATACATAATACCAAACAATGCTGAAGCAATGATAATGCTGGGCACCGGGGGCATAAACAGGCGCTGCTTATCGCGCGGATAATGGTGGTGGTTGCCATGCAGTGTATACACAAACTTTTTGGCGCGCTCACTTTCTGCTACCCAGTGAAAAAGAAAACGGTGAGCAAAGTATTCAAAAAGACTCCAGAAAAACATGCCGCCCAAAAAGATGAGGGTCACGGTAAGCGCCGAAAAACCCAGGCGTGTATTGCTGTAATAGAGCATGTACGCAATCACTGGTATATACATCCCCCAGATTACCAGCGGATGCGTTTTGGTCAGCATCTCCAGGTAATCGTTCTTAAAAAGACGGGCCTGTCCCTTATTATGAATTTTATCAAATTGCATGGCGCAAAGATAATAAAGGCCGGGGAGTTTGACGCGTACCTGACCAGTATCAGGTACGTGATGTTGTTGTTAATAATTCATCTACCCGCTTCAGACGGTAGCCTCTGGCTTTCAGGTAATTCAGCAGCCGGGGCAATTCCCGGTAAAACGGGGGCTGGCGGCGGGCATCAACCCCCACATGCAGTAATAAAATAAAGCCATTAAGCCCTGCGGGCCTGCTATTTTCATATTGTACTATGGACTGATATATCTCTTCATTGCTACGGTACCCCGTCAGTCCCGGCCAGGTATAATCGGCATGACTTCGGGTACCTGGCGTATAATTAATCAGCTGCAATCCCTGCTCATGGGTCCAGGCAGCAATGCTATCGTTGTACCATTCATAGGGAGGCAGAAACAGGCTGGCCGATTGACGGTCAATGCCCAGCTCAGACATGGCCGCATAGTTTGCATACAGGTCATTATCAAACTGGCGGCGATTGACCAGCAGACTATCCCTATTCTTCCAGTCACAATACAATAAATGATCGTTGCTGTGTGCACCCAGGTAATGACCGTCTTTTTGTAACGCCTGTATACCCGGTATCCAACGGGGGTTTCTGTAAAAGCGGCCGGTCAGAAAAAAAGAGGCCCGGGCCTGGTATTGTTTCAATGTTTTCTTCACGCTCATTAATCCATCGCCAAACTCATCGCCGGTAAATACGATTGCCAGTTGTTTCTGTGTGGTGTCGCCACGCACAATAGCGCCTTTCTCTTTCAGGTAAGGCAGGGCAGACAGGGTACTCCCCTGTTTGCCGGAGGCTTCGGCCTGCATAGACGCAAGCAGGTAAATCAGCGATGCCGTACCATCCATGGTAGGTTCATTGGTACTATAGTCGCCATAGTCATCGTGATAAACAGCCAGATCACTTTGAAAGGCGGCGTATTCATCGGGATCATTCAGCTGAATTCCTATCAGGTTTTTATAAATGCTGGTATATACGGGACCGTCTACCAGCCCCCCGTCAATCGGATATTTTCCCAGATGTGTAAATGCCGAGTGCGGATCTACCGGGGTATCTCCCCACGAAGGCAGCCCGTATACCATGCTGGTACCCCACGGATTGCAACCGAATAACCAGTCGATACAGGCCTGCTCCAGCTGCAAAAAACTTGTATCACCCGTCAGCTGCCGGTACCAGCGGCATTGCATGGCAAAAGCCACCGTAAGGTTATTGCTGCACCAGATAAAGGGGACTCCGCGCAGGAAAGCATTGCCTTTTGCTTTTTCCCAAACGGCTTCAATTCCTTTTCTGTAATAGGCTAAAACAGTTGCCTGTTTGTCTTCCGTGTTTTTTACATCACTCCTGCCGGCTGCTGCATGTTGCCCGTCCAGCAGCTTCAGCAGTTCATAATGCCCGAGGTTGATAAACGGATACCATTGGTAATGTTTAGCCGTGTCACGTCCCAGCCAGGGGGTAACAGGTTCTCTGGCGGCATACTCCAGCGCATCATTTAAGTAGTATCTGTTGTCGCCTGTACCGGATGTTGTACGCAACATCTGGTGTATAGCGGCAGCAGCCAGCTCCATATCGTCTACCCAGTTATCTTCTGCATAGATATAGGGCGATTTAACAGAAGCGGTTTGCGTTACTCCCGGCTTACGCTGCGCAAAAAGATAGGCGCTGAAGGCCCGGTCATAATATCCTTTTGACTGGTCTGTGCCCCTGAAAAGCGGATCCGTTTCATATAAGGTATGAGCCAGTGCATAGACACTCGAAAATTTGGCCGCTGTCGAAGAAGTGCCCGTTGTATTGTTCATAAACTTTCCGCGCTGCTGCGGTTCGCCGCTTACAAAATAAACAGGGCGCTGCATGCCCCTGCCATACTGGGTGTCCTGCCCCGGTATACGCATATTGATATGATCGCGGTCGTCACCTATCTGATTAAACAGTTGCCCGGGCGCAGGATTCATCTTCATCAGCCACTGCAGGCCCCAGCGTGCTTCATCCAGTACATCGGGCTGGCCATTGCCCCCGGCCAGACCATTGGCCAGGTGCTGATCGGTAAATACACCGGGAAAATCGCGGTAGGCCATGAGCAGGTGATAGGTGGCATTGGCAGAGGTGGTACTGTACTGCAGGTAGTCGCTGGCATCATGCCAGCCACCCACCACATCCACATAGCTACTGTCCGCAATACCGGCCTGCTGGCCATACAGTACATAGCCATCATGGGTATGACAACTGTCTTTCAAAAAAGGGTTGAATCCGGTACGTTGCTGACGCATATAGCGGAGGCAAAAATCAGCCGTACCATTGTATACTGTATCGCTAATGCTGAATTCCGGCGAGCGGGCACCACCTGCCTGCAGGTAGTATCGTCCCGGCTTTTTGAACCGCGAAAAGTCGAGGCGGTATGTAGACGCAAAAGGCCCATAAGCGCCATAGGCACTGCCAGCCATGCCCGATGTGGCTATCTTACGTGTACGGGCATCTATCAGTTGCCAGCGCGATAGTTCAACCGGGTCTTTGCTGCACCAAACGGCCACCTTGGATCCGGACGTAGTATAACCCAATTGATTAATCCGTATCCATCGGTTGCTTTCCGGACCCGGCAAAAAGGCAAGCAGCGGAAGAAAGGCGATCAGGAACCATTTTCTCATGCTGTTAAGTTACAAACAAGCTCCCTAACTTAGCGGCTCCTTAAGCATCAAACTATGAAACTGGTTTCTTATCTCCATGACGAACGCGAACATGTAGGCGTAATTATTAATGATACCATTTACGCGCTCGACGTTTTGCATCCCGATCTGCCCAACAATATGAGCATGCTGCTCAATTACTGGGAAGAATCGCTGCCCGTTGTACAGGCCGGCGAACTGTTGCTGCGCGAAGGTACCCGCAGCAGCAACCGGGGCATTCCCATTAGCGAAGTAACCCTGCTGGCTCCCGTTCCGTTCCCTACCAGTTGCAGAGATGGCTATGCTTTTCGTCAGCATGTAGCAGCCGCCCGACGCAACCGCAAAGTAGAAATGATCCCCGAGTTTGACCAGTATCCCATTTTTTATTTTACCAATCATCACAGTATTCAGGGCCCTGGCCCTATCCGCTGCATGCCCGATCATTTTGAAAAACTCGATTTTGAACTGGAAGTAGCAATCGTTATCTGCAAACGGGGACGCAATATCAAAGCCGAAGAAGCAGATGAATATATAGGAGGTCTCATGATCATGAACGACATGAGCGCAAGAAGATTGCAGATGGAAGAAATGCTGCTAAACCTTGGGCCTGCCAAAGGAAAAGATTTTTCTACCGTAATCGGCCCCTGGCTGGTAACACTGGATGAGCTGGCCCCGTATGAAATACCTGCCAAAGAAAATCATGTGGGCAAAAACTGGAATCTGCGCATGACCTGCCATGTAAACGGTGTACAGGTGAGTGATGGCAACGTAGCCGATATGGACTGGACCTTTGCCGAAATCATTGAACGGGCTTCCTACGGAGTAGACCTTTATCCCGGCGATGTGATTGGCAGCGGTACAGTAGGCACCGGTTGCTTCCTGGAGTTAAATGGTACGGGAAAACTGAATGATCCTAATTACCAGGAACAATGGTTACAGCCAAATGATATTGTTACCATGGAAATTGATCAGCTTGGCAAGCTGGAAAATACTATCCAGGCAGAAGATACAGACTGGAGTATCCTGAAACGTAAAAAAAGCTGATCAGCTCAATCCGTTTAACATGATCATCGACCTGCACGAGTTATCTGCTCCGCAAAAACAATATTACCTGCAGCATGTAATTGCTCCCAGGCCTATTTGTTTTGCTTCTACCATCGACAAAGATGGGCAGGTAAACCTCAGCCCCTTTAGTTTCTTCAACATGTTTTCGTCCAATCCGCCGATCGTTATATTCAGTCCTGCCAGGCGGGTACGCGACAACACAACCAAGCATACACTCGGCAACGTATTGGAAGTGCCCGAAGTGGTGATTAATATTGTTACCTACAACATGGTGCGCCAGACATCGCTGGCCAGTTGTGAGTATGCCAAAGGAGTAAATGAATTTATCAAAGCGGGGTTCACACCCGAGCCGGCCACCCTGGTAAAACCTCCCATGGTGAAAGAAAGCCAGATAAAACTGGAGTGCCGGGTCAACGAAGTAAAATCGTTGGGGCAGGAGGGTGGAGCCGGCAATCTCGTAATCTGCGAAGTCCTGCGTATGCATATTGCCGATGAGCTGGTAGATGAGCAGGGAAAACTTGATCAGCGCAAAATCCGTCATGTAGCCAGGCTGGGTGGCGACTGGTACTGTGTAGTCTCAGAACAAAGCCTTTTCCAGGTAGAAAAGCCCAATACACAACTGGGTATTGGTTTCGATGGCCTGCCAGACTCTATCCGCTACAGCAGTATTCTGTCGGGCAATGAACTGGGGCAACTGGCTAATGTAAGCGAGGTGCCAGTGGTAGACGCAGGCTTTGATGACGACCATCTGCGACAGATTATCCAGTATTACAGTCTTACTCCCGATGAGATGGAAAAAGAACTGCACCGGTATGCAAGCCGCCTGCTGGCTCAGGAGAAAGTAAAAGAAGCCTGGCAGGTTCTACTGGCGGGCGTATAAGAACATATAAAAAAGTGGGGCAGGGGCCGAATCACCATATAGCAGATCCGGCTCCTGCCCCTTTTGTTTTCAGCAACAATATTATTTGCCGCCAAATACTTTTTTGAGAATATCAGAAGTACGAGCCATGGGATTGGCGCGTATATTGGCCTCTTCTTTAGCTACCTGATCAAATAACGCATCCACAGCTTTACCCACTACAAATGAAGTAAGGTCTGGATTCACTTTTTTAAGCGTGGTAGGCAGGCCATTATAGGCATTTACAATATCGTCGTAATATTTTGTAGCCCCCACATTATCAAGACTTGTTTTCACAGAAGGTGTAAAAGCAGCAATCAGCTTTTCTGTTGTTTTCTGTTTGAAATACTGGGTGGCCGCATCCTTGCCACCGCTTACCAGTTTCAGGGCATCCTGTATCGTGATTTCTTTAATAGCATCCACAAAAATAGGTTTGGCAAATCCCACAGCCTCTTCTGCTCCACGGTTTATGGCCAGTACCGCCTTATCTACCTGACTTCCCATGCCCACTTTGCGGAGGGTGGTCTCAATTTTTTGAGCATCCGGGGGAAGCAGCATTTTATACAACTGGTTGCCAAAAAAACCATCTGTTTTATTGAGATTCAGTACTGCATTCGTTACACCCTGGGTAAGGGCCTCTTTAATACCCTGACCCGCTTCGGCCTCCGAAACACCGGAGCCGCTGTTTTTCGATAGTATCTTCGGCAGTTTTATCTGGGCCTGTACGGTAGCAGGAATAATAAGCAGGGAAAAGATAGTGGCAGTGAGGAAAGTTTTCATCATACGTAATTGATTTTAGGAGGCTTAAAGTTACGGACCCGTTCGCAGCGGGCTACCGTTATATGACGCCGGTTTTTCTCAAATAGTGTGCCCTTAGGGATAAATTAACAAAAGAACCGGCAGTTTCTGCGGTAATTCCGTGCGGGACTTTCTAAAAAGCCCTCAGAATGAGACTGCCGGCCCTTTGGACTGCTCTCCCGAATCCAGTACCTTTGCCCGACTTTTTGAAAAGCGTAAACATGAGTATGGTACACCTTTCCGAGCAGGAACAATTGCGTCGCGAGAAACTGCACGAACTGATCATGATGGGTATTGAGCCCTACCCGGCTCCCCTTTTTCCTGTCAACAGCAATTCGGCTGAGATCAAAGAAAAATTCAAGGAAGAAACAAAAGAGCAGTTTGCCGATGTGTGCCTGGCTGGCCGTATCATGAGCGTGCGGGATATGGGCAAAGCCAACTTTGCCGTAATCCAGGATAGTCATGGAAAAATTCAGCTTTACATCCGCAGAGATGATATTTGCCCCGGCGAAGACAAATCGCTGTATGATATTGTCTGGAAA
>JAGODE010000114.1 GCA_017998385.1 Chitinophagaceae bacterium | reverse complement strand
GTGATGGTACCGGTATACTCTTTTTCCCGCGCCATGTATTCATTAATGCGCTTGGTAAACTTGCCGGTACAAATAATAAGCAGACCGGTAGCCAGGGGGTCGAGTGTGCCGGCATGTCCCACCTTTTTGATCCGGATCAGGTTGCGCACTTTACGTACTGCATCAAAAGAGGTCCATTCCAGCGGTTTATCGAGCAAAATCACGCGGCCTTCTTCGAAAGTATTCATGCTGCGAAGGTATGGGTTAGTTGACAGTTAACAGTTAACAGTGGACAGTTGATAGAGAATAGATAAAGTTTAAAGGATTTAAGAGGTATAAAGAGTCAAAAGATTTAAAAATTTAGATGGTATTCTGTTCTTACTACTCACTGTCAACTGTTAACTGTCCACTATCCACTAAATCGAGACTCGCGTCTTTAGTTCCAGATACTTATTGACCGTATTTACGTTGAGGTTTTCGGGTGTGGTGAGGATAGAAAGGATTCCGTTATTATGCAGTTCTTTAACCATTTGTCTTTTTTCGAAAGCAAATTTTTCGGCAATGGTTTTGATATAGATATCTTCTACTGTTGAGGATGCCTGATTGGTGAGCGCTTTCAATTCTGTGTTTTCAAAAAACACCACGAGCAGGAGGTGATAACGTGCCAGTCTCTTTAGAGCAGGCATTTCCCGCTCCAGGCTTTCGAGCGATTCGAAATTGGTAAATAAAACCAACAGGCTGCGATGTGTAATACGTGTACGTACCACCGCGTATAATTTTTCGAAATCAGGTTCCAGAAAACGCGTTTGCTGACGGTAGAGGGCCTCAAGCAGCAGGTTCATCTGCGTGGGCTTTTTATCTGCAGGCACAAAGCTGTCGAGGTTTTCGGCAAAGGTGATGAGGCCGGCTTTATCCTGCTTTACGAGGGCCACATTCGACAATACCAGCGAGGCATTGATGGCATGATCCAGCAGGGTCATACCCCCGAAAGGCATTTTCATGACGCGCCCCTTGTTGACAATACAATATACCTGCTGGCTGCGTTCATCGGTATAGTTGTTGACCATAAGCCCGTTTTTACGGGCTGTAGCTTTCCAGTTGATCGTACGGTAATCATCACCAGGCACGTATTCTCTGATCTGTTCAAACTCGAGGCTGTGTCCCAGGCGGCGAATGCGTTTTACTCCAACCTCCTGCAGGCGATTGCTGACAGCCAGCAGCTGGTATCTGCGCATCTGCACATAAGACGGGTATACCTTTATGGTACGCTCCTGTGGTATTCGATACCGGCGCTTGACCAGTCCAAGGGGACCATGTGCAAAAACGTTGATATCGTAAAAAACATACTCTCCTCTCGTTACCGGTCGCAGCATATAAACCAGCTCGCTGCTTTCTCCGCCTTTAATCTGTATTTTTTTTAACCAGTGGCGTTCCTGAAACTGTACAGGCAATTCATCAATAATACTGAGCCGCACCGGAAACGGGTAGCGGTTATGTAATTCCAGTGTCACTTTATTTTCGTCGCCAATGCTAAACCGGTCGGTAGTGTCGCGTACAGCACCTATGCCCTGCCTGAATGAATAGAGCAGCAACACTTCTATTACGATGGCAATGCCCAGCAGCAGTAGCAACAGCCAGCCTGCCTGGTACATATCCGGGAAAAAATAGCCAAGTGTGAACAGCACTGCAGCAGTGCCGGCCACGTAGTAGACTATTTTATTTAGGAAAAGTGATTTATGCATAATAAAGGCTGCTCAACGATTTTACCGGGGTATATCAAGCCCCTGAATGATCTGGCGGATGACTTCCGCTTCGGTTACTCCTTCCATTTCCTTATCGGGCGACAGCATGATGCGGTGTCTTAATACCGGCACTGCCACTTCGCGGATGTCGTCGGGTGTTACAAAATCACGTCCCTGCATGGCTGCAATGGCTTTTGCTGCATTCATGATAGCCAGCGAGGCCCGTGGAGATGCCCCCAGGTAAATGGATTTATGATTGCGTGTCTGATGTACGAGCCGGGCAATGAACTGCAGCAGTTTTTCCTCGATAAGAATGGTACGTATCTGCTTGCGTATTTCATTGATCATTTGTCCGCTCAGCACAGGCTTTACTACATCGAGTGCCTGCTGGTTGCCCATTTTATGAAACTGGCTCAATATGGCCAGTTCTTCTGCTTCGCTGGGATAAGGTACTACCACTTTAAAAAGGAAGCGATCCAGTTGTGCTTCGGGCAGCCGGTAAGTACCTTCCTGCTCTACGGGGTTCTGCGTGGCCAGTACCATAAACGGAGCATCCATGAGGTAGGTTTTACCATCTACAGAAACCTGTTTTTCTTCCATTACTTCGAGCAGGGCCGACTGTGTTTTGGCAGGGGCACGATTGATCTCATCTACGAGTACAATATTGCTGAAGAGCGGACCTTTTTTGAATTCAAATACGGCATCGCGCGGATTGAATACAGGAGTGCCCAGTACATCGGAGGGCATAAGATCGGGTGTAAACTGGATACGCGAGAAACCTGCATCCACACTGCGCGCGACCAGTTTGGCCGTAAGCGTTTTGGCCACACCCGGCACACCTTCTATCAGCACATGACCATCGGCCAGCAGGGCTGCAAGGATCAGTTTTACCATTTCATCCTGCCCCACTATCACTTTGCCGATCTCGCTGCGGATGCCCATTACGGCCTGGTTAAGTGCTTCGAGGTTAGTACGCTGCTCAAAGATTTGTTCTTCCATGTCAACGGTTTTGGTTTATCTGTTGAGGCCGGTATAAAACAGGCCAAAACGGTTTATTGATCAGTAACTATAAAAATTTTCGAGCGATGCATGAAAAGCAGCCAGTTCTTTTGCTCCCAGACTTGTCCGCTGATCCAGCACTTCTATAGAACTCGTTATCGACAAAATCAACGACAGGTCGATTCCGGATTTATAATGCAGGGCATCACAAAACTGCTGGTCCAGTTTATTGGTGGGCAGTTTATACCTGTTGCGCACATGCTCCAGGAAATAAGCAGCCATTTTACGGGCCAGGTTCAGGTGATCTCCTTTATCATGATACAGGCGGCCAATCGTTTTCACAAAATCGAGCGAGTCGTTGGCTGGCTTTTTTATAACGGGAACAGGCCGTTGTTTGCGTCTCATTTCATTGAGTACATACAATAACAACAAACCGGCCAGCACCCACATGGCAGCACCAAACGGTTTTTTGCCCTCACTGTTCTTGAGGTTCATCAATGCCGTGAGCCAGTTGGGTTTAGATTGTTTATTCTCTCTGTTGCGATGGCTGATAAAATATTCATCCCAGGCTACCACACTGGCACTGGCAGGCAACAGTGAAAGCGCTTTTTCATAATAGGCCATATTGGCATTATGTAAAATAAAATAATTGGTAAACGCCATGGGAGCCAGGTGCAGAAAAAGCTGCCCCTGCCCTATCCGGAGCATCACAAAATTGGGTCTTCCGTTTTTTGAATATCCTAAAACCAGGGCGCGGCTCTCATCCACACGGTCAAACTGCATATCAATACTATGTCCCGGATAGTTGAACAGCTGCGGTTTGTTTGCGGAATCGATGGCCAGCGAAATGGTGAGCGAATCGGGCCGGTCCGGCGCAAACTGACGAAAGATATCAAATGATACTCCATAAATATCTGCTCCGATGGCTTCGCGCAGGGAAGATGGCAGCTCGGTTGTGCTCAGGAAAACGGAGTTGCCGTTGCCGACAAATCTCAGCAACGCTGATACTTCAGTCTGGTCGATACTTACCTGTGGAGTCACGGCCAGCAGCACCTGGCCACGTCCGTTTTCATCCAGGCTTTTCCAGATGCCGGGCGCATTTCTTTCCACTTTTATTTCTGCCTTCGGAAAAAGTGTGGACAACTTGTTGTACGCCACATAAGTACCATAAGGTATTTTATCGGTTTTGCGGAAACTGAAGTGAGTGTTTAGTTGCCGGAACTCCTCCCTGCTGCGCGTAAACAGCAACAGACATACCAGCACGAGCAAAACGCCCACTAAAATATATGGAATACTTTTTTTCAAATTAATACCTGAGTTTTTCTAAAGCCTGCCTGTATTCATTACTCACCTGGTTATACTGTTGCTGACCGATCGGAAACTGGCCATACCATACATATTCGTAATGCCGGGTAAGCCGGAAAAAATCATGATACCAGTTTGATTTATGCAGCTGCACGAGGTAATCAAAATTGGTACGTGCCGGGGCATACTGAATGATCTGTTTTTCGGCCATGGTCCGTAATAGTTTAAGAAACTGCAGCCTGACGGCCAGCCGGTAATTGCCCATACCCTGTGCCTTATCAATCTCTTTATCGTAGTTGATCTCGAATATGTCCTCGGGGATATCGCTTTCTCCGGTTTCATCCTGTGCAATCTGATGCGATCTGTTGCGGAAGAGGCCTACGCGATCGCTGGCAAGGTAAAGTACGATGATCGCTACAAAGCAGCAGATGATGATGACCCACATGATGGTGCGAAAAGCATCCGTTTGCCAGAAGCGAAGGTTGAGCCGGTTTTTTTCGTCTTTCTTTTTGAAGACATAATTGGCATACCAGAAGTCTTTATCTGCTGCCAGGGCTGCACGTGCAGAATCGCCCAGACGCCGCTGCAACTGTACCTGCGCCCATTTGCGTTCGCCAATACTATCGATCGGAAGAAAATAATGGGCCAATGAAGTTGACTTTTCTGCCGGAGCATAATCTTCAGCATCTACGGCTTGTATCTGCATCGTTGCTGAATCCTCCGGTGATACAATTGTATCCGGAAGTGGAGCGCTGTAAGGGATGGTGGTATCAGGCTCCAGGATACGTTCCTGCGCAGAAAGGAAAACAGGCGAAAGCAGGCCGCAGATCATCCAGATAGTTATGACCAGTGGCGTCTTCCTGATTGGGTATACAAAATACTTGTTCAAAGTGCTTATACCTCCTCGTCCTTTACAGTAGCCAGCCTGCGACCCAGCCTGGCGGGCAGAATTACAAAATACCACAACACAAATACAACCGACAGAGAAGTTATCAGTGTGGTTAATACAGAAAGATCGTTGTATAAACGGGTAATAAAGCCTTCAAAAAAAGCGGCCAGCGCAAAGATGGGCATCAGACCAATCAACAACTTTACGCCGTCTTTGGCCCCTTCCTTAAATGCATCAATTCGTTTGGATGTACCCGGAAACAGAAAACTTTTTCCCATAATAATACCGGCAGCAGACGCAATAATGATAGCGGTCAGCTCCAGCGTGCCATGTACAAAAACTACCAGGAAAAACTGCACGCCCAGTCCGTTTGCCACAAAAAACTGGTCGAATGCGCCAACCATGGCTGCATTCTGTGCCAGGATATAGATGGTAGGCAACCCGGCAAAAAGCCCCAGTACATACGCCAGTACCGCTACTTTAATATTATTGATCATAATACGCAGCCAGCTGAATACCGGAGGGCCTGATTCATATATCCCGAAGGGGTTGCCTTTGGCGATATTCTCCTTTGTCTCATCTACATAATCTTCGCCGAGGAAACTGCTGGTAATACTCTCATCCGTTTTTGACAGAAAGAAACCAATGGCAAAGAAGAGCAGGAATAAGGCCAGTGTAAAGAGAACAACCCGGCGATGTTTATAGATAGTGAGCGGCAGGTCATATCTCCAGAAACTTATCAGCCGGCTCGACTCCTCTTTCCTGTTCTTATAAATCCGGAGATAGCCGTTAGAAGCCTGGCTATTGATATAAGAAGTCACCTTACTACCCGGATAAAACGTCTTGGCATATGCCAGATCATCTACCAGCTGCGTAAACTCGCTGGCCATTTCATCGGGATTATCAGGTGGCATCTGCTGGTTTTTGAGCCAGCGATCCTTATTCTTTTTAATAAATAGTGCCTCTCTCAAAATGCCTGTTTGCGTTGTAAAATACTATTTTTTATACTCGCTTACTAGCTGTCAGGGTATAAATATCACCGAAAAATTGACTATTTTGGGCTGGTTAAAACCTTTGCGGAGCGAATGGCCAGTATTAAGATTCCCACCACCTTTAATATCGACGTAGAGTTTGAAGTACCCGAGTTTTACCGCCGGTTACTGGCCCTTATTATTGACTTTGTTGTTCAGTACATTTATCTGCGCATTGGGGTGAGCCTGATAGATTCAATGCGGTCAGGCCAGAATATTATTGACTCATACTACACTGTGGCAACACTTTACCTGTTGCTGTGGATACCAGTCATACTTTATCACATTACGCTTGAAATCTCCCTCAATGGCCAGAGCATCGGCAAAAAGATCATGGGCATCCGGGTGGTTAATGAAAACGGAGGCCGGGCCAGCATTAGCCAGTTCCTCATCCGCTGGCTGCTGCGGGTTTCCGACACCTGGATGGTGATTCTTTTTTTTCTGCTGCTTCAAAGCGCTGAAACAGGCGACAATTCCAATACATTTATCCTGCTTGTAGGCTTTGGATTTCTGATTGCCGATATCATCCTGGTCATTGCCACACCGAAGGGACAGCGCATTGGCGATGTTCTGGCGCGTACTATTCTGATACGTACGCATTCCAAATCGAGCATCGAAGAAACGGTCTTTCAGGAAGTATCAAGCGACTATCAGCCGGTATACCCCGCCATTATGCAGCTCAGCGATAAGGATATCAATGCCATTAAAACGATATTGGGAACGGCCCGCCGCAAAAATGACTGGACCATTGCCGAATCTGCAGCGCATAAAATACGCACGCACCTGCAGATAGAAACTCAGCAGGATCCCATTGATTTTCTGGACACCCTGCTGAAGGATTATAACTATCTGTCTGTAAAATAACGGGGCTAACTCAAATGGTACCTGCCACCAGCAACGCCAGGAAGACAAGGGTCATGCCCAGAATTACCAGGATGGAGATAATCATGAAATAGGCTTTGAGGCTTCCAAAACTCTGTCCCAGGCCCATGGCATTTCCATTCTCCAGCTGACGCCGGGCCGTAACAGCAAAGCGTATCAGGATTACATTAATAACGAGTGTGATAATAATAGAAATAATACCAGAGCCTATGGCTGCATTGGATACCATTTCAAACCCACCAAACCCTTCGGTACGACGTGCAAATATCTCCCGGGGTCTGTATGCTTCATAGATAGAAATACAAAGTGAAATGAGGCTGCAAATGCCTGCTATAAGCGC
Source organism: Chitinophagaceae bacterium (assembly GCA_017998385.1). Taxonomy (GTDB): domain Bacteria; phylum Bacteroidota; class Bacteroidia; order Chitinophagales; family Chitinophagaceae; genus CAYMZZ01. The sequence continues at coordinate 5,854 of JAGODE010000114.1, read as the reverse complement.
CCAGCTGGCCATATTGCTGACATAAGATTTGGCCATTGGGTCATATTCCAGTTCGGAAAAAAGACTGCTTTGATTTTCGGGTTGTTGCATACAACAATATTTTTCTTTTTAAAACAATGCCATCAGTGAAAACAAAACGCGCAAAATGCTCAATACGCCAAACATGATAAAATAATTGCGGAGATTGGCCAGACCACTGTTGAAGACCGCCTGATCATTGTCGCGCAATCCGGTTTTGATACGGGTTGCACCTCGCAGCAGGAAAAACAGCAACGTAAAGAAAATGCCTAAAAATAATACGATAATGACCAGGAAGAGTCCGCTGGAGGCACTCACTATGCTACTGCTGTAAGGATCGGGATAACTGCCTGAAAAAGCATTCATGAAGCTGTTCCAGGCAAACGCCAACATGAGGACAAAAATTCCCATAAAAACATAGCCCACAATGGCCAGAAACTTGCCCCAGCGGGCTACTTCGGTAAGATTGGCTCTCCCCTGCGGCTCTACTTCCATGCCCAGGATCGATTGATTTTCTTCCATGCTGATTTGGTTTTGGTGCAGACTAAAAATAAGCTGCTGCCTGTGCTTTTGCAAATCTAATTTCTGCATAGCCGGGCCACCTATTAAAAAAATACCCCGGTGCTGCCGGGGTATGGATATAAAGAGATCGGGGGATTAATAGGCGCGTGCAAATAATACCCGTTGACGAGACGGCTTGCCGGTAAGCACACAGGCGCCATCTTCGAGCGGATTATCAAGCGGAATGCAGCGAATGGTTGCCTTGGTTTTTTCCTTGATGGCTTCCTCCGTTTCTGCTGTGCCATCCCAGTGTGCAGACACAAAACCTGCTTTTTCATCGAGCAGCTGTTCAAACTCTGCCCAGCTGTTTGCCTGGCGGATATTTTCCTGTTGAAATGCTTTTGCCTTATTAAACATTTGCTGCTGTATATCTTCCAGCAACTGCCGGATATACATAGCAATGCCATCAAGGCTTACACTGGTTTTTTCGCGGGTATCACGGCGGGCTACTTCCACCACATTATTTTCGAGGTCACGTGCACCAATAGCCAGGCGTACTGGCACACCTTTCAATTCATATTCGGCAAACTTCCAGCCTGGTCTTGCATGATCTGCATCGTCGTATTTAACCCGTATGCCCATGCCTTTAAGTTCAGCCACCAGGCTATGGACCCGTGCATCGATCAGGCTTTTCTGATCATCGCCTTTGTAGATAGGCACAATCACCACCTGCAGTGGTGCGAGACGGGGAGGCAGTATAAGACCTTCATCATCGCTATGCGCCATTACCAGCGCACCGATGAGCCGGGTGCTCACGCCCCAACTGGTTGCCCATACATACTCGAGCTGATTCTCCTTATTGGCAAATTTTACATCAAATGCTTTCGCAAAATTCTGGCCCAGAAAATGAGAAGTACCTGCCTGCAGGGCTTTACCATCCTGCATAAGCGCTTCGATACAGTAGGTATCTTCTGCACCGGCAAAACGCTCATTGGGAGTTTTCACTCCTTTTATCACGGGCACGGCCATGAAGTTCTCTACAAACTCGGCATACACATTCAGCATTTTCACTGTTTCTTCCACGGCCTCTTCTTTGGTAGCATGAGCTGTATGCCCTTCCTGCCACAAAAATTCTGCTGTACGCAGAAACAGGCGTGTACGCATTTCCCAGCGCACTACGTTGGCCCACTGATTGATGAGCAGGGGCAAATCGCGGTGAGATTGTATCCAGTTTTTATAGGTATTCCAGATAATGGCTTCGCTGGTAGGGCGTATTACCAGCTCTTCTTCCAGCTTTGCTTCGGGATCTACCATCAGCTTGCCTTTTTCCGAAGGATCCGTCTTGAGGCGATAGTGCGTAACTACGGCACATTCCTTGGCAAAACCTTCCGCGTTTTTCTCTTCTGCTTCAAAAAGGCTTTTGGGCACAAAGAGAGGGAAATAAGCATTTACATGCCCTGTTTCCTTAAACATGCGGTCAAGCTGATCGCGCATATTTTCCCATAATGCAAAGCCGTGCGGCTTAATGACCATACAGCCTCTTACGGCTGAATAATCAGCCAGGCCGCCTTTAATAATCAGGTCGTTATACCATTGGGAATAATCCTTCTCGCGTGACGTGATTTCCTTGCTCATAAAATCTGGTTAGGCCCCTTTCGGATCGCCTGAAATTGGGTTATTTTATTTTATTATTAACAGCGGTCATTACAATAACGACCAATTACACTGTAACTTCGACAAACAATCGTTTGCCCCGGCTGAAGTCGCACAAAATTAGTAACTTCAGCCCTAAACCACTAAAACCGTTTGCCATGAAACGTACATTCCTTTTATCAGCCCTTTCGGCACTGGTTCTGGCCAGTTGCAGCACGGCCTATAAAACCGGGCAGACGCCCGATGATGTGTACTTTTCCCCGGCAACGGATAAGGAAGAGTACGTGGTTGCCGACAAGCGCGATGACCGCTATTACGGTGGTACCGATTATTATGAAGACCGCTATCTGCGGATGCGTATAACAGACCGTTATCGCTGGTCAGCTTTCGACGATTATTACAATAACCCCTACGCCTACAGCCCCTATAGCTATTATCCCAGTTGGAATAGCCCCTGGAATAGCTACTGGGCCTGGAATAATTTCTACAATCCTTATTGCGGATGGAATTTTGGCGGAGGTTATGGATATGGCCATGGCGGTGGAGTAGTGATTATAAAAAATCCGGCAAATTATAATCCCCCCAGCCGCTCACTGGTACTGAACCCGGCGAGCTATAATATCCGGACAAATAGCAATGCTAATGGCAGCTATGCTCCCAGCCGGAACAATACCTATACCGGTCCCCGCTACAATAACAGCAATGCCAACAGCGGACTGGGTGGTACCATTCGCCGCACTTTCTCCGGATCAAATAACAACAGCAACAACAGTTATAACAGTTCTCATAACAACAATAACTCTACTTCCACCCCTACACGCAGCTATAATCCTTCTTCCTCCAGCTCATCATCCGGATCAAGAAGCAGTAGCAGCAGCAGTAGCAGTGGTGGTGGTGTAAGCCGTCCTATTCGCTAAATCTGCAGGCCGGTCCGTATCATAAAACGGTCTATGCCTGATCTGAATATACTTTCCGGGAGGAAACCAATTCTATGCTGATTCAGGGAATGTTTCCTCCTTTTTTGTATCCCAGCAATACCTAATTTGACATGAAAAAAATCGGCATCCTGCTATTTGGACTGGCCTGCTCCCAGAGTCTGCTGGCCCAGATACCTGAAGACGTTCTCAAATATTCCTGGCAACCCGTAAATGGTACTGCCCGTATCAATGCCATCGGAGGAGCGATGGGCGCCCTGGGCGGCGACCTGTCGGCCACCTTCACGAACCCTGCAGGCCTTGGATTTTATAAAACCGCCGACCTGGTTCTTTCGCCCGGCTTTAACGGGTTACGTAACAAAGGCAGTTTCAGAGGGACTGACGCCAAAGACAAAAAATCTTTTTTTAACCTGGGCACATCGGGTATCGTAGGTGGTCTTAACGGCAACGGCCGCTGGACCAGCAAAGCCATCAGCCTGGCTGTCACTACCACTGCTAATTTCAACAGCCATGTATACTATACCGGGAAAAACGACTTCAGCTCTTTTGGCGAACAATATGCTGCAGAAGCAGCTGGCAGTGGTTTGAGCCTGGCTGATATCCTCAACAGCAACAGTGTATCGCTGGGTACCCGTATGGCGGTATATACCTTTCTGGCAGATACCGTTACCCTGGGCAATAACCCCAATCCGGATATTGTGAGTATGGCATTGCGCGATAACCTGAAAAACAATGCCCCCTACCTCGTTGAGCAATCACAACGTATTCAGACTACCGGCGGTATTACAGAAGCTGCTATCGGCTACGCTGCCAACATGAACGATAAGTTTTATATAGGTGGCTCACTGGGTATACCCATCTTACGCTACAGCAAGAACAGCTGGTTGCGGGAAGCTGATGCTACAGGCAACAACAACAATGATTTCAACTTTGCCGAACTGAATGAACATTTTACTACCAAAGGAACAGGTCTTAACCTCAAACTTGGCGTAATCGCCAAACCAAGCGAAGACCTGCGCCTGGGCCTGGCCATCCATACTCCTACCTGGTATACACTTAAAGACAGCTACACCGCCGATATGGCTGTAGACCTCGATCAGTATCGTTCTGTGCCTGGTGTATACAAAGTGTCCAGCGATCTGTTTACCGGAGGAGAAGCCCCGGTATACCGGTATGAGCTTTTTACACCCTGGCGTTTTATGCTGAGTGGCGCTTTTGTATTACGTGAAGTGGAGGATGTACGTCAGCAACGCGGGTTCATCACGGCCGATATTGAATATGTGACGCATAAATCAAACCGCTTCCGCAATGCAGAAGATTACGATGACAACGGTTATTATGATCAGCTAAATGAAGTGATCAAAAATTATTATAAAAACGCGATCAACTTTCGCCTGGGTGGTGAGCTCAAATTCACTACTATCATGGTGCGGGCCGGTCTCGCTTATTATGGTAGTCCCTATGCAGACGGCGCGCTTAAGTCAAATAAATTCTTCCTGAGTGGCGGCCTGGGTTACCGTAATGCAGGTATGTATATAGACCTGGGATATGTACATGCATTGCAGAAAGATGTGAATTTCCCTTACCGTTTACCTGATAAGGCCAACACCTTTGCCTCCATCAATGGCACTGGCAGCAACCTGATGCTGACGATTGGGTTCAAAATCTGATCTGTAATCTTCTTTATAGTATTAAAGAGCCCGGCCAGCTGGCCGGGCTCTTTTTATGGGAGAATACTGCTTTTTCCTCTGTAGCCCCGCAATGCATTGCGGGGCTACAGAGAATATTTCTTTTCCCTTTTTCTCTCTACCCTGCCCCGCGAAGAATCGCGGGGCTACAAGGAATATCTCTTTCGCCTTTTACCTTCCTCCCTCTACCTGCTGTAGCCCCGCAATGCCTTGCGGGGCTACAGAGAATACTTCTTTTCCCTTTTTTCCTTCTACCCTGCCCCGCGAAGAATCGCGGGGCTACAAGGAATATCTCTTTCGCCTTTTACCTTCCTCCTTCTACCCTCTACCTGCTGTAGCCCCGCAATGCATTGCGGGGCTACAGAGAATATTTCTTTTCCCTTTTTCCTTCTACCATACCCCGCGAAGCATCGCGGGGCAAGGAATATCTCTTTCGCCTTTTACCTTCCTCCTTCTAACCTCTACCTGCTGTAGCCCCGCAATGCCTTGCGGGGCTACAGAGAATATTTCTTTCCCTTTTTCTCTCTACCCTGCCCCGCGAAGCATCGCGGGGCTACAAGGAATATCTCTTTCGCCTTTTACCTTCCTCCTTCTACCCTCTACCTGCTGTAGCCCCGCAATGCCTTGCGGGGCTACAGAGAATATTTCTTTTCCCTTTTTTCCTTCTACCCTGCCCCGCGAAGCATCGCGGGGCTACAACTGCAGAGAATTTCCTTTCACCTTCTTCCCTCTACCCTCTACCTTTCCTCAGTCTTCGCCACCGCCATCGCGCCGGTTGCGGTTGGTGAGCGAAAAATTGGGATCGCCAAATTTGTAGGTGAAGGTGAGACGGAAGCTGCGCACATTCCAGCGACGATAGGCATCCTGGTAAAACTCTTCTGTATCGTAAATAGTTCCCCAGCGGTTGGAATTAAAAACATCGTTGATGCCAAAGGTGAGATTAGCCTTATCATTCTTCAGGAAATCCTTGCGGATGGCAAAATCAACTCCATATTGCGCTTTACGTCGTCCCTGGGGTATCACCTCCGCCGATTCATACTCACCCAGCAACTGGAAGCC
>JAGODE010000113.1 GCA_017998385.1 Chitinophagaceae bacterium | reverse complement strand
ATATTACCCATGGTCACCATTACCAGGTCGCGGTTGGGAAATTCGTCGGCATTATTTTCGGAAATAATCCTGGCTTCCTCATAGCGTTTTAAATCATATAGCTGCTGGGCCAGAAAGTTCATGGAGATCCAGTCGGTATAGTAACGGGCTGTATCTAACTTCATGATTTTGTACGCATCAACCGCCTTTCCGGCTCCAACCGTGCCAATTAACGTTTCGACTCTTTTGTGAACGGGTTGCTTCACCCTCACCGGTACATTGTGCAGCATCTTCAACAAGTTGCTGGTTATGCCAAAAAAATCGGTGGGTGAGCTATTGCAAAGAATCACGACCATACTGTTAGTAGCAGGTATTCTTCGTATAAATGAAATAAACCCTTCTGTCATGCCCAGGTGAAAATTAGAAGCCACACTATCAGTAGCAGTATATTTAAAAGGTTGATTAAACCAGCCAAATCCATATCTGGCTGGCGCTATACCAGGCATAAACATTTGGTTGGTAAGCTCCTTATTCAATAAAGTGTTATTGGATAAGGCCAGATGAAATTTAAACAGATCTTCTACCGTAGAATAAAGGTCACCGGTACCCATGGTATTGGTCTGATCTCTGAAATCTGCAGAAGTAAAACCGCCAAAACTATAGTCGTAACCGGTGGCGCGGTTAGCTACAATCTGTGTATGATAATAAGAACCCGAATTGGACATGCCGGCTTTTTCAAAAATATCCTGTACCATCAGATCGCTATACGATTTACCGGTCACGCGTTCCATTATATAACCCAGCGTAAAATATCCCCAGCTGCTATAACCATATTGTGCACCGGGTTTAAATGCCAGGGGTAAATCAATATACACTTTTACATACTCCTCGCGTGTATACTTCTGCCGGCTTATACGTGGAAAAAAATCACTGACCACATCATAATCAGGCATCCCCGAGGTATGAGCGAGCAACTGGCGTATAGTGACTTTAGCTGCTGGTTTGTTTGTAAACTCAGGCAAATAGCTGTCGATAGTACTATCCAGGCTTATCACCCCCTTTTGCACCTGTATGAGGGTCAGCGTTGCTGTCAGTGGCTTGGAAACAGATCCCAGCATAAACTTCGTACTGGTCGTATTGGGGATATTCCATTCGCGGTTGGCCAGGCCAAAAGCTCCTTTGTAGACAACCTTACCATTCTCTGCCACTAGTACAGCGCCCTCAAACATATTGTAGTCATGATAGGCCTTCATGACAGAAGCCATTTTTGCCGGCTTACTTTGCGCGAAAGAAAGTAACCCTGTGAGCAGGGCAACTACAACAAGATATCCCTTTCGCATATACATTGTTTAAAAGTTGATTGCTGGTGGTTTGATACGCTATTGCCCTTACCCTCTCTGTCTGCTCTTCCGTTTTGTTTACCCCACCGCTTTTCTAAAAAACTTAAAGCGGCTGTTTATATATTTTCACCTTATCGCTCAAAATGGTAGTGCTGGGAATAATTATTTTATCGCCATTGTCATCCTGGATAATTGTAGCGTTGAGGCTAATCTCTACCACCCTGCCTTTACTTCCCTGAAACTCGATGATGTCATCAATTTTAAACGGCTTGTTGAGAACGAGGAAAATGCCGCTGAAGAGATTGCTGAATATCTGTTGAGAAGCAAATCCGAGAATCAGTGTGGTTGCGCCCGCGCCTGCCAGCAGCGAATGCGCAAATGTGCGGGTAACCGGTAAAGTGAGCAACGCCCAGCCAAATCCTAAAAAGTAAACGGTGGCTACCACCATGTGTTTGATAAAAACAAAACTGGTAATATCCATCTGGTGTCCTTTCGTCTTTTTGACAATCAGTCGTTGAAGATATTTGCTCAGCAGCGTTGCCGAAAGAATGGTAAGCGCAATAATGATCAGAAAAATTATCAGCGACTCAGAATCACTAAAAATTCTTTTAATGTATTCCATCTTTTTTATTTAGCGGTACGCAGATTCCCTGGTTTACCTCGTTAGGTTTTACTCCCTTTTTCCAGCTGTTCAATTTTTTGGAGAATCTGCAGAATCATTTCATTTTGATTCTCGAGGTGTTTTAATATTGTTTCCACTTCCGTTTCTGCCTTTTTGTTGACACTGAAGTCTTCCTCGGCCCTTACCTCTGCATGTTTTGACTGGAGGTTCTGACCTACCATAATCAATGGCATCAGGAATATCTGGATCATATTGGAGATAAACAGCCAGAGCACAAAGGCCGGAAAAGGATCAAATCGCCAGGCAGCCGGTGCCAGGGTATTCCACCCCAGCCAGATAATGGTCCAGATAAAGATCAGGAAGAAAAACTTCATGCTTCCCACATGATTGGTAATCCATAATGCGAGTTTGTCGAGAGAAGATAACCGGCTTTTGTGCCGCACATTCGCATTATAAATCGGGGTAAGCCTCCGCTTCAGTTCATCCAGTGTTTCGACCTGTTTGTACTTCATTCTACAATTTAACCATTAACGAGGGAATCGCAATAACCCGGAGGGCAGTACATCCGAATCTATGTGCCTGTAAGGAACGAATAGGAATAAACCAATTTGGATGCAGCTTATTATTTCTGCCTACTCTTGCATATCTTGGAAGTAAATTATTTTTAAATGAGAGCCCTTTTCCTGTTCTTTCTCCTCAGTATTCTCATTCAGTCAGGCGCCCAGGACAACGGGGATTACTGGGAAGCATATTTGGCTCAATATGATAAAGGCGCAGGCTCCACCCTGGTTAATATGTCACTGAAAGAAAATGCTCCGTTTCGTGAATTTCCTTTCTTATTGTCGGCCAGGGTGAAAATAAACCATTGCTCAGCAGAGGGCCTTCCCGAACAGAACGGGTGGGACAATCTCTATAAAATATCTGATAAGATCAAAGCGGAAATCGACAGTCGTATGCCTTCAAAAGCTCCGGGCGTCTTTACTTATCAATGCTGGCGAACCGACTACTATTACATCAAGGATACTACCGGTCTGCGTCAGCAATTAACAGCTCTCTTCAGGGATTTTTTTCCCGGACAGGAGTATAAAATAGAATTCAGGTCAGATAGTAGCTGGCAGGCTTACCTCACATTTCTTTATCCCAATGAGGAAACCATCGAATACATTTCTAATGAGAAAGTGTTGTCACAGTTAATGGAATCGGGTGATAAACTTATCGAACCAAGGCAGATAGATCACTGGTTGTATTTTAAAACCGAAACTGGTCGCAGGGAGTTTATCAGCTATGCGACTGAACAGGGCTTTAAGATTGAAGGCCAGGAAACCAGTCAAAAGAAAGAACTTAAATTTAGTCTTCGCCTATCCAGAACTGACAAAGTCGATATCAACTCTATTTCCGCCATCACTTTACAGTTGAAAAGAAAAGCCAGACAATATGATGGCGATTATGATGGGTGGGAGACCTTTGTAATAAAAGAATAAAGCGGCCGAAGGATTTAGTTTTTCAGATAGAACGTTTATACCTGAAAACCAACACCTGCAGCCGCTCTTCATTTCTGTGGCTAATTCTACTACATTGATCGCTGACGTTTTTAGCAAACCGCCATTCTTAATTCATTGGGCGGTCGGTAATAAATGGGGTGAGTGCATTAAAGTACTGATCCGTTTTACAATACAGCTGCCATTTTTTAAAATCGAGATACATTTCTGAACCGGTAAAATAGATGGTCTTTGAACCCATTTCCGGATGTGCTTTCCCATTCTTGTCCTTAAATTCAAGCGTCACTCCTACTTCTTCAATCTTCCAGGCATCGAGGGCAAAAAATGGGCCGTTGCCCACCGTGTTGTAGTTAATATCCACCATTACTCCGGTTTGCTTATAGTTTGCCAGGCTGTTGAAGCTCTGATCAAAGCCGGCAGCGCGTGGCAATGTAAAGCTATTAGTGCTCCATATCTTCAGTTCATCGGCATAGTTTTCCTGATTGTACCCTTTGCGCCAGTTATCTGTGCCCGATGCAGGATATACCCGGAAAATCAGCTTCGATCCTTTTTCCTTATTGTCCTTGCCGGTTTTAACAGAGACCTTCGCCACTGCCAGAAAATAATCCGCATCGTTAATGACAGGAGCGGCCGGAGTGGTTGCGGGGGTCTGCTGCGTGCCGGAATTATTTGTTTTGGGCTTTTGAATGATGGGTTGGGTTGTTGTCCTTTTTATCTGTGCATGAGTCATTCCTATTAAGCATATGCCGAATGCTACCAGAAGAATTTTTTTCATTGTAGGCTGTTTTAGGAGGTAAAAGTATCCGGACAGCATAAGCCCATCAATCATTAAAAAAGATGATTTTGGAGAGAAGGGTATCATTAAAAAACAGGAGGAGCGCGTTTAATTGTTCTGTCTGGCGGTTATAGCCTGCCCCTGTGGACCCGTGATGCATTGCAGGACCGCAATAATAATCAACTGTACGATGCTGATCAGCACGCAAGACATCCCTACCAGCGCTCTCGCCTGACAACAATGACTGAGCCAATAATTGGGGAAATATATTTTGATCCGAATCAGGCGGGGTGAATACGATACCTGATAAATAACTACTAATAAGATGAAAATAGCCGTATGCTGCTCCTTACTGTAAACGATGCATTACGCAACGCACAAACTTATCCCGCGGCCTGGGCCGCTCCATTCTTTTACAGCAGAAGTCAATCGCGTGGCGTATGGCCTGCTCGGATATTGACGGATAAATTTTCAGAATCTTATCTGCCAGATAATTCAGCTCCCAGGGTTCGCCACAGGAGAAGAAGAACCGGTCGGCCCGGCGTCGCTTTCTGTTATCGTAATCGGACCAGTCATCTTGTAGCACTTTTTCAGGCATAATACATGCATTTTAGGCCATCTCCAAGTCATGGCCTTACCATATCTGCCAGCAGTTCATTAAAAAATTCAACTACGGTGGCTTGTGAACTTAATAAATCGCTCAGCAATTACTGCGTATGGCATTCCCGCGAGCAGGTCTTGCAGCCATTTACCTGGCGGTGGTGTTTTTTTGCTTCCATTACTGCCGATTGGCAACTGGTAAATTGACCCAGATATGTCTTACTTACGACTGGCAGGTAAATGCAGTCTTCCTGATGCACTTCATGGTCGCCGTTAGGCTGCGCGTGGTTATTTACATAATACTTTTTCATACTAATAAGATTATTGAGATTAAAAGTATTACTTCGAAACACTGAAAATTTACGGCAAACCGTAACGCTTGAAATAAGCCGGTCTTTGATCTGCTACGATCATGCAGGATATAAAGATGGCCGGCTAAAGGTGGAAGAATGACGATTGCTTTCCCTTATAATATCCCTGCTTCCTTACAAAACAGCACCAGCTGTTCATTCTTTGTAAATCCATGCTCTGCGCGAATCTGGTTGAGCCGTTTTTCAATCATACTCAGGCTCGATGGCCTGATATCATGTTGTTTGAGATAAGCTGGTATTTCTTTTTGCTGATACCCCTGCGAAAGTAACCGGATGATATTGATGTCAAATTCGCTGAACTCGTACGTATTGGCCTGCTTTACTAACTGCACCAGCGACTGTGGATAATATCGCTGGCCTTTGGACAATGCATCAAGGGCCAGTTTCAGCTCTTTTACATCGTGCCTGGCCTTACGTACGTAGGCATCTATTTCATAGGTCTTAAATAACATATCGATGGTGGCCGGCCGGCTTTCTGCTGAAAAGACGAGTATTCTCATCTCCGGCTGAATGGTTCGCACCGAACGCACGAGGTCAAATCCCCCAGCTATTTTCTGCGCATTTCCATCGGCCTCAAAATACAGATCGGTAATAAGCAGGTCATAAGATTCTCCTTTCCCCTTAGCCAGCTTTATTTTGTTAAGGGCATCATCACAATAGAACACGTGATCAATATGCCTGATCTTAAAGTCGGCCATATTTCTTTGAACGGAGAGATTGGCGCTTTCCTGGTCTTCGGCTATAATTACTTTGTCAATCATATTTTATTGGTTGCAGCGGAAATTGGATCGTAACAGACGCTCCGTCTTTCTCGCTTTTTCCAAAAATAACCTCCCCATTCATGGATTTAATACGGCTAACCGTATTCCTGAGTCCATTGCCAAACTCCATCCCGGCCGAAAAGCCTATCCCATCATCTTTATAACTGACAAAGCAGGTGCCTTTTTCAATTTTGAACTGGATGACGGCATTTTTTGCCCCGCTGTGCTTTTTCATATTAACGAGTAGCTCATTTATAATCAAGAGCAGCTCGTGCTTTTGGGCAGTAGAAATCTTATTCCAAAACACAGGTTCGTTCCCTATCACAAAGACGTTGTTGTCTGCGTTTGAAAACGAATCAATTAGCTGGTACACCTGCCTATCATGATCTTTGTAGTGTACAATCTCATCATCGTAAGAAATATCGCGTGATTTTTCATACAAACGCTCAATCTTACTGGTCAGTGACTCGCGTTCGAGATCTTCGGCATGCTCTATTTCATTCATAATTGTATAAAGTCCGTTGGCCACCACATCGTGTACCTTTTTTGAGGTTTTTAGCTTCAATTCACGGAGTTCATTAGCAGCCGCCTGTCGCATCCTTTTCCTGCGCTGCCGATACCAGATGGTAAGGCCGGCTATTACCAGCACAGCAGCCACTGCGAGGCTATACATAATAATACGCTGCCGCGTAATGTGCTGTTGCAACTGGAGATTATCGGCCTTACTTTTTTGTACTTCATATTGAATCAGTGCAAACCGGCTACGGGTTGTATCTCTCGACATTTGGAGACTATCATTCAACTTCTTAAACCGCTCATACCATTGTTCTTTTATACCGGTTGACTGGTTTAGCCTTATCAGTTTATCCATTGCCTCGAGCTGATCATCCGGGCTTTCTATTTCTGTAGCTTTTTCGTACATCTTTCCGGCATACCATAATGCGGAGTCACGATGGAGGGCTGCATAATAGTCGGAGAGGTGGGCGTAGCTGGCATTTAACCCCGGGTTATCCCGAATGTCTAACCTGATCATTAATGCATGCCAGTAATCGTTTAGTACGGGGTAGCCGGAATTCTGTAACCACCGGGTGCGGGCACGGTTAGATATAACCCGGGCTGTAAGAGCACTATTCGCCGGGTTCAACCTGAGTATGGAATCATACAGCAATATAGCCTTCGTGTAGTTTCCTTCCTTCTGCAGCGCCGTCGCTTTTCCGTTCATAATCTCGATCCGATCCGCAGTGTCTGTGGTAAACTTTATACCAGAATCATAATAACCGATGGCCTCATCATACCTTTTCAGATCGAGACAGGTATTTCCAAGCTCATTATAAATAGAAGATATCGTCTTGTGATGCTCACTTTTTTGAGCGTTGAGAGCAGTAAGGCCTGTAGTAAGGCTTGCCAGTGCACCATAAAGATCGCCTGTACTGCGTTGCATAATGCCCAGGTAAATGCAGGCTTTACCTTTTTCAAGGCTATCGGTAGTAGTACTTACAGCTCTGCTGAACATCAGGTAAGCGGAGTCTGTTTTATTATTATAGTGCAGATATTCTGCCCATTTATAATAACTATACCCCGATGATGCATTCTCGGGCTTACGGTTGCATGCCCAAAAAGAAGCAACCGTCAAAATCAACAGGATTTGGACTGATACTTTCAAAGACAAGATTTTGCTTTAAATATAAAAAAAGGAAGGCAGAAATGATTCTGCCTTCCTGGTGTATCAATTGCCCGGAGGAGGAGGGGGCGGTGGTGTGGGCGGTTTGGGCGGAAGACTTCCGGTTTCGCCGCCGGTATCACCATCGCCGGCATCCTGTGCACTGGCCGTGGCCATATGCGTCTTTGTACAATCACCATGATTTTCGATGGTATGGTAAGGGTTGGGACATAAGAATGTCCAAAGCCAGATAATAAAACTGATCATTTTTTAAGAATTAAAAGTGTTTGCAAAAAGTGCCCGTACCGGGTCGCGACCCCAGTGGACTGGTTTTGTAAGAAGCGCTTCTTACGTTGGGAAGGAAGAGCGTTGATCGATGCCTGGCCAGCAACTTCCCATGCCGACTAACCCTGCATCATGATCTTCGTCTCAGCAGATCATCTGGTTTGTTGTACACCGCACCAAATGATCACAGTGCAAACATATGATCGGCTAAAAGCCTCATCATCAAATGGTTCCGGTTATTCCAATCATTCCTGAAATTCCGGTTAACCGTAACCGGGAATTCCGCTTATGCTCTATTTTACCGGGTGTAATTCCGGAAATTCCGTTTATTTTTTACTTTAGTCAGAGCCAAGAGCACATGCGTTTAAAGCATCCCGATTATATCAAACTGGTCATTGCCGCGTATAATAAAAAGCGGGAAAACAATCAACTGCCTTTACTGTTGGCACAGCCAACTCGGGCTAATATCCGGCAGGAATGTGTAAACGTTTACCGGGAGCGCTATGATAAAAAGGATGAAGCCACATTAAGAGGTTTTTTCGGTACTGTAGAGCAGGGCAGAAAATTCTTAGAACATATTCAGGACTATAGTGCTGATAAATTCCGCCCCCTGGATAATTTTTTAAAAGACCCTCAAAAGAATCTAACTGGCAAATATGTGGAGCTGCTGGCCTGGTTAATAGACTTCCCCCACCGGCCCTTTTCATATGATAAACAGGTACTACTAAGCGACGAAGAATGGCACATTCTTGGTAAACCTATCAATAGCACTGCCGACCGGCAAACCGATACTCCGCCTGTAGAAAACGATTTGAAGCAACCGGCAAATGAATTAGAAACGATTATTGACGAACCGGTAAACCCGTTTCGCAGGGAACCAGCTAACACCTTACCGGCAAATACCCGGCAACAGGAGATTTTTCAGCAAACGGATTTAGTAAATAAAGAAGAGAAGTATAGAAATAAAAAAATCGCCCTGGCGCTTTTGATACTGGCCATTAGCCTGGGTGGACTATATATATTATGGGAGAAAAAACGCGATACCCCTTTTGCGTTGGGCAATTCCGCAAGCGGTTGCATGTACTGGGCAGATGATCATTATGAAAAAATAGCCTGCACTGAAGAAAAAAAAGACCGGCTTTTATTACCCTTGAATGAGGAGAGAATCAGCGTTTTTAAAAAAATCACACAGGAGGATACTATTACGGAGAAGTCGATTGGTAAAGTTCATTATATCAAAAGAAATAAAACTATTGAGTACTACACTACTGGCGGCAATCATCCCATAGAGCTTACCCGTTCTTTGCGTCCGCTTTCGTACTATATGTTTGACAAATACCTGCGCAAAAGGGAAGTTGCGGAAAAAGCCTCTCTGAAAGAAAAAATACCAAAACTTACTATTAACCCTTAATGGTTTTGCCATGAAAATGATGGTACTTACCAATTAATTTGCGCAAGTGCCGGAATATGTATAAGTTTAGAAAGGTAAGAGATGTGAAAGCATCAGACGTTGCTGGCCATATAGCATATAGGTATAAGTGAATCGGCTTATACTAAGTATGAGCGTGGAGAAAGCCAAATTACTATTGATATTGTCCAGAAAGTAGCTGAATATTTAAAAGTTGACACTTTACATATTATAGCAGCTTCATCTGGTCATTTTATTGAGATTGGGAGTAATTCTCCGGCAGCAGGTATAAATAAATACAATACTGTTGATGAAAAGCAGACAGCATTATTAACGAAGTTGATTGAAACGCAGATAGCCATGAACGAAAAGATCATGGCATTACTGAAAAGAAGTAGTTGAATAATGATATAATAGCCCTCAAATGCACTTGTTGCGTCTTTTGACCAACAAGTTTGATCGACAGCCAAAATGAGTAATTTTATCGAGCCGTCCAAAAAGTGGGATGGCTTTTTAATTAATAAAAACTGACTGCTTAAAATGAGTGATAGCACTATTAGAAATAATTTGTCTAAGAAAATTAGTTCACTAAGTTTCGATAAAGATGACTTAAGGAAGCTGTTAAATATCCTTCAACTGCGGGCAAATGCTGCAAGCGAAATTGAGTATAAGAAATTCGAAGCTTTTAAAGCAGAAAACCTGGAAAATATCAAAAGAGATCTGGACTATTGTGCAATTTTGATGATAACTGTGACAGGTTATCAAAATGAAGAATTGTTCGGTACCATTGATGATGTGTTTAACTCCGTTTCTTTTCCAGAACAGGTGAAAACAATTTATGTAAACAGCGAACTCAGATATAGAGAACCCTATAAGTATTATCCAATAAATTCGTTTACGCTCTTTGTTGATTTTTCTAAGCCAAAAGTTTTCGATTTTTCTTTTCAACCTAATGAGCGAACTCCAAATGATTCGCAATTTGAAGTACAGGGTTCAGATAATACTTGGGTTAATGGCGTTTTTCATGAAATAGATGCTTACATTAGAAGTAGACCATCTAAGTTTTCAAAAGCTCATCGTGGAAGTATTTATGATTTTTTGGTTTGGTTCTTTGGAATACCCTTCGGCTTTTATGTATGTTATAAGGTTATTCAGTTGCATATACCATTTCTTGCAGGCCATTCTTTTTTCGAAAGTATTCTTTTGACTTATTGCTTCTTTTTAAGTTTGTTTATTCTGCGAATATTATTTCATTATTTCCGTTGGGTATATCCAATGATTGAATATAAAAATAAAAAGGAGCGTTCTATAGGACATCAGGCCGCTTTGCTTTCTATTACTTTAGGCATTATTGGAAAAATAATATACGATGCTGTAAAGTTCCTATTCACTTAGCTTTCATATCATTTAACTTATATAAAAAACTGATTATGGAAATAGTATTAGTACATTGGCTAATTAAAAAGGGAAGAGAACAAGACTTTGAAAATCACTGGCAAAAAATGACGGTTGCAAAGGATATTGGTCTATATAGAGAAATTCTTACCACGCCGGACAGAAATGTATTTAATCCAAAGTTTCAAACTTTCACTTTGGAGAATCCAAACTACACCACTTATATTAATATTGGCATGTGGGAATCACTAAAGCACTTTGACAAGGCAATGGAAAATTATTTTCCTAAAGCATCCATAGAGAATAAGGGCACAAAAACTATCCATACTGTCGAAATGGAAGACTTTGAATTTAAAATTCGCGAGCGACTTGTTTTAAGAAAAGTGCTTGATCGTGGATCAAACTTACCAGAAGCAGATTTGAGCGAATAAGCAGTTTAATCTGTTGTTGTGTCTTTGGAATAAATTCAAATTTAACTATTAAAAATGCTTCCAGACTGGCTGAATTATGAATTACAAATACATCAACTGTTGTCATACGAGTATCCTACGGCAATAGTAATTCATAATGCCCGGATGAAAGGCAAAATGAGTTTAAGGCATAGGCAACTTGATGTTATCTTATTGAAGGGTAGAAGTAATAAAAACTTTGGCTTTGCAGAATGCAAATACCTTAAGAACCGAAATATTGATGTCACCAAAGTTGACGCGATGATAGGAAAAATGAAGGATGTGGGGGCAAAGTTTGGAATATTGGTCACTACAGGAAATTTCTCCAAGCCAGCAAAAAGGATGGCAGATTGTAATGGTATTACTATCAAATCTATTCCTTACGAGTTTTTAAAAGACTATGGATTTCAGTCAGCCAATAATATAGGTACTATATCTGAGTATATTCATCAGGAAGTAGAATATCCTTCAGGCTATTGCAAGAAATGCAAGAAAACCAATTTATACGAGGTCAAAATTATAAGAGGATTCGCAGGTTTTGGGAACATCGAATGTCCTGAATGCAGCACCGCTTTGTTCGAAACAAGGCTGGATGGAAATTACCGTGTAATAAAAAGATTTCCGAGTGACAATATTTCCGAATATGAAATAAGTGAAGTCATCGTTTCGCACCTTATATGGACACGTCTATCTTGGGACAGAATGTTTTCTATTGAATCAATTCTTAGCGATGGTATGAAAGTGAAACCCGGCAGCAACTGTTATATTTGTCGGAAGTATTTTGATGAAGGTTTATTGGGATCAATGAAACACCGATATAAAGGTAGAAACATTTGTATAGAATGCTTCATGAGCAGCCGCACATTATTGATTGATTGTGCAATTGAATCTCCAACATTTGAAGACTTCTTTTCACCTTATATGCAGAATGAAAAAAATTGGGCATCGTTCAAAACTCAACTAATGACTGCGTATCACACACAATTTCCAGAATAAACGCAGCCGTAGCCAGTCTTTTAAATACTGATACGCAGCTGTTGTCGTGTCTTCTGATCGACAACCTTTCCAAAGTCTACGGGCGGCAATGTTTTAAGTATTTAATGTTCAATATGTTGGATAAAAAGTGCGCGCTTCTAATTAAATTAATATTACTGAGAACTTCAAGTAACATAAATTAATCGTTTCCTATAGTTGGGAGATTCTAATTAATAAGAAAGATAAAGCAGGCAAGGCAACAGCACAGAAGGCAAGCAATCCGAAAAAATTTGCGTGTTATTTTTCCAAGGTAACGAACACCGTATCGAAAGGTCATGTTCTAACAGTTTACAATTAACATTTGAATCAGCAGCGAAATAACAGTAGCTTTTTGATTGCTAAACAACACTATTTACCTGCTATTCTTTGCAGGATTTCCGAGATACATTCAAAAAACCGCTTCATTTACATTCATTATTTACTTAAATACGAATCTGACGCATTCTCCCCGCAGTATTGTCTCTTTCGCCCGGCTTTTGGCAACAGCTCTTCTGCTACTTTTATAAAAAGAATTTTATGCGAAAGATTATCGTAACGCAATTCATCACCCTCGATGGCGTGGTAGAAGCTCCGGGCGGCAACGAGACTCCCCATCCGCACGGCGGGTGGCAATCAACATACAGAAGCCCGGAAGGTGGAAAGTATAAAGCAGATGAGCTGGCCAGTGCAGAGGCCTTGCTGCTGGGTAAGCATACCTACCAGCAGTTTGCAAAATACTGGCCGGGCCAAAGCGGTAATCCCTTTGCCGATCGAATGAACCAGTTACCAAAATATATCGTATCCGGGAGCCTGCAGCAGGCAGACTGGAACAATAGTCATATACTTCGTGATGTAATTAATGATGTGTCCGCACTT
>JAGODE010000390.1 GCA_017998385.1 Chitinophagaceae bacterium | reverse complement strand
AATGTGTTCTGTATTCAACTCGATACCGCCATCTACCTGCAGGCTGGTCTCCGATTTGAGGTCGTTATTACCCACTTCATAACGGATGGTGCCTTCATGTGCGCCATTGCTGGCCAGTTCGGCCAGTGTGGGTGCACGGAAACCGCGGGCTACATTCAACTTCAATGTAAGCGCTTTGGTCGCTTCATAATTCAGTCCGGCACTACCGGATATATTGGAAAAATCTTTGGAGAAAGAAGCAAACTTCACCTCATTATCTTCCAGCATTTCCTTTCCATTCACATGACGGTTGTCGAAACGCAGTCCCCCACTCACCGATAATTTATTGCGGTGATACTGCGTAAAGAAAAAGCCACCGAGGTCAAACAGGTTGTAATTGGGTATCAGCGCTTCTTCTGCACGGTTAGTATTGGATTGCACCATACCTGTCACCCCAACGCTGCTGCGCCACGCTCCCCGATAAGGCAAATTCAATTTGGCAGTATAGTTAACCGTTTCGAGGTCGAAGAATGCTTCCGGTTCTTTAATATCGTCTGGGTTACCAAACTCGCGGCGTTTATTACGCTGATAACCTACTGTCACATCCAGCTTGCTGCTGCCCAGGTTAAAACTGTTTTCGCTCGTCAGCTTGTAGTGTTGTATATGCTGGAAGGGTACTAATGGTTTTATTTTATGGAAATCGGCCGATGTGGCAACTTCTTCATCACCGCCTGGTACAGGTTTCAGAAATTTACCGGTAGTTTCATCACGTTCCCCTTCGACCATTCCGGTATGCTGATCAAAAATAGTTGCACGGAGATAAGAGCGTCCCCAACCACCACCATAACCCAGCATGAGACCGGCATTTTTATTATAGAATTTTGAATTGAAAACATAGCCGTCATACTTATTCTTATAATCTTCCGCTCCTTTATAAGAACCATAAGCACCAAAGGAAAATCCGTTTTTGGTGCCGGACACATCTGCATAAAAACCACGCAGACGGCTATTGGTCTGGTATTCGCTCAGTACATTGGCCTTGATCTTACCATCAGGTGCAGGTATCAGCGATTGAATATTTATTACCCCGGCCAGCGCATCTGAACCATACATCAATGAAGCCGGACCCTTCAATACTTCTATACGCTGAGCACTGTAATCATCAATCTCGATACCATGCTCATCGCCCCATTGCTGCCCTTCCTGGCGAATACCATCATTGACCACCACCACACGGTTGTAACCAAGACCGCGTATAAATGGCTTGGCAATAGCGGGTCCGGTTGATAAGGCCGACACACCGGGAATATGTGAAAGACTGTTGATGATATTGGTAGAGCTCGTACGGGTCAGGTCTGCTTTCTTAATGATTGTAACCGGTTGCGGTGACTGACGAAGACGGGTAGCGGCCGACACACCTGTCACCGTCACTCCTTCCTGCTCAACTACCGCAGTAGCCAGCGAAAAATTATACGTGGTAATACCATTCACCTCTACCAGTTCCACGCGGCTTTCAAAACCAACATAAGAAACCTCCACCAGATATTTACCCGCTGGCAGTGAGCTGGTTTTGTATTGGCCATCTGCATCGGTTACCAGCTCGCGGTTTGCATCATGTACATGCACCGTTGCACCAGCCAGTGGCATGCCGTTAGCACCATTGGTCACTTTGCCGGAAAGAGTAAATTTATTTTGCGCAAAAACGCTTTGTACAGCCAGTATAAAGAGCAATAGCAGCGAAGTATGAATTCGTTTCATAAATAATAATAGGTTGACAGGCACAGGGCACCTGATTTCAATAAATTAAAATTGTAGGAACAGCTGGCCAGAGATATCCGGCTCAGGCAACGAATGAAACGAATGCTGCGGGAGGGCCGCGCAATGAAGTATGTGCCTCTTCTGTAAGCGGAAGAGCGAAATCATACTGAGCAACAGCCGCAATGTGTACCAGGGGCAATGGAGATGGTATCTCTACACCAGATGGCAGAAAAGGTACCTGCAGATCATCGAGACAGCTACAGGCGTAACTGATTTCTTTTCCCTTTTCATCAGGCAATTGCGCCTTACCGGCTATAGACTGGGTATGAAGCAGGTTGTGAAGAAAGAGACCAGCCCCGGTCTTTTGCATAAAGACCAGGATCAGCAAAAAAGCTGCAAAACGCAGTATGCCAGCCCTAACTTTCATCTGACCCGCAAGTTAGGGAAAAATGCAACAACAGTTCAAATTCTTTTTTAGTGGTCAGTATTAAGTTCTGAGTGATAAGTTTTAAATAATAAGAAAGGACTCTTTATACTTTTAAACCTTTAAACTTTTATACCTATCTCACTTTAAGCATCGCCCTCACCTGCTGCGTTGGTCCGTTCTGAAGGCGGGCATAGTATACGCCGGTTGGCAATGTGCCACTATCCCAGCTTACTGTATAGGTACCCAATGCTATTTCACGATCTACCGGTGTGCGCAATACTCGACCCAGCATATCAATAATCTGCACCAGGGTATGTCCTCCGCGTGTGGTATAACGGATTGTTGTACTCTGGGTAAATGGATTGGGGTAGTTACTGATCAGTTCCGTGCCGGCATTCTGATTAGGATTTTCAGGGTTAACTCCCGTACAGTCTTTATCATTTATGACAGGCAGACTCTGAAAATTGCGGAACAGAATAGTCTGCAGAGTAGCCGGAGGTATACAGAACCATTTTTCCAGGATACTGGCATAGATGCTCCTGAAATCGTATTGAAAAGGAATATTGTCCTGCACCGAAGCTCCGCCCGGAATAGTGGGGTTGTTGCCGGTGACACCAGGTATTACCTGTCCGCCAAAAAGAAATAAGGGAGCAGCTGCACCATGATCGGTTCCCATACTGGAGTTGGATTTGATACGCCGGCCAAATTCTGAAAACGTCATGCCCAGTACACGATCCTGAATCTGCAAAAAAGTACAATCATCCATAAATGATTTCACCGCATCCGACAGCGTCTTCAGCAGGTTGGCATGTGTACCCGTACTGGTATCGCTGGCTTCCACCTGCGAAGAATGATTATCAAATCCGCCCATACCCACCATATAGATGCGCGTTTTCAATCCGCCTTTAATAAGCCGGGCTACGATCTTTAACTGTGCTGCCAGGTAATTGTCGGCCGGATAAGCTGCCTGCTGCGGTACAGCCCGGGCTGCTTCCACAATACGCGTGGCAAATTTGTTGGTCTGATTAGCAATGGTACGTATGTAAGTCAGCTCATGACCCATGGGTGTATCCGGCGCAGGGTCAATTACATTATCAATCAGGTTATAAAAACTGGTGGGATTGGTGATACTCATGCCCATATTAATAGACGGTCCCTGCAGCGTCAGCGAAGTGATGGAGCCTATCTGTATAGCAAGCGGATCGGGCATGGTTGCATTGGGATATCCATCGGGATAGTTGGGATACTCTGTATTAAGGTAGCGGCCCGTCCACCCGGTATTGATC
>JAGODE010000389.1 GCA_017998385.1 Chitinophagaceae bacterium | reverse complement strand
GCGTTTAAAGAGTACAAAGCGTTTAAAGGGTTTAAAAACTTATCACTTAAGACTTACTACTTATTACTATAAAAGTATCTGAGCAGCTGACTACGGATCAAGAGGTTTCAGTCCCGATGCTTCGGGATGAATCCTGACAGAGTCACAGAGAAAAAGCGCTGGCGTAATTGCTGGCGCTTTTTTGTGGATAGTGGATAGTTGACAGTTGCCGGTGTATAAAGAGTTTAAAGAGTTTAAAGAGTATAAGGAGTTTAAAGGGGGTAAAAACTTATTACTTATTAATATTTTCTGCCGCTATTTTCAGTTCAATAATTGTCCTGAAATTTTCAAATTCAGATCTGGAATGTTTGTCGGAATTGATAACAGATACTCCATTAGTGATTTCCGAATTGACAGTTGCGACATATAGCAGCTTGTTATCGAGAATAAAAGCAACTTTTTTGGAAATAGCTTTTCGGGTAGCCAGTCTCCATGCTTCCGTTCCTGTTTTATCGAATTGTATTTCTAGCCCCAAATACATCTTACCGTTGTAATTGCTTTCATAGAGTTCAATATTGGTAAAGCTTTTGACCGTTACGATCGGTTGGGGATTAAGGTAGTAGGTTTCATCTGTTTTTTCCAGTTCACGCATATAGGTATTGGGAGTATCGGCTATATAATACCAGCCGGTATATAAAACAGTACTATCGCGTTTAAGGCGATCCGGGTTTTCTTTGATATGATGTTCCGGGTATTCCGGTAGCCAGCTGCTTTTTTTGCTTTGGGGTTTCTGACTGTTGCTGCAGCCAGTCACCGTAAAGGTAGAAAGAGTAAAAAGCAGGTATAGCGTTTTCATGCTAGCAGGTAGTATAAGTGTTTTTATTCTATTGAAGCAATTTGTAAAGTAAGCTTTTTTGTGTTGATATTTTTCTGCGTTGCATGATTTAAAATTTAAACATGTTTATTTACGTCAAATCCGATGCTGTATCCTAATGTTTCAAAGTTTCCCTTCGTTTGCTGTTTTTTCCTGTTATGCTTAGCTTGTAACTAAGCATAACTTCGTCAGAAGGCCTGTTAGTCTAAAAGATACTTTTACTGATAATCTACTGTCAAAAACCATGTTTTTGATGGGCCGAATAAAAATCAGGATGTATTTATCGATCTTCAATATTGCTCATCTGTGATCCTGCAGTTGAAGTGTGCGACGCAAGGGACGATGCTAGTAGCAATGCAGTTGGTTTTATCGTTATTATCTCTGTTATTGTGTTCTCCGCCAGCTGCGGGTGCAGGGCATGGATTATGCCTATACCCTGCAGGGCTGGCTCAAAGGGGTGAACCCGGCTATGGGCGGTACACTCACCAATGGGACCGATACCACCGAAGCATTCCCCACCACGCAGGATGCATACGGGTTCAGCCTGCATTATTACCGGGGGGATTACAAAACAATTGCATGTGTCATTATGACCTTAGTCAGTAAAAGACCTGATCAGGCTCTTTTATTTGCATAATTGCGCGAACTAATTTTGGAAGGGGTAGGAGAGCGAAAATTTTATTTACAGAGATTAACTCTCCGGCGCTTATGGCCAGGTGATGGTTTTGGCGCAACGCAAACGCCTGGCCCTTCATGAGCTATAAAAGGTTTACAGCTGACATCGCTCATAGTCCGGTAAAGGGGCGCTTTTTAATTTTATTAAATGAAATGGTTTCTTTCAGCAATTGCTATGGTTCTCTTTGCCTGTAACCGCAAAGAAGAAAATCTGGCTAAACCCGTTGTTCGCAATATTACAGAGTCTGTGTATGCTTCCGGTATTGTCAAAAGCAAAAATCAGTACCAGGTCTTTTCAACGGTGAATGGCATTATTTCACAAAAGCTGGTTAACGAAGGTGATATTGTAAAACAAGGCGATGT
The DNA here is from genome assembly GCA_017998385.1 of Chitinophagaceae bacterium. Taxonomy (GTDB): domain Bacteria; phylum Bacteroidota; class Bacteroidia; order Chitinophagales; family Chitinophagaceae; genus CAYMZZ01. Next base: position 1,579 of record JAGODE010000389.1, on the reverse strand, counting down.
TCTTCTGGTGTTGGCTAACGAAACCCCGAAGCTCAACACCGAAAATGCACGAATAGCTGCCACCTATTCCTCTGTAGCTTTTGGCAGTGACAGACTAAATGAGTTTAGAATAAATAGTGACCTGGCGAGGAAAAAAATGCAGAACGATTCCGTTCTTTTTAGGCGGCAGCAAAATTTGTGGAATGAGGGCATAGGAACGCGGAATGAACTGGAGCAAAGGGAGCTTGCCTGGAAAAATGCTCAAACAGCTTTTGAGGCAAGTGTGTTGCAATATAACAACCTGGTTAAGCAGATCGATTTTGCAGCACAGCAGTCGTTGAAGAATTTACAGATCAGCAATTCTGTAAACAATGATTATGTTATTAAGGCCAGGCAGAATGGAAAAGTATACAACATTTTAAAGGAGCCGGGGGAAATGGTAAATACGCAAGCTCCTGTTGCCGTTATAGGCGACCAGGATGAGTTTTTGATGGAACTGCAGGTGGATGAATACGATATTGGCAAGATCAGGACAGGGCAAAAGGTGTTTGTAAGCTTGGATAGTTACCAGGGGCAGGTGTTTGATGCTGTGGTAACAACGATTCAGCCGATCATGGATGACCGCTCCAGAAAATTTAAGGTTGACGCCACTTTTACTTCGCGACCGTTGCCGCTATATCCTAATTTAACAGTGGAAGCAAATATCCTGATAAGCACAAAAGAAAAGGCATTGATTATTCCCCGTTCTTTTTTGCTTGATGGTAATACTGTCTTGCTCAAAAGCGGTGAAAAAAGAAAAGTGACTACCGGTTTAAAGGATTATCAGCAGGTCGAAATAGTCAATGGCTTGAGCAAAGACGATGTTATACAAAAACCTTCCCGGTGAATTATAAGTTGAATATAGAAATAGCAGGATCACTTTTGCTGGCACGCTGGAAACAGACACTGGTGGCGGCGATAGGTGTTACTTTTAGTATAACAATGTTTATTGCCCTGCTCGGTTTTATGACCGGATTAAATAAGTTGCTTGATGGATTGATTTTGAATCGTACTGCTCACATACGCCTGTATAATGAAATAGAAAAGAATCCGCGTCAGCCTGTTTCCATGGTTGGCGCATATAGAGATTTTTACAATTTTATATCTTCTGTAGAAGCCGTCAACAGCCGCGAGGAAATATATAACAGCGAAGCTATTATACGTGCTATTCGCGCCGATAAAAGGGTACGCGGCATTTCACCGAAAGTTCATACACCTGCTTTTTTTAACGAAGGGAATGTACGTATAGCCGGCGTAATCGATGGCATCAACGCTCAGGAAGAGAATGAGCTGTTTCATTTTTATGATTATGTCAACGGAGGGTCGGGAAATGATTTAATGACCATTCCCAATAGTATTATTTTGGGAAAACCACTGGCCGATCAATTATTGGTAAACGTCGGCGATCAGGTTTACATCACCACACCCGCCGGCGATATCTTTCCTTTATAGCTGATTGGGTACTATCAATCGGGCATAAGAGATCTGGATAAGATACAGGGATATACTTCCATTATTACCGCTCAGAAAATAACCGGCAAACCTCCCGACTATTATACAG
>JAGODE010000388.1 GCA_017998385.1 Chitinophagaceae bacterium | reverse complement strand
ACTTACCACTTATCACTTAATACTTATAACCTAAAACGTATAACTTAGAGCCAAACAACGTATACATGAGAAAAGCCGTTTCGTTTTGCTCACTGCTACTTACTACAGCAGTGGCAACGGCCCAGCAACCATTGGCGCCGCTTACTGTAGAAAAAATTATGCGCGATCCAAAATGGATCGGCAGTTCCCCTTCAGGTATTCAATGGGCACAGGATGCCAAAAGCTTTTATTTCGACTGGAATCCCGATGCAGCACCCGATGATTCTGTCTATGTATGGCAAACCAACCGTACACAACCCGTTAAAACAAGTGCAGCAGACCGCGAAAATTTCTTATCCGCCAATGCGGTGGTATATAACCAGGATCGCTCGGCACTGGTTTATAGTAAAAATGGAGATATATTTTACAAAGATTTAAAAAACAATACTATCCGTCGTGTAACGCAAACAGTAGAGACGGAAAGCGGTCCCCAGTTTTCGTTTCAGCAGCAAAAGATAGCCTACCGGCGTGATCAAAATCTGTATGCCTGGGATATCAAAACCGGCGAAACCCTGCAACTCACCAATGTGCGGTCTGGTGCGGCCGGCCCAAGTGGTCCGGGCGGAGGTCGCTCCGGTGCCGGTGGCAGCAATTCCGAAAGCGAACAGGAAGCCTGGCTGAAAAAAGACCAGCTGCTCTACTTCGATGTATTACGCAGCCGGAAAGACAAAAGAGATCAGGACGCAGAAGCGCGAAAAGCAGCACCCAAACAACCGGAGCTGCGCAGCATCCCCCTGCAGGACCGCAGCCTCATGGGCCTCAACTTAAGTCCCGATGGACGTTTTGTGACCTATTCACTTTATAAAGCACCAACAGGTGTCAAAAACACCATCGTCCCCAACTATGTAACAGAATCGGGGTTTACTGTTGATATTCCTGCCCGCAGCAAAGTAGGTGCACCCGAAGGCAGCTATACGTTCTTCCTCTACGACCGGGAAAAAGATACCATCTATTCAATCAAATCAGATTCGCTCACCGGCATTCGTGATCTGCCCGATTATCTAAAAGACTATCCGGCACAGGCAGAGCAACGCAAAAAGAAAAATGAACTGCGCAATGTGCGTTTCGGCAATACATACTGGGCGCCCAACAGCAGCTATGCACTGGTTGAGATCCGGTCGACCGACAACAAAGACCGCTGGATCATTTTACTGGATCCCGCCACATCGCGCTACCAGCTACTGAGCCGCCAGCGCGATGAAGCCTGGATCGGAGGCCCCGGCATGTTTGGCAGCATCGGCTGGATCAATGACTCTCAGTGCTGGTACCAGTCTGAAGAAACCGGCTACTCGCATATCTATATTCATGATATAAAAACGGGAACCCGCCGTGCGCTTACTGCCGGCAAATGGGAAGTACAGCAAGCCCGTTTATCAAATGACAAAAAGTTTTTCTACATCAGCAGCAACGAAGTACATCCCGGCGAGCAGCATTATTATAGAGTGTCTATTACCGATGGACGCCGTCAGCAGCTGACCTCCATGACCGGAGCCAACCAGGTAAGCCTCTCGCCCGATGAAAAATACCTGGCTTATCTGTACTCTTCATCCACACACCCATGGGAGTTGTATGTACAGGAAAACAAACCCGGCGCCAAAGCACAACAGATTACGGATAAAGCCGAGTCGGCCGAGTTTCGCTCTTATGCCTGGCGTCAACCGGATGTAATCAGTTTCAAAGCTGCTGATGGCGCAGAGGTATTTGCACGGATATATAAACCGGCCAATCCGCATCCCAACAAACCAGCTGTTTTATTCGTACATGGTGCAGGCTACCTGCAAAATGCCCACAAATGGTGGAGCAGTTATTTCCGCGAATTCATGTTCAACAATATGCTGGCCGATAACGGCTATTATGTAATGGATATCGACTACCGCGGCAGTGCGGGCTATGGCCGCGACTGGCGTACCGGCATCTATCGCCATATGGGCGGCAAAGACCTGAGCGACCATGTCGATGCCGTAAAATATCTGCAATCTACTTATGGCGTAAACCCGGCTCATATTGGAGTATATGGTGGCTCATACGGTGGCTTTATTACCCTGATGGCCCTGTTTACCGAACCGGATGTATTTGCTGCCGGTGCAGCCCTTCGCCCCGTTACCGACTGGGCGCAATACAATCATGGTTACACTTCCAACATCCTCAACGAACCATTTACCGACAGCCTGGCTTACCGCCGCAGCAGTCCGCTCTATTTTGCCGATGGCCTCAAAGGAAATCTGCTTATCTGCCATGGCATGGTAGATGTGAATGTACATTACCAGGACGCGGTAAAACTGGCACAGCGGCTGATCGAACTGGGTAAAGACAACTGGGAACTGGCCTCCTACCCCATGGAAGACCATGGTTTTGTAGAACCCAGCAGCTGGACGGATGAATACAAACGGATTTTCAAACTTTTTGAACGCGTATTAAAAAAGTAACACTTAACTTCACGGACCCCCTTATTCCTAATTTCATCACCTAAACCAAATAGCAATGAATCACAAAAAATGGATGTTGCTGCTAGCCGCAAGCTGGTCGCTAACAGCCTGGGGCCAGGACAATCTGGAAATCAGCCCCGAAAAACCCAAACCCGGTGATGTAATCACCATCACCTACACGCCCGGTGGCGATCTGGCCGGCTCCATCCTTCCTGTAGAAGGTGTCGTTTACCAGGTAACTAAAAAAGGGAACAAAGCAGATGATGTTGTATTACAACGCAAGAATGGAAAATGGGTGGGATCGGTCACTACCGATACTGCCGCCAATTTCCTGTACTTCGGCTTTTCGATTGAGAAAAAATATGACAACAATGGCGGCAACGGATATACTACTGCCCTCTACGAAAACGGCAAACCCCGCAAAGGCGCCTACATTTCCGAATCAAACTTTTATCAGTACGCAGGCAGTTCTGTAGGCGTAGAAGCGGATTATGTAAAAGCTAAATCATCGATCGAAAAAGAGTTTGAACTGAACCCCGACAGCAAAAAGGAATATGCATATCCTTATGCACGGGTACAGGTTCAGCTTAAGAAAGAAGACGCGATGAAGATCTACCAGAAAGAGATCGAAAGCCTCCTTAAAGAAGGGCTTAAAACAGAGACTGATTACGCTAATCTGGAAACTTTTTATCAGGTAGCCCGCCTGCCCGAACAGGCCAAGCTGATCAACAGCATGCGCAAGGAGAAATTCCCCGATGGCTCCTGGAAGGTACAGGATCTCGTAAGCCGTTACCTTTCTGAAAAAGACATACCCAAAAAGAAAGAACTGCTCAATGAGTTTGTTAAGAGCGTAGAAAGCGGTGATGAAAAATGGCAGGTTTATAAAAACAGTCTCAACTCTTACCGTGGTGTAATTCCCCGTTCTTATATCTCTCAGAAAAAATGGGACGAATTCAAAACAGCCGTAGCTGAATCAGGTATCACCAATAAAATGGACCTGGCTTCTATGTATAACAG
>JAGODE010000112.1 GCA_017998385.1 Chitinophagaceae bacterium | reverse complement strand
TCGGCTGGCAGTACACGGATGGTAGCAAGCGAAAGAGGTTTGTTTTCTTCATCGATGATTTTGCCCTGTAGCGTATAAAATGACTGAGCCTGCAGCATCGCTGTCTTCAACAGGAAGCTGCAGGCTGTAAGCAGTAGTTTGGTCCAATGCGTCATTGCTGGTTTCAAAATTGGACTGCAAAGTTGCCAGACTACTTCCGCAGGCATTTTTGAAATCAGAAAAAAAACAACCCCGATCAGGAAAAACTCACTGATCGTGTAGAGTAATGAATCATTTTACCCATGTCACCTTAGTGTCAAAATCGGCGCGGGTAGCGGCTCCTGAGGGCAATGCCACATGTCCTATGTAGAAAAAGCCTAATAATTTATCTTCTTCGCCCAGGCCGAAAAATGATTTTGCCTGCTCGCGGTAAGTAACTCCGCCGGTGGTCCAGTAACCGCCCAGGCCATATGCTGTTACCGACAAATAGATATTCTGAACGGCGCATGATACGGCTTCCACATCTTCGATTTCAGGAATATTTTTATTCGGTGTGCGTTTCATGCCAATGGCTATGATATGAGAAGCCTTGAGCGGGTTTTGCTGCAGCTTGGTATAGGTTATTTCCTTAAAGCCGGGGCCAGAAAGTTCTTTGTACAGGTTGCTTTGAAAATCGGCCAGTTTTTGCAACCCTTCGCCGCTGAATACGGTAAAATGCCAGGGTTCGGCGCGGCCATGGTTGGGGGCCCACATGGCGTTGGTCAGGATTTCGCGGATAATGGCATCATCGACCGGTTTGCCAGCCTCCAGTTGATCAGGAAATACAGAGCGGCGGCTGCGGGCCAGATTATTAAATACTTCAATTTGGTTCATCGTTTCAATATTTTTTGCAAAAATAAGAGTGCCACCTCAAGAGATGGCACTTTCAGTTTTTTTACTGCCGTCATAAGAATAAGACCGCAGCATGATCCACATTTTATATCATTTATTGACGATTGGTGCCCGGTCAGGACTCGCCAAAGAGTTGTATAAGTTGAAGGGTTTTTAGCTCACTGTCGGCTATTTCCATCATACCGATGAGCGATTCCAGCTCTTTAGGGTTGAGCAGGAGACTAACCCCTTCGCAGGGTGATGGAATTATGATACTGCGCACGATCGGGTTTATACCGGGTTGCTGCTCATCCCGAATCCGGTTTATCCAGCGTAAAAAAGGAGCCAGGTCCTCTTCCCGGAAGGTGAGCAGCAGGTTCGCAAACCCAACCTGTATGCGGTCGCAGGCTGTGCAGCGTATCACATAACCGGTATCTGCATGATGAAATAAGGTCTGGTATTGGCACATGCCTGTACAGTTTAGTTTTGTAAAAATGGGGCCTGGCAGAGCCAGAACCCTTACGATTTCGGCAAAGTCTGGTTGCGCAAAGAGGAAACTGACAGGCTGGTGACAGGCCCGGGTTAGTGCCGGCCGGGACAGTCATACTATTTTTTTATTATATATAGAGAGAAGGATATTCGGCCCATTCGGGCCTAAAAATATATCCACATCCTGTGCAGAATTACGAGCGCCATTTCCTTTGTTTGATTTTACATTCGTTGTCAGTTCTTCAAGATAATTTGTTGCGGAGCAGGAAACATTTTTTCTGCATAAACAGGGGAACCATGTGAAAATCATGGGCTGACAGGCAACTGTGACCCGGAGGGAGTGATAAGTTGTAAGTTTTAAGTTATAAGTAAAAGAAAAAAACCTATAACTCCACCAGGCTAGCCAGGCTACCGGCCGCAATAATTATTGTTTGGAACCTTCCCGGATCATAAGGTACCGGCAAAGATTGATTTCGTTACTTTTTTCATCAAAAAAGTGTGGGGTTTTCCGTCTCTTGTCGTGCCGCTATTATATAACGGTTCAAATTTTTTGTTATGCAGCATGAAGACGAAGTTTTGCTAAGAGAGAACAAGGATCGCTTTGTTATCCTTCCCATCAATTATCCAAAGCTGTGGGAGCATTATAAGCGGCATGAGGCCAGCTTTTGGACTGCTGAGGAAATTGACCTGAGCGCCGATGCAAAAGACTGGGCTGCCATGACCGATGGTGAAAGACACTTCATTTCACACGTGCTGGCATTTTTTGCCGCCAGCGACGGTATCGTGAATGAAAACCTGGCTGTCAACTTTATGAGTGAGGTGCAATTGCCGGAAGCCCGCTGTTTTTATGGCTTCCAGATCATGATGGAGAATATTCACTCTGAAACCTATGCCCTGCTTATCGATACCTACATTAAGGACCCCAAGGAAAAGGATCATCTTTTTCATGCTATCGATACCGTTCCGGCAGTAAAGAAAAAAGCAGAATGGGCATTGCGCTGGATCGAAAACGGCACATTTGCCGAACGACTGGTAGCGTTTGCTGCAGTAGAAGGCATTTTCTTCAGTGGCAGTTTCTGCTCCATTTTCTGGCTCAAAAAACGTGGCCTCATGCCCGGCCTTACGTTCAGCAATGAACTCATCAGCCGCGATGAAGGTCTGCATTGTGAGTTTGCCTGTGTGCTTTACAGCATGCTTACCAACAAACTTACCCAGGAGCAGGTCTATTCTATCATCGGCAATGCTGTTGAGATCGAAAAAGAATTTATTACCGATGCACTCCCTGTAAAGCTGATAGGAATGAACGCTGACCTGATGCAGCAATACATCGAGTTTGTAGCCGATCGCTGGCTGGCCGAACTGGGTTACCCCAAAATGTTCAATGCCACCAATCCGTTCGATTTCATGGAAATGATTTCGCTGGAAGGTAAAACCAACTTCTTCGAAAAACGAGTAGGCGATTATCAGAAGGCCGGTGTAATGGCCGGAAAAGAAACCCAATCGTTTTCAACCGAAGAAGATTTTTAGTGTTATCACTATTCTTATTCAGGCTGGCCAATTGCTGTAACCGGTTTGAATAATTTTTATCCTCCATCCAATCCTGTAAGAACGATTAAACTGAATGAGAGAAAAAACGGAAACTATTAACCCATATAAATCCTGCAGCTATGTACGTCATTAAAAGGAACAATAAAAGAGAGAGTGTCAAGTTTGACAAGATCACCGCACGGATTGAAAAACTTTGCTATGGCCTGGACCGTCGCTTTGTTAACTCCATTGATGTAGCCAAAAAGGTAATCGAAGGCCTGTACGATGGTGTTACCACTACCGAACTGGACAACCTGGCAGCTGAAACAGCCGCATCGCTCACGGTAAAACACCCTGACTATGCGCTGCTGGCAAGCCGTATTGCCGTCAGCAACCTCCATAAAAATACTACCAAGAGCTTCTCCGGCACCATGGAGCTGCTCTACAATTGTACGGATTCCAAAACAGGCAAACACCTTCCCCTGCTTGCCGATGATGTATGGCAGATCATCCAGGACAATGCCGAACTGCTCGACTCTACCATCATCTACGACCGCGATTACGGATTTGATTATTTCGGTTTCAAAACACTTGAAAAGTCATACCTGCTCAAACTGGATGGCAAAGTATCTGAGCGTCCGCAACATATGTTTATGCGCGTGGCTATCGGCATTCACAAAGAAGATATCGACAGCGCCATCAAGACTTACCATCTCATGAGTGAGCGCTGGTTTACACATGCCACCCCCACGCTGTTCAATGCGGGCACACCCAAGCCGCAAATGAGCTCCTGCTTCCTCCTCACGATGAAGGATGACAGCATTGATGGCATCTATGACACCCTTAAACAAACAGCCAAGATTTCTCAAAGTGCCGGTGGTATTGGCCTCGCCATTCATGGCATCCGCGCCACAGGCAGCTATATCGGCGGCACCAACGGTACCAGCAACGGTATCATCCCCATGCTGCGGGTATACAACGATACTGCACGCTATGTAGATCAGGGCGGTGGTAAACGCAAAGGGGCTTTCGCCATCTATCTCGAACCCTGGCATGCAGATGTATACGAGTTTCTGGACCTGCGCAAAAACCATGGCAAAGAAGAAATGCGCGCACGCGACCTCTTTTATGCCCTCTGGATTCCAGACCTGTTCATGAAACGGGTAGAAGAAAACAGCGACTGGAGTTTGTTCTGCCCCAATGAAGCACCCGGCCTGCACGAATGCTGGGGCGAAGAATTTGAAAAGCTATATGCTCAATACGAAAAGGAAGGACGCGCCCGTAAAACTGTAAAAGCCCAGGAATTGTGGTTTTCTATCCTGGATGCACAGATAGAAACCGGTACACCTTACCTGCTGTACAAAGATGCGGCTAACCGTAAAAGCAATCAGCAGAACCTGGGTACGATCAAAAGCTCTAACCTCTGTACAGAGATTATTGAATATACCAGCCCCGATGAAGTAGCCGTATGTAACCTGGCTTCGCTGGCACTGCCCCGCTATGTGATCAATGGTAAATTTGACCACGATAAACTTTACGAAGTGACTTACCAGGTAACTAAAAACCTGAATAAGATCATCGACAATAACTATTACCCTGTACCAGAGGCAGAAAAATCAAACCTGCGTCACCGCCCCATTGGTCTGGGTGTACAGGGACTTGCAGACGTATTTATCCTGCTGCGTCTTCCATTTGAAAGCGATGAAGCGCGTCTGTTGAATAAAGAGATCTTCGAAACAATCTACTTTGCAGCCATGACCGCCAGTAAAGACCTGGCAAAAGTGGAAGGCCCTTACGAAACATTTGCCGGCTCACCCGTATCAAAAGGTATTTTCCAGTTTGATATGTGGAATGTAGAACCTACCCTGCGCTGGGATTGGTATACACTCAAAGCAGAAGTATTAAAACATGGTGTACGCAATTCATTGCTCGTAGCCCCCATGCCTACAGCTTCCACATCACAAATACTCGGCAACAATGAGTGCTTTGAGCCCTACACCTCCAACATCTATGTACGCCGTGTACTGAGTGGCGAATTTGTAGTGGTAAATAAACACCTGCTCAAAGACCTGGTTGAGCTTAACCTCTGGAACGATGAAATGAAAAACGCCATCATGGCGCAGAATGGATCCATCCAGAAAATCACCAATATCCCCGATCATATCAAGGAAGTCTATAAAACAGTTTGGGAAATCAAACAGCGTGCTATCATCGATATGGCCGCAGACCGCGGTGCCTATATTTGTCAGTCACAATCACTCAACCTGTTTGTAGATACTCCAACTACCGGCAAACTCACTTCCATGCATTTTTATGGCTGGAAGAGAGGACTGAAAACAGGTATGTATTACCTGCGCACAAAAGCCGCCTCACAGGCTGTTCAGTTTACTGTTGAAAAACAGGGAGGCCGCGCCGTGGAACCATTGATCGACACGCATAACCTGACCGTTATTGAAGGCAATAATGCCCCTGAAGCACAAATTGTGGAAGGTGCCGTTTGTACCATGCAGGACGGCTGTATCAGCTGCGGATCTTAATCATATTTTCGACAAAACTCATCAAGAGGGTGTGCCAGCACGGCATACCCTCTTTTATTTTAACTGGAATTTCCCGAATGCGTAAACCGGGCTTTCATTTTTTCCTCAATCCGTAACCCCGGCCCAAAAGGCGGAAATAAATTTACCCCCTTAAATACAGCTGATCCACACATGTCTCAATCTGCCAAAAGCCGCTGGCCGCGCATACGCAAATTTTTCAACGATGTCCATCTCTGGCTGGGTCTGGCGAGCGGACTCATCGTAATAGCAGTTTGTTTTAGCGGCACCGCTTACGTTTACAACACAGAACTTACCGAAGCCTCTTTATCTCATTTATACAAAGTGACTCCCGGTCAGGGACAAACTGCCCTGCCCATCGATACACTGGTAGCCCGCCTCCGGAGCCAGCAGGAAGGTACGCTCACCAGTGCCTCTATTCCTGCCAGTACTACCCGCTCATATCAGTTTACGCTAAAAAAAGAAGGCAGTGAACGCGGTACTACTTATATGGTCAACCCCTATACGGGCGATATCCTGGGCAATAACACGGAGAAAAGCCGTACCAAAGAATTCATGAGCAAAATGTTCAGCCTGCACCGCTGGCTTTTACTCGATAAAGTGGAAAAACCTATCGTCAGCGGCATGAGCAACCGCGAACTGGGTAGTACCATCACCGGATGGGCAACGATTATTTTTACCCTGGGCTGTATTACGGGTCTCATCATCTGGTTTCCGCAAAAAGTGAAACACTGGCGCCAGGGGTTGAAAATAAAATGGCGCGCCGGCTGGAAGCGTGTCAATCATGACCTCCATAATACCCTGGCTTTTTATGCCCTGTTCTTCCTGCTGCTCATGGGACTCACCGGTCCGCAATGGTCATTTGACTGGTACCGCACCGGTCTTCAGAAAACACTGGGTACTTATCAACCCAAAGATGCGCCGAAAGAAAAGCCCTTACGTTCCACTTTGCCTGCAAACGGCGATACTACAACCAAACTCAGCCTGCAGGCTTACCTCGATGCAGCGCAGACAGCACTCCCCTGGCCGGGCGACTACCAGATCAGCCTGCCCTCGCAGGCTAAAGGCACGGTTAATATCAGTAAATACCATCGCGGCTTCTTTGCCCCGGCAGCAGGCGACAGATTACAACTGGATCAATTCAGTGCACAACTACTCAAGAAAGATATTTTCACTGAAAAACCTTTTAACCAACGCGTAGCGGGATCTATCAAAGCCATTCACGTAGGTAATGTGTATGGCAAATTCACTAAACTCATTTACTTCCTGGCCTGCCTCATCGCTACCAGCCTGCCCATCACCGGCACACTTATCTGGATTAATAAAATGAAGAAAAAAGGAAGGAAGAAGAAGGAACAGCCATCGACTGAAGTTGCGGAAGAATTGTAACGCTAAGGACGCAAAGAGCGCGAAGAGCGCAAAGAGCGCAAAGAGCGCGAAGGAATTTAATTTAATCGTTTATCCGGAATCAGGTGAGACCAGCTTATTAACAATCCGCCTGATTCCATTTTTCATCAATACCGAATTAAAATTTAAGAGAAGCCCCAACTTTATTTCCGTCAATCTCAGATACGTCAGCACTTGAGAAAAGTGAATTTCGGATAATGCAGAAATACTTTTTACTTCGATAATTACCTTTTCTTCGACCACCAGATCTGCCCGAAATGCAACCGGGATTGCCAGGGTTTCGAATGAAAGCGGAATACCGACTTCTTCTCGTACTGCCAGACCGTTTTCCGTTAGGCGATACGCCATACATCTTCTGTAGACGGATTCAAGCAAACCTGGCCCCAGTATCTTGTGTACGTGAATAGCTTCATCACATATTATTTTTGAAATTTCATTTTCTGTCAACATGGGTAAAAATTTTTAACCGCTCAACTTTCGCCTGGTATCGCTTTGCGCTCTTTGCGTCCTTCTCATTCTTCGCGCTCTTCGCGCTCTTAGCGTCCTTCTCGTCCTTTGCGTTCTTAGCGTCCTGTAAATCTACCTCGACTCCCAGACCCACCCATGTGAAAAAAACATTTCCTGAACGTTTTTTCACAAAAAAAATCCCCCGACCGTGTTAAGATCAGGGGATTCTATATTTGATAAAGAACTCTATTCTTTTTTCCAGGTATTATTATCCGGGTTCATATCAGGCAGACGTTTGTCGGGATCAATCACTACAGAGCTCAGTTCTTCGTCTGTATCGAGAGGGAACTTCCAGGTACCCGTACTTTGCCAGATTTCAACGGGCAGCACTTTGCGGTTCTTTTTACCGCTTACTGTCGTATACTCAACAGTCACTGGCATGGCCATTTGTTCCAGATTGGCGATGGTAACCAGTGCACCATTTTTAGCGTTATTGTCGCGGTATTCTACTTTGGTAACAGCCTGGTCGAGCTGCCAGGTTTCGAAGAATACGCTTTTCCAGAACCAGGCCAGGTCTTCGCCAGCGCCATTTTCGATGCTGCGGAAAAAGTCCCAGGGTGTGGGATGTTTGTAAGCCCAGTCGCGGATATATTTTTTAAAGGCATAATCAAAGCGGTCTTCGCCCAGTACTACATCGCGCAGCAGGCCAAGTGCAAAGCCGGGTTTGGCATAGAGCAGTGCACCGATATTACGTTCCTGCATGCCATCGGGTGTATTGTATACCGACTCGATCCTGTTGGTAAAGAGGCGGCTTTTGTGTGCGCTTTGACGGGGGTGGCTGTATTCACCGTTGTTGAAGTCTGCAGCAGCAATATCATTGATAAATGTGTTGAAGCCTTCATCCATCCATCCGTAGCGGCGTTCGTTGCTACCTACGATCATGGGGAACCAGGTATGGCCAAACTCGTGGTCCGTTACACCCCAGAGGCCTTCGGTACGGGCACGATAGCTGCAGAATACTATACCGGGATACTCCATACCACCGATATTACAGGCCACGTTGACTGCGGAATAGTAGGGATAAGGGAACCAGCGTTTGCTGTAATTCTCGATAGATCCTTTTGTATATTCAGTAGCGCGGCTCCAGGCTTTAACACCATTTGATTCTACAGGATATACAGACATGGCCAGCCCTTTTTTACCGTCAGGCAGGTTCATACGTGCTGCATCCCAGATAAAGGCACGGGAGGCCGACCAGGAAAAGTCGCGGGCATTGTTCAGTTTGTATTTCCAGGTCACTGCAGGTTTGGAGGGACGTGAAGCGGGATCTGTTACCTCGGCGCTATCACGGATCATAACAGTTGCATCGCTTTGTTTGGCCTGATTGTAGCGCTGCAGTTGTTTTGCAGTAAGTACATCCTGGGGATTTTGTAATTCACCTGATGCCACCACGATCATGGCCGACGGAGCAGTAATGCTTACATCAAAGTTGCCGTACTCGAGGTAAAATTCGCTGGCGCCCAGATAGGGGTCAGTATTCCATCCGCGTACATCATCAAATACACAGAGGCGGGGATACCACTGGGCGATGGCGAAGATGTTACCGTTTTTGGTATTTAGAATGCCGGTACGGTCTGCACCATAATCGGGCACTGTGTAAGAATACTCAATTTTTAATTTCAGGCTACCGCCTTTTGCAGCCAGTGCATTGGCCAGGCGCACCTGCATGCGTGTATCATTTACCAGGTAATTGGCATCTGATTGCGCAGCACCGCTGATCACCTTTACGGATTTTATCTTATAACCACCGTCAAATTTTGAAGTGGCATCACCATAGCGGCTGCGGCCGGTAGCAGGCATTTTAGCCTGCCCGCGTGAAGAGCTGTTGAAAAGGTTTTCATCCAATTGAAGCCAGATGTAGGGAAGACGCTGAGGACTGTTATTGGTATAAGTAATTGTAACGGTAGCCGTCACTTCTTTTTTGGCTTCGTCCAGCTGGGCAGCAATCTGGTAATCTGCTTTATTTTGCCAGTAGGCAGGACCCGGTTCGCCCGTGGCGGCACGATATTCATTACCATTCTGGGTATAGAAAAGGGGAGAAAACAGTGCATGCGGATCGTATTTCGACTCCGCTTGCTGGGCCAGGGAAGTGGTACTGACTACTAACAGTGCCAATGCCCATGAAAGCTTTTTTTTGATCATGATGATTGTTTTAAACCCGGGTCAGGCCCGGTGAGGTGAGCTAAGAAGCGATGAAATTAAGTAAAAAGGTACAAATAAGTATCCCTCCGCCAGCCAGAAAATCAACAATACCCTGACAATATATCAAAAGCTATTATCATCGAAATAGTAGTAATTTGTAACATCAAAACCCGTTGTTATGTTATCAAAAGCTATTCAGGACGCACTCAACAAGCAGGTACAAATGGAAGCAGAATCGTCGCAGGCCTACCTGGCCATGGCCTCCTGGTCAGAGATACAGCCTGGCCTGGAAGGGGTAAGCAATTTTTTTTACAAACAGTCTGACGAAGAACGAATCCATATGCTCAAACTGGTACGCTTTATCAATGAGCGTGGCGGCTTTGCTGTGGTACCCCCGCTGGAGCAACCCACCCTCACTTTTACCTCGCTCAAAAAACTGTTTGAAGAGTTTCTGAAACACGAGCTGAAAGTGAGCGATAGCATCAATGACCTCGTACATCTGTCGCTCACCGAAAAAGATTATGCCACGCACAATTTCCTGCAGTGGTATGTAAACGAACAGATAGAAGAAGAACGTACAGCCCGCACGCTCAATGATAAGCTCGAGCTGATTGGCGATGACAAGAGCGGGCTTTACCTCTTTGATCGCGATATCATGAATTATCGGGGTGCAGAAGGAAAGAAATAATTTTTTAAAAAGCCCGGATTATATCTCCAGCAATCCGGGCTTCTGTTTATTTCACTTTTTGCTTCTTCAGTTGAAATACCCGCGACAGGTTAAAGCCAAATCTGATTTCACCTTTCCCCCAACGCCCTGTTGTTTCGGTAATAACCGCCCGCTCATTCATACCTGTCGAGTTGGTAAAATGAAGCTGAAATACGTGGCCCCCCGTTTCAATGTCCACACCTACAGATAATGGATCATGATAAGTATTATCGGTTAAGGGATTGAATACATGAAAGTAGTCGCAGGTCAGCGCAACACGCCTGCTCAGGCGTAAGCGGCCACCCACTCCTGCCGCCAGTATATCATTTCCATCTCCGGCCATTTGTACCAGGTTCTTATGAATCAGCGTGGGCATGACCTGCACTGTAAATGCATCGGATATTTTACGCCCTACGATACCCTGAAAGTAATAAGCCAGCCGAGAGGTAAAATAGTTTTTGCGGGCAGGATCGGCCCAGCTGGTGCCATCCATAGTAATTCCTGTCACTACTGCTATAGTAACAGGAAAAGAGCCAGGTCCGGTAGATTGAAGAAACGGAGCAAATTTTATATAGCCATCGAGCTCTTTTTTATAGGTACTCCTGCCCACGCCCGCCATCAGATTGCGTTTTATACCAAAATCAAAGCCCATGCGCATACTGGCCTGATCTAATCCGAAAAAGTTTTTATAGCCCTGATCAAGCTGACCAAACCGGTGCAGGATGCGGAAGTCCATAGTACCCGGCCTCAGAAATTCGATAGACTGGCTTTGAATAACCCGCGGTGACTTGAAGGCGTTTTTTACATACTCTTTACGGGGCTTCTCTTCATTTACGAGCTTAAGCAGATCCGTCTCCTGTGCGTGCATGCCACTGAAGACCACAAGCATGAGCGTCAATAATGAAGCATATTTCACTTTTATTATCGTCTTATCATCCATAAAATTTATTTTAAAGGTTCGAGCCTGCAGTCAATATTGATACGGGCCGTTTTGGCTACTTTATCTGCCACGAGTGATGGAACAGAAATTTTGTAATCGGCCAGTGCTATTGGAAAGGATGCAGTGGCCTGAATAACGGCTCCTTTAACCTCCAGTTTGCCGGCCGTTTCTATATCACGCGATTCTCCGTGCAGCGTTAGCTTTCCTTTTACCTTTACATTATAGATTCCATCTTTGGCAAAATCACCTACAGTCAGATTCATTATGTTGCCTTTGAATTCCGCTTTCGGATATTTGTCACTTTCCATATAGTTTTCGTTAAAATGTTCCTCCATTAATGCGCGTTCAAAAACGAAGCTCTTAATGAGTATAGAAAACTGAAGTTGCCCGTTTCGTGTATCCAGCACTGCTGTTGCGGTATGCGTAACTGCTTCTATTCGCTCCGGAGAAGACGCCGCTGTTGCATCAAATTCAACCTTGCCGGTCTTGGTAAATGATACCTGCGCATACACAGACGATGAAAACAGGCAAAAAAATATTGCCATGATTCTGCTATTTTTCATACTATTAATTTTTATTTACGGTTAACGAATCAGTGACCAGCGCACAACGAATCAGTATCACGTCGGACCCAAGCAATTCATCCTGATTGAAGCCTGAGCATACGCCCTTTACTGTTGCAGTTTGACCGACCCGGGTCCGCATAACCGCTGATTGATGTACGCTGTCGAGGTTGCATCGCACAGCTGATCGGTCAGTTGAGTCACCCAGCACCATCACTACGTTTTTGTCGTCGATGCGCTCAACCTGTTTAACTACTCCCGATACCTGCAGCAGCCTGTTCATATATTTCTGTGACGACAATGCAGAGTCATGAGCAAAATGATTGAGTAAGGATGCAGCAGAAAGCACATAATCCGGATGGAGCGTTGCCGTATCGGCATATTTTCTGTTGTATTCCTTATAGATATACGCCGAGGCAATTAATACAGCCAGTAACACAATGCCTGCAGCAATCAATATTTTTCTTCTCTTCATACATAGATTTATTAGTTATTCTGAGTACCTTCATCTATCCACTTCTTCACCGTAGCTATCTGGCAGTCGGTAAGTTTCGATAATCCCTGCGGCATAGGAGAATAGCCGGATGCATGTGTAATACTTCCATACAGCTTGCCGTTTAATGCAATGGTTTTATCAGCCGTGTAACTTCCCATCAGGATACCTCCAGAAGGGAAACTGCCGGTATGACAGCTGTAACAATACTGTTTCAGCAGCGGACTCACTTTCTGAACATAAGAAGCCACGCCCGATGTATCGCAGGTTGCGTTTGAGCTGCTATACAACAGTTGCTCTTTATCGTAGTAGCAGGAGTGCAGTGCCAGCAATGCCAGGCAGCACAGGATTACTATTGAGATCGTTCGCATTTTATTGAGTTTATCAGTTATTTAATGCCCCCGCATCTACCCATTTTTGTATCTGTGATATTTCACAATCACTCAGCCGGCTGGCATTCTGCGGCATGAGTGTATAGCCCGCTTTGCCGGCTACTGCGCCGGCCAGTTGCCCTGACAGTGCCACGGTTTTTACCGCATTGTATGTTGACAGATCAATTCCCCCACCGAGCGAAGAGGGGTTATGACAACCTACGCAACGTGCAGATAGAATAGGTTTCACTGCGCTGCTATAGGTGAATACTGCATCGCTGCAACTACCCGTACAGTTATTGTTCAGTGCGCCCTGGTTAATCCATTGCTGAATTAATAATTGCTGAGCGCTGCTGAGCGGTGCATTGGGAGGCATTCGTTCGTCGCCCGTTCTTACTATTACTTTATACAGTTTACTCGATCCTGCATTACCCGGCACTACATACCTCATGATATTGTTGTACGATGTAAGGTTGACACCATGTGCATGAGAAGCATTGTCGTGGCAGCCGCTCATGGTACAATTAGAGGAAATAACCGGTTGTACCTGGGTTACGAAATAAACAGAGTCTGGTGAACAGGTTGCCGAGGGCGTTGGCGGATTAAGATTGCCCGTATCCGTTGCACTTACATAGTCATGGCGGCAGGCTACTACCAGCAGGAAAGCAATAGCCAGCAGGGCCACCAGGTATACTAATCGCTTATACATAATATCGATCTGAGTCTGGTTAAAAAAGGCAATAAAGAGTTACCCATGTATTGACAAATACATAGTCATGCGCCTGTACAT
>JAGODE010000387.1 GCA_017998385.1 Chitinophagaceae bacterium | reverse complement strand
GTAGTATTCAGATTCACATTATAAGCTACCAGAAAATCGCGTGCACCGATAACGGTCGCACCTCTTTTTGCATCCATTGCGGCCGGTCCAAAATCAGGTTTCCAGGCAGGTTCTTTTATCTTATTAAAAAAGCCTTCATATTCGCCTGCACGGATAACCGAGAGGTTGCTGCGACTTTTATCTGGTTGAGCCTCTTCGTAGAGATAAACTGGTATCGATAGTTCTGTGCCCACGCGTTGAGCCAGGCGCTGTGCCCAGGCAGCTGTTTCTTCCATGCCGATACCCGCTATGGGAATAAGCGGGCAAACATCAGTGGCACCCATACGGGGATGTTCGCCTTTATGACGGCTCATATCTATCAGTTCACCTGCTTTGGCAATGGCGCGAAAGGCGGCTTCAATCACGGCCTCGGGATGCCCCACAAAAGTCACAACTGTACGGTTTGTGGCTTTACCAGGATCAACATTGAGGAGCTTCACTCCTTCCACGGCTTCTATCTGATCAGTAATTTGGCGGATAATAACAGGATCATTGCCTTCGCTGAAATTGGGAACACATTCAATGAGTGGTTGCATACTGGTTGTTTTTTAATGCGCAACAAATTTAGTGAGGTAGAGGGTAAAAGGTAGAAGGAGAAAGAATAAACGTTGTAGCCCTGCCTTGCCAGGCGGGGCGGTGACGAGTGAAGAAAAGGCAGAAGGTAAAAGAATAAACGGTGCAGCCCTGCCTTGCCAGGCGGGGAGGTGATGAGTGAAGAAAAGGCAGAAGGTAAAAGAATAAACGTTGTAGCCCCGCCTTGCCAGGCGGGGCGGTGACGAGTGAAGAAAAGGCAGAAGGTAAAAGAATAAACGTTGTAGCCCCGCCTTGCCGGGCGGGGCGGTGATGAGTGAAGAAAAGGCAGAAGGTAAAAGAATAAACGTTGTAGCCCTGCCTTGCCAGGCGGGGCGTCTGGAAAATCAGGGCGTCAGGCACAGGGTCTGATCGGTCATTTACGTGGCCTGAACAGGTTGCGTAATCCTCTGCGGATACGGCCCAGGTTATCCAGCTGATCCTGGATAGGCGTAAGTGTAATATCATGTGCACCCATACCAATATCCACTACTTCGCCCTGCTTTTGTTCGGGATAAATAAGCACGAGATTACTGTCCGCATACTGGCGGGCAATTTTGACGGCAAGATTATCAAATTGGGAATGGTGCGAAACGGTGCCTTTGCGTGCACTGATGACCAGCAGCAGGTCATGCGGATCGGTACGTCTGATAGCAGCAGCCATCACTTCCGCATCTTCAATAATCAAAACGGGAATTTCGCTGCTGGCACGCTGTCGCTTTAACTCATTTCTTATGGCAGTAGCCGTCGTTTTCTTTGTATACAACCTGATTTTCGCATTCAACTCTTTACTCAGACGATTTACTTTGCGTACCCAATGGCTGAAGCCAATTTCAAACTCTGCATTGCGGGTTACAAATAAATGAATGCGGCGGGTTGTATTCAGCGGGTGACGAAGCCGGCAAAGATAAACGGTCTCCCAGGTAATATCCAGCAGATTGGTGGCTGCGGAACCCACGAGCTTGTTGACGAGAAAATCGGTGGCACTGGCAGTCTGTTCTTCCCATTGCATCACTACATCGGAGATTACCATTTCTTTAACTGTGCGGGCAATGCCATTGACCCGGTTAAGGTCTACCCGGCTTAGCAACTGCACCTGTGTTTGCATGCTGGCTGCATATTTAATTGCGCCTTCCAGTTCATGCTGACTTTGAAGGATTTTATTTTTGACATCCGAGGCATCCTGTTCCACCTGCAGCAGGTAGATCGGATTTTCTTCCCGGTCATCGTAAATCAGTACAGAAAAATCAATCAGCTCTTCTGTATGCTGATCATCGTCTGCCGCTATCAGAATACGTTCATGCGGATTAAGCAAATGAGCAGGTATTACTTCACGTGCCTGTGTGGCCATACGTCTGCCGGCATTGGCTGTTACAAATGAACCGGTCATGCAGGTAACCAGTATCAGTACAATGGTTCCGTTAAGCACATTTTCATCCACGATATGCATGTTGTAACCGATCAGGATTACTGCAATGGTAGCAGCGGCATGCGATGTGCTGAGGCCAAACATGAGCTTTCGCTGATCGGCCGAGTACCGAAACAACTTTTGAGTGGCAAAAGCTGCCAGCCATTTGGAGGCAATTGCCATTAACGTCAGGGCTACGGCGATATAAAGTGCCTCCGGACCCTTGAGCAGCACACGCAGATCTACGATCATACCCACACTTATCAGGAAAAAAGGAATAAAAATGGCATTGCCGGCAAATTCAAGACGGTTCATCAGTGCCGAGCTATGCGGTATCAGCTGATTAAGGGCGAGGCCAGCCAGAAATGCGCCTATGATGGCTTCCACGCCAGCCAGCTGTGCCAGGAAGGAGGCCAGGAAAACCAGTGCCAGCACAAAAATAAAATGGGTGGTTTGGTCATCTTTTATTTTTCGGAAAAACCAGCGGCCGATGGGCGGAAAACCAAACAACACGAAACCGGCAAAGAGCAGAAAAGAAACCACCAGCCGTATCCAGAAGGCCTGATTCAATTCACCTGCTGCGGAGCCGGCAATCACAGCAAGGATCAGCAGTACAGCTGTATCGGTAATGATTGTTCCCCCTACCGTCACCGTGACCGCTTCATTCCTGGTAATACCCATACGGCTGGCCAGCGGATAGGCCACCAGGGTATGTGTGGCAAACATACTTGATACAAGCAGTGATGCCAGCGGCGAAAAATGAAGTACATAGGTACAAAGCAGGTAACCCAGTCCCAGTGGGATGGCAAAGGTGAAAAAGCCGAATACAAGACTTTTATACTTATTCTTTTTGAATTCGGCCATATCCAGTTCCAGGCCGGCCAGAAACATGATATAGAGCAGCCCCGCTTTGCCAAACAGGTCAATACTGCCACGGGCAATAATATTGAATCCATGATCGCCGATGGCCATACCTGCCAGTATCAGACCAATAATGCTGGGTATCCTCAGCTTGCGCAGCAGAATGGGCGCGAGCAGAATAATAAAGAGCACGATGGTGAGAATGGGCACCGGGTCTTTTAATGGAAAAAGAATATCGATTAGAATCATGGTTATGAACTCTCATACGAAACTAAGCCATCGTTATTACGCAACGGTTAAGACAGGCAGATTTACACCAATCTACAAAAAACGTACCGATCAGAAAATATCGGGGCGTTCAGAAAACTGCGATTCTTCCACAATTTGTTCCGGCTTCTTCTTATAAAAGATCATTCCGAGTGCCATAATAATACTGGTGGTGAGAATGATAAAAAACAGGATGCCGTCATTAAAGCTGCTCAGTTTAAGTGAGTCGGGAATTTTATAGAAGAGTACAATGGTAATAAGCCCCCTGGGTATGAAAAATGATTCAGGAAAAAGATTGGTGCGCACAAAAAACCGGAGATACAGGATGCGTACCAGGAAAAGAGCCAGCACGATCATACCT
>JAGODE010000386.1 GCA_017998385.1 Chitinophagaceae bacterium | reverse complement strand
CAGGGAGTCCTCAGCTTCTTCTTCCCGCAATTTTTTCAACAATGTCTGGCGCTCCCAATTCGCTTCTGAGCCTTTGAGACTTTCTATTTCTGCCAATAAAGTAGCTCTTCGTAATGAGTCGGTTACTTTAACACTATCCATCCTTCGTATTAAATGGGTTGTCTTATCAAGATGGATCGAGTCCTTAAGCTTTGCGGTATCTTGGGCCACAGCCAAATGGACTATAAGCAGCAATAAGAATGTTGCTAAGCCGGATATTTTAAAACCATTCATTTTTATTTTCATTTTGTTCGCCAAGAAATACCTGCACTGACATAAAAGTCTTTGGCATCTTCATTTTTGCCAAATCCTGAGTATAAATCTAACTGAAGATTACTGTTTATTAAGTAGGCAATGCCAGCATCTAGAAAAGAGTCAAAATCAGACTGAAGGAGGCTTCCGTAATTTTCGATAAATACTCCAAAATTAGATGTGATTGCATAAGAGAGATTAGCCGTATAGACTCCTTGCGGAATAGCGTTATTTCCATTCCACGATGCTCCCCAATTCGTTATAAAAGTTAGTTTATTAGAAAGCAGTTGACTTGTAACAATCAGAAATCGAGGAGCCCATTGATTAATTTCATAGTCACCACCTATTTTGGGAATTCGCCACCGTATTTGAAAGGCAATACTGGGAGCTAACCCCTTACCGGTATAGATGTGATATCGCATACCAAGATCAACGGCACTAAAACCATCTAAATTCTGTGAGTCAGAACTATTATCCACATTTTCACCCTTATACTCGATCAGTGCGCTTACTTCAAAAGGTTCGGTAAGTCCGTATCGAAGGACGGTGTTGCTTAATACCCCGCTTCCGCTGATCATTGCATTATTATAACTGAAGTGATCCACGCCACTTTGAATTTGAAAGAATTCTTTACCAACCGTAAATGCCCCTATGGACTGTCCAGGTCGGCCGGTGCGAATCGTTTCGTTAAACTGACCGAACAGGTCAGTAATCCCTATAAATAAGAAAAGTATTAAAATGTAAAGTCTGGTCATACACGGTGCAATAATAGTATTAATCTGGTGTTTCAATATCCAATAGTATTGGTACACACCATATTTAATTTTTGAACAACTTTAATGGATTTAGGATCAGAATGGGGAAACAACTCAAATCACTTAAAATTCTATTGAGTCTCAGTCAAAAGAAAAGAGGCTGTCTCAAAAGTGAGGCGGTCTCTTTTTTATTTTTGGGCAATGTTTTTCTGCTTTTAGTTTTGGGTAAAAAGATAACAGGGATTTTAGGCTGCTATTTTTGCCAGATTGTGAGCCAATGCAAGTAATCCGGTTTCAATAGCGACTTTATCTAGGCCTTTCAGCATAAATCGCTTGAAGTTTTTGTTGTGTTTTAGGTTTCCGAATACAGGTTCGATGTCGGCAGCGCGCTTTTTGCGATAAGCAATTCCTTTTTCACTTTTTAATTTTGCATTCGCTTGCTGCTTTAATTTTCGTAAGCGGTGATTAATATCCACGATACGGTTGCCTTGCTGGCTATGACATGCTTCTCGTAACGGACATCCCTTGCAGTTTTTTGCCTGATACTTTGCTAGCTTTTGTTTAAATCCATTAGCCGTGGTGCGCGTAGTATCTCCGATGCGCTTCATAGCATCGCCCGAAGGGCAGTAGACCATGTCTTTCTTCTTATCATATTCTAATTGATCGCCCTTAAACCGATCTACATTTTTGCAGCGTTGCTCTCTGTCAAACTGATTGTGCTTCACATAACCTTCAATCTTATGTCTTTTCAACAGTAGATAATTTTCTTCTGATCCATAGCCGGCATCAGCAGTCAATACTTCAGGATATTTTTGATAGAGAGAATGAAACGATTCCAGATGCTTTTTAAGGGTAGTCGTATCGGTAGGGTTTTGATGAAGGCTGTAGTTGACAACAAACTGGTCATGACTGGAGAGCTGAATATTATAAGCGGGTTTTAATTGACCATTCATCATATGATCTTCTTTCATGCGCATGAAGGTGGCATCCGTGTCAGTTTTAGAATAACTGTTTCGCTTGCCCAGGGTTTGCTCTTGTTTGGCATACCGTTCCAGGTTGGAAGGCCAATTCTTTTTGGCGTACGTAAGTTGCTGACGTTTCTTCTTATCAATCTCTTTACCCTCTAGTGCTTTGTCTATTTTCTCAATCGTATCTCTTACCTGTTGGGCGCTCACAGGCGCAAAGCTTTCGGGGGCTTCATCTTTCAATTCTTCGGCTGCCACACTTTCTGCATAGGCCCACAAAGATTTGAGTTGCTCGGCCATCTTTGCTTTGTTGGTTTTAATGGCATTGCCCCAGACAAAGGTGTATCGATTGGCTTGGGCCTCTAGTTTGGTACCATCGGTATAAACTTCTTTCAAGTTTAAGTGTCCGGCTTCAACCAACAGTTCTACTACTTTTCCAAAAACAGTTTTCAAAACATCTTTTAATCGCTCGCTGCGAAAACGGTTGATCGTATTGTGATCAGGTTTGTTCATACCCGACAGCCACATAAAATGGATGTTCTCTTTGAGGGCCGCCTCCATCCTGCGTGAAGAGTAGGTATTGTTCACGTAGCCGTAGATCAATACTTTCAAAAGCATCCGGGGATGATAACTTGAAGTACCTCCGTCTTTGAATTTCTTCAGCAATGGATCGATGTCTATCCTGTCAATTACTTGATTTACAATGCGAACCGGATGGTTCTTGCCGATGAGCTCTTCCAAACTGGGTGGAAGCATCATCACTTGATTGGGGGTGTAGTTTTTAAAAACTACTTTTGTTTTGTTACACACACGCAAGATAACGCCTTGCATTAAGAAGAGAGCCTCGGTTCTCTTCTTTTTTTTGTGCCCTTAAAAAAAGAGGCTGCCCTTTTGAGACAGCCTCTCCTAATTTACTAATGTAATATCACTTACTCAACTTATCCAAAACGTCCATTACCTCTTTCACGTGTACACGACTGGTTTCCAGCAAAGCTCTTTCGTGGTCGTTTAAGTCAAGCTCAATAACTTTTTCAACACCATTTTTGCCTAGCACAACAGGCACACCGAGGTAGCAATCTTTAATTCCGTATTCGCCATCCAACTGCATACACACCGGTAAAATTCTTTTTTGATCTTTTACTATAGCCTCCACCATTTGGGCTGCTGCCGAACCGGGCGCATACCAGGCTGAAGTACCCATTAGTTTAACTAACTCGCCTCCTCCTACTTTGGTGCGTTCAATAATTGCTTCTAATTTATCCTTAGCAATAAGTTCCGTTACCGGAATACCAGATACCGTAGTATATCGGGGAAGTGGCACCATGGTATCACCATGACCGCCTAATAACAAAGCCTGAATATCTTTAGGAGACACATTCAAAGCCTCAGCCAAAAAAGCACGGTAGCGTGCCGTATCAAGAATACCAGCCATACCCATTACGCGGGTACGCGGAAGTTTAGATGTAATGTGAGCCTGGTAAGTCATCACATCCAAGG
>JAGODE010000111.1 GCA_017998385.1 Chitinophagaceae bacterium | reverse complement strand
GTTCAACAATCGCCATTCGATTATTTTCAAAGGGCAGTACAACTGGCGCGATGACTGGGAAAACCGTCTTCGTTACACCGCTACGAATATTGAACCCGAATATGATGCCAACGACAATATCACCGGCTATGTGGGCGAGGTTCGCCGCGAGACAAAAGGTGGTCTTGGTAGTGATCGTGTTAAGAACCGCCGCCTCGAAGATCAGCGCGTACAAAGCTATAACCTGCGTGGCGAGCACCTGCTGGGTAAGTTAAAAATGGACTGGTCGGCCGGTTTCTCCCGCGCCAGCGAAGAAAGACCCAATGAACGCTATATCAGCTTTCGCAGAAAGAATGTATCCGTTGTACTTAATGACAATGACACCCGTTTTCCTTTGGCTACCGATAACGTAAATCCTGCCAGTTATTCACTTCGTGAAATAACGGAACAATTTCAGGACCAGTATGAAACCGAATGGAGTAGTAAGATTAACTGGAAATTGCCCGTAAGAGCATTTGATCAGCTGGGTAATATCAAATTTGGTGCTCGCCTGCGTGCTAAAAAGAAAGTACGTGACAACAACTTCTTTGAATATTCACCGGTCGGCAGCAACGAAGCTGTATTTGACAACCTGACTACACTGCCCACCGTATTTCATAACAACGACGGATTCAATGCCGGTTCGAAATATGTTCCCGGTTTGTTTGTGGATCCCAAATACCTTGGTTCTCTTAACCTTACTAACAGCTTATTGTTTGAGCAGGAAGATGTGCCGGCAGAATACCTGGCCGCCAACTACGATGCCCGTGAAACCATCACAGCCGGCTACCTCATGTGGGACCAGCACCTGAGTGATAAGATAAGCTTTATTGCCGGTCTGCGCCTCGAAAACACGGCCAGCAAATACAAAGGAAATATTGTGGAAGATGAAGATGATCTGGTAGGCACACGCGAAGTAAAAAATAGTTACCTCAATGTACTGCCCCATCTTTCATTCCGCTTTGATCTCAGTAAACAAACCATTCTGCGTGCAGCATGGACCAATTCTATTGCACGGCCCAATTATTACGACCTCGTACCTTACTTTGATGTGCGCCCCGGCGATGAAGAATTGTTTGTAGGCAATACGGATCTTAAAGCTTCTCGCGCCAACAACTTTGATGTGATGCTTGAAAATTATTTCCAGAGCATTGGGGTGGTATCTGTAGGCGGTTTCTATAAAACCATCGATCAGTTTATCTATCGCTTCCGCGATGAGCAATTCAATACCGCAAAATTTGCTGCAGCCTATCCCGATGTTACGCCCAACCCTGTTCCTTCAGGTACTAACTGGACTTATATAGAACCCCGCAATGGCGACAATGTGCAGGTATACGGATTTGAAATAGGTGTACAGCGCCAGCTCGACTTCCTGCCGGGTATCTGGAAAGGACTGGGTGTGCTGGTAAATTATACGTATACCAAATCGAAGGCAAAAGGCATTTACAATGCCGATGGAGAAATGCGTACTAACCTGCCTCTTCCAGGCACTGCACCACATATGTTTAATGCGTCACTTTCATTTGAAAATAAAAAATTCCTCGCCCGCCTGTCGGCCAATTTCTCTGCTGCTTACCTGGATGAGTTGGGTGGCGAGGCATTTGAAGACCGGTACTATGACCGCCAGTTTTTCCTCGATGCCAATGCTTCTTATGCAGTTACTTCACGTATCCGCATTTTCGCAGAAGCCAATAATCTTACCAATCAACCCCTGCGTTATTACCAGGGTATTAAGTCACGCACCATGCAATCGGAGTATTATCAGTCGCGCTTCAACCTTGGTGTAAAATTTGATCTGAGTAAATAATCAACAGGCTAAGAAAACCCCCAATACCGTGTGCCGGTCAATCTCAGGATGCCGGCACACATTCTTTAAGATTATGATACACTTTTTTTTATCACGTAATACGATGTTTCCGCTTATTATGCTTGCTTTATTGACAGCCTGCGGAAATGAGCCTAAAAAAGAAATAACGTCTGCTGCAACAGATACGCTGCCGGTAAAACCAGTAGTTGTAACCGATACCGTATTCGATGACAGCGATGATCCTGCTATCTGGATCGACAGCAGTAATCTGGCCAATAGTTTTATTATCGGTACCGATAAAAACAAAGAAAACGGCGGTCTCTATGTATTTGGATTGAATGGAAAAAAAGACAGTGTCCGTACTGTTCTGGGGTTGAAACGAATGAATAATGTGGATATAGCATATGGGTTTGCTATTGGTAATAAACGGGTGGATATTGCTGTGGCCACCGAACGTGACCGCCAGCGTATCCGTGTTTTTGCCCTGCCCTCCATGCAGGCTATTGATGGAGGAGGTATACCCGTGTTTGAAGGAGAAACGGATAATCTGCCCATGGGTATTGCTCTGTATACAAGACCTGCTGATGGCGCTATTTTCGCTATCGTAGGCCGCAAATCAGGGCCGGCAGAGGGCTACCTGTATCAGTATCTTTTGCAGGAAGATAAGACGGGGCTGGTACGCGCTACCCTGGTCAGGAAGTTTGGCCGCTACTCCGGCAAAAAAGAGATCGAATCAATTGCAGTAGACAATGAACTTGGGTATGTATATTATTCCGATGAGCAGGTAGGTATACGCAAGTATTATGCTGATCCCGAAAAAGGAAATGAAGAACTGGCCTTATTTGGGCAGGGACAATTCCGCGACGATAATGAAGGTATTTCTGTTTATAAGCTGGATGATAAGACCGGTTATATACTGGTATCTGATCAGGCAGCCGGCAGGTTTAATGTATATCCCCGCGAAGGAAAAGGAAATGCTGTACACCAGCATGATCTCCTGGCCAGCATTGCTGTATCCACCAAAGAAAGTGATGGAAGCGATGTGACGGCAGTAAGCCTGCCTGGTTTTGAAGGTGGGTTATTGGTGGCTATGAGCACCGATAAGACATTTCAGCTCTATCGCTGGACAGATATGGCGGCAAAAGCGGGACTCAAAGTGAAAGCAGCGAAATAAAACAAGTCTCCTTACTTCTTTAATTTGCCAGTAGAATGCGCGCTATGCGCATTTCTGCTTTTAAAGCGGTAATGCCTCCGTGGTTTGCCAATATTGCTGAAGGTGAGTGTAACCCAGGCAACAATGATCAGACCCAGTACAGCCAGCAGCATGGGTTATGGTTGAGGGGTTACCTGAATGAACAAATCCGTCTTGGAACTGACAGGAGTGCTGTTGCCCATCATTTCGGCAGTACCGTTCGATTCTATATGAATTTTTTTTTGCCGCAGCAGCCTGGTAGCAGGATCAAGCAGGATGCTACCGGTACTGAGACTCTTGACGGTGGTGGTCACTGTCATACCACGCATATCGGCTTGCTGCTGGCGGCTGCTGATACCTTTAAGGCTTACAACGATTGCCGTATCCGTTATTGCGGTAAGCGTATAATCAATTGACCATTGTTCCTCCTTGTTGCTGCCGGTATGATTCCAGGTGTCGCCGATAGCAATATTGCCGGCAGGCAGTACGGCAAAGAAGCTGGGTTCATTTTTGGCAGGAGGATTGGCTACGCTCATCAGATCGCCCAGCAATCCCGTAATAAATTTAAACTGATCATCCTGTTCCGGTACAGGCATCGTGGGGGGCTGTACCATCATAGTTTTTCCCACCGTGTCGATTATGAGGTGATAGGATTGTTTCAGCCACTCGCGTATGGGTTTACCAAAGGCCGATTGCAGGTCGGAAGATTTATCGGAGTCAAATGATTTTTTGGCGCCCATGCCATCAAACGAGAACCTGATACCCTGTACGGTATGGTGCAGAGTGATATTATCGGCTGTTTGATTGGAAACGATAAACTGGTGCCGGGCTACCCCATTGGCCGAAAAATCGATCGATTGCCCCATAGCCTGCTGGGCCATGATGTTTTTCAGCTCTACAGATACCGCCAGGGTCTGGCCCTGTGTAAAGCCAAGTGCGCCGGTCACCGTTTGGGCTGTGATTGAGCCGGCTATCAGCAGACCGATTGCTGAAAAAAACAGGCGATTTTTTATTCCATTCATTAGCATGTTCAAATTTGACGAAACTTCTTTGAAAAAGGCTGGCTACTGTTCAAAAATAGCGAAGCCATTTCAGTTACTTAACGAAATATTACGGTGAACTTCTTACATTTAAGTACAAAATTTTCTGCTATGCCTATCAGAATGACAGATGATCCGAAGGATTCTAATCAGCAAGACTTTAATGACGACAGCGGGGGTGGGGGTAACCGGCCCAATTTTCCCGGTGGTGGCGGAGGTCTTGGCGCCTTATTACCCCTGTTGCTGGGGCTTTTCAAAGGCAAGGGAATCCTTGTGCTGCTGGTACTGGTAGTAGGAGGCTATTTTTTAATGGGTAAGGGCGGTGGAGGTTGCAACCTCGCCGAAGTAGCCCAGAGCGTATTTTCTCAGAGTGGCTATAGTTTTAATCCAGCCGAGTTTAATAAGGCTTCGGTATACGAAGGGCTGGAAGACGATAACAACAAAAATCCGTTGCCGGAAGCGGTATCGCTGCTTCGTTTTGCACCCGATCGTGGCGATCAGGGGCAACAGGGTAGTTGCGTAGCCTGGAGCTGTGCTTATGGTGCCCAAACGGTACTTACCGCGGCTGCCACTAACCAGGATCCTAACCAGATCAGGTTCAGCCCTTCCTATCTGTATAACCAGATCAAGCTCGATGGATGCCAAGGCTCGTACCTGCAGCGGGCTATGGAGGCCATGAGTACGAATGGAGGTGTGCCACTGAGCGAATATGCCTACAGTGATCAGGATTGCGATCGGGAGCCTTCATCTGCGGATAAACAAAAAGGTAAACAAAATGTGATCCATGGGTTTTCACGCCTCACCAGCGGAGATAATATTAATAAGATCAGTGTCAGAGCCATCAAGGAACACCTGGCCAAAGATGCACCCGTAGCCATTGGCATGATGGTTGGCCAGTCATTTATGCAGGAGATGATGGGCCGCGAATTGTGGCAACCCTCCGGCATGGATGCCTCACAGGTGGGTATGGGCGGTCATGCCATGTGTGTGATCGGGTACGATGACCGCAAATATGGAGGAGCATTTCAGATCATGAACAGCTGGGGGCCACAGTGGGGCAAAAACGGGGTTGCCTGGGTTCGTTATGGCGATTTCCAGAATTATGTGAAGGAGGCCTATGGTATCGACCCACTCCCCAGGCGCACCGAAGTGGCCAATGTACCGCTGGAGTGCAGTATTGGCCTGGTGAGCAACGATACCAAACAATACATCCGCCTGCGCAATGCCGGGAGCAACAACTTTCAGACAATCGAACCTATAAAAGCCGGCACACGTTTCAAGGTAGAGATCAAAAACGAAACAGAGTGTTATATCTATATTTTCGGCTCCGAAACAGATGGTTCCAGCTATGTATTGTTCCCCTATACACCCAAGCATTACCCCTATTGCGGTATCACCGGGTATCGTCTTTTTCCCAAAGACCAGTCGCTCACTGCCGATTCTATTGGCACACGCGATTATATAGCTATTGTTGTGAGCAAAGAAGCACTGGACTATGACCAGCTTAACCGTACGATCAGCAGTACACCCGGTACAAGCTATGCCGATAAGGTCAACCAGGCATTGCGCAGTATGACCATCCGCTCGGCCAGATTTAACAATACATCGGATGGCGCAATTTATTTTAAAGTAGATGCCAACGACAACAAAGCTGTGGCCAGTATTGTTGCTTTTGATAAAGTACCTTGAGAAAAAAATAAATAATAAAAAACATGAATGGTAAAAGAATGATGGTAGCAGCCCTGCTGCTGATGCTGACACAGGTAGTTTCAGCACAGGATATGTCAAAGTTTAATCTGTATAAGCCAACAGAAGATGGCGCCAAAGGTATTAGTGCAGCAGTGGCTGAAGCTGCCAAAAGTGGTAAGAACGTGTTTATTCAGATTGGTGGCAACTGGTGTATCTGGTGTGCCCGTTTTCATGATTTTGTAACAACCGATCCGCAGCTTGATTCAATGGTAAAAGCGAATTATGTAGTATACCACCTGAATTACAGTAAAGAGAATACCAATAGCGAGTTGTTGAAGAAGTATAAGTTTCCCCAGCGTTTTGGCTTCCCCGTTTTTCTGATCCTTGACGGGAAAGGAAATTTATTGCACACACAGAATTCAGCCTATCTCGAAAAAGACAAGGGGTATGATAAAAATAAGGTAATGGGTTTCCTGCTCGACTGGACAGTGAAGGCGCTGGACCCTGCCCAATATAAAGATCAGTAATGTCTCATCGCTCATTTGATGAATTTGCAAGCGTAGTAAAACATCCGGTCAAATTCCGGTTGTTTTTACTTACGCGTTTGCCCAGTGCATTCTTTGCCGGAGTGCGTGTACGCTCCCTGGATCACAAAGCCTGTAGTGTGAGCGTGCCTTATAAATGGTTTTCAAAAAATCCATTTCGCTCTACTTATTTTGCCTGCCTGGCTATGGCGGCCGAAATGAGCACCGGCGCACTGGCGATGGCTTATCTTTACAAACGACAGCCGGCTGTATCGATGCTGGTGGTGAATGTCTATGGCGATTATCACCGCAAAGCTACCGGACGCACTACCTTTACCTGCGATGATGGACTTTTATTTAATCAGCAGATAGCTGAAGCTATTGAAACGGGCGAGTCCCGTACAGTCAAGGCCCGGTCCGTAGGTCGTAATAAAGCCGGCGAAGTAGTGGCCGAATTTTTTATAACATGGTCGTTTCGGGTTAAAAGTGCTGCGAAAGGCTGATACCCGCCGACCCCATAATGAAAACGAATGAAGATTGCTTTTCATGGTGCTGCCCGCACCGTAACCGGTTCCAAACACCTGCTCACGCTGAAAAACGGGAAAAAAATACTATTGGATTGCGGCATGTTTCAGGGAATGGGAAAAGATACAGACAGCCTGAACCGCGATTTTGGGTTTGAACCGCATACGGTCGATGTAATGATCCTTTCCCATGCTCATATAGATCACTCCGGTCTTATTCCCAAACTGGTAAGTGATGGTTTCAATGGAAAGGTTT
Source organism: Chitinophagaceae bacterium (assembly GCA_017998385.1). Taxonomy (GTDB): domain Bacteria; phylum Bacteroidota; class Bacteroidia; order Chitinophagales; family Chitinophagaceae; genus CAYMZZ01. The sequence goes on along the minus strand of JAGODE010000111.1, from coordinate 6,552 downwards.
TCTGTACACCGGCCACGGCTACCCTTTCTGAAATATTGCTGGAAGATTCCGGTGAAATACAGGAAGATGATATTAAGTTTTCCAATAAACGCAGAGCTGCCCAGAACCTGCCCCTTTTGCGTCCTTTATATACTGTGGATGATGCTAAAAAGGCAATAGAACATTTTGAGACCATTGAGTACGGTCGCTGGTTTACAGTAACCGAAGGTGTGGAAGCGATGTTTACAGATGCCGGTCATATTATCGGCAGTGCGTGTGTGCACCTGCGCATCAATGAAAACGGCAAACAGGTACATCTTACTTTTAGTGGCGATGTGGGCCGGTACAGAGATGTGATATTGAAATCGCCCGAAGTGTTTCCGCAGGCCGATTATATTATTATTGAATCTACCTATGGCAATAGTCTGCACGATGCTGCAGACAGCACTCCAGAATTATTATTGCACTGGATTAAACGAGCATGCCTGGAGAAAAAAGGGAAACTCATATTGCCCGCATTCAGCGTGGGCCGTACGCAGGAGATCCTCTTTGCGCTCAATCAGCTGGAACTGGAAAACAGTCTGCCAGACCTGGATTATTATGTAGACAGTCCGTTGAGTATTGAGGCTACTGAAGTGGTAAAGAGTTATCCCGCCTATTTTAATAAGACCATACAGAAGATACTGCAGTCAGACAACGATCCTTTTTCATTCAAAGGATTGAAATATATAAAGACGGTTGAGCAGTCCAAATCGCTTAACTATCTGAATGGCCCGATGGTAATTATTTCTGCCAGTGGTATGGCCGATGCAGGTCGTGTAAAACACCATATCAGCAATAACATAGAAAACAGCCGCAATACTATTGTGTTTACAGGTTACTGCGAGCCTCATTCGCTGGGTGGCAGGCTGATGGCTGGTCACAAAGAGGTGAGCATTTTTGGTGTGGAACACCAGGTGCACGCAGAAATAGGAAGTATACGCAGCATGAGTGCTCACGGCGATTACGAAGATCTTAGTCAGTGGCTGGCCTGCCAGGATCCCCGCCAGGTAAAACAACTGTTTCTAGTGCATGGCGAGTATGACGTGCAGCAGGAGTTTAAAAGAAGGCTGGTGCGCAAGGGATTTCAGGATGTCGTAATTCCTGAACAGCATTTTGAAATCGGGCTTTCTGCCGATTAAACCTGTTAATTAAAAGATGACGAAGCATAAAAAAACCGTACCAGGAAATGGTACGGTCTTCAAAATCTTTTGTGTTCAATCAGAGAGTAGAATTCTTTCTCGTAGGGATTCAGATTTTGAATGCTGATGCGGTATACCGCATCTTTTTTCGGGGTTATCCATGAATGTCCGGATCTTAAACGGGCTTCTTCTGAAGGATTTGGCTTTTACAGGGTTTCGTCGGAATTGAATCGGCAGCACATGCCTTTCGGCTTTTACATCTGATATCGGTGGCTTTTCGTGTTATACTGGTCAGTTCGGCTTTCCGGGAGATAATTGGATGCAATGGATCGGTCCAGAGCGTATGCCAAAAATTGACACTACAAAGATGCGAAGTATATAGATAACAGCCCGGGCTTTTTCGATGATCTGCCTCAATTTATCGTTTTTTGGGAATGAGGATACTTACTTTCCTCCGATCAGTTTTTTGACAGCTGCCCTGTTGGCTTTGCTTACGGGCAACTCCCGCTCTTCTATCAGTAAAGATTGTTCTTTAATAGCTGTCACTGCCTGTTTATTAACAATGTAAGAGCGATGGATCTTTACAAAATCAGTAGCAGGTAATTCGGCAAATATGCCTTTTATTGTATGATGGCTTAAGTATTTATTCTTAGCAGTTACAAATCGTACATAATCACCCACGCTTTCTACATACAGTATTTCGCTTAGCGGCAACCTGATCAGCGAGCCGTTTACTTTCACAAAAATATGATCAGCAACTGCCGGGCCATAGTGAAACGTACCCATGACTTTCTTTATAGCCTCTTCGAATCGCTGATAGGTAAAAGGTTTTTTAAGAAAATCAGTTACATGATGTTCGAACGCATCATAGGCATACTCTTTTTTTCCGGTAGTGAGAATCACCTTCGGGTGGTAATTGAGCTGATCAAGTAAGACAAACCCGTTGGCATCCGGCATTTCCACATCCAGAAAAACAATATCGGCGGGATGAGCCCGCAAGCTGATCAATGCTTCCTGTACAGTGCCATAAATGCCAGTCACGTGAATCTGCCCATTCCTTTCGCAGCAATTTTTAAGATAGGCTGCGGCAATGGCAAGATCTTCTACTATGACACAGGATAAAATCATGTGGCAGATTCGTTGTAAGCAATAAGCCGGGATAATTCTCCGTCAAGTATTTCGATACATTCATCACATTGCGTCAGCAAGACCTGCAATTGGTTATGTACTGCAGATAAAGGGGACTCTGCAGCAATAGTCATCTCCAGATCCTTACAGGTTTGTTGCAGATCAGGCAAACCAATAAAACCAAAAGTGGGTTTGATCTTATGAACCGATCGTTTTAAACCATCCATATCCTGCATATTCCATGCTTCGCGAACGGCAGAAAGGTCGGCAGCAAAATTTTCATGTGCTATACGGAAGATTTCCTGAATCCAGCTATAATCGTTTCCGTATAGGGAGTATAGGTGTTTACTATCAAGTCGTTTGTCGAAGATGAACATACAAGTGTTTTCAATCAGGGATATAGGAAAATAGAAACGTTTTTCAGACGTTAATGATAAACAAATTAGGCATTTTTGTGCGGTTGAAAAAATCCGGAATCCAATTTATCCAGCCTTATGAGAAAACTTACTGCCGGTTTGTTGCATACAATATGGCATAGCATCAGCTGTGCCGGGATTACTTCTGCAATGTCAGATAATGAGCGTAGGGCGGTAATACTCATGAACAGGATACTCCTGTCTGCCGCCCTGGTTAATCTTGCCATGCTCGTTATCTACTTTAGTGCGGCACTTTATCTGAGTGCTTTTGTAAATGTAGCCGCCTGTTTTCTTTTCTTTTTAGCCATCTGGTTTAATCATTGGCATTTATATAAAAGTGCAAGGGCCGTATTTGTACTTACTGTCAATCTTTTTATTGCCGGGCTCAGCGTGATAGAAGGCGCGCGAACCGGTGCGTATATGTATTATTTTCCGACCCTTATTGCCATGGCTTTTCTCGTGCGGGTATATACCAGCTACAGAGAGCTTATTATTACTTATATATTCACGATACTCTGCATTTTCTGTACTATTTACCTCGTGCCTACCAATACAGGAATACAAAAGATGACAGAGATTGTAGTTAACAGTATTTTCCATTCCCGTCTCATGTTGTCGGTTTCACTGACCATGTATATTTCTTACCTGATTTTGCGTAGCAACAGGATTAAGGAAGATCAGTTACTCGCAGAAAAGCAGTTTACCGATGCTATTTTTAATACCTCACTTGATAGTGTATTTATTGTACGTATGGAAGATTATAGTGTGGCGGATTGCAATCAGCGTACAGTAGAACTTTTTGAAATAAAAGATAAAAGCCGGGTGGCAGGCTCACATCTCGAAGACTGGCTCGATAAAGAGCAGATCAATAAGTTCAGCACACGCTGGCCTGCAGGGCAACCGCCGGTCGATATGAACTGGCAGGGAGAGTTGAGTCTCGTTACCAGGACCGGTCGTAGTTTTTTTGGCTACGCCAGCGTAGTATCGTTTGAATACAGACAAACCTCTTTTTTAAAAATCAGTATTCTGGATATTACGAATGTAAAATCGGCCGAGTTTGAACTGATGAAGGCTAAGGAACGCGCCGAGTCTGCTGCACGTCTCAAGACCCGTTTCCTGAGCAATATGAGTCATGAGTTACGCACACCTCTTAATGGAATTATAGGCGCAGCCAATCTGTTGCTGGAAGAAGAGTTTCTGGAAAGCCAGCGCCCGCATCTTGATATACTCCGGTTTTCTTCGGAGCATATGCTTAACCTGGTCAACGATATCCTTGATCATACCAAAATGGAAGCAGGAAAAGTTGAGCTGGTAAATGTGCCTGTTAATATGCGGGTCTTTTCGCGGCAACTGGTCAGCCGCTTTTCTCCGCAGGTATCTGCCAAAGGGTTGCAGTTTAAAACTTTTGTAGATCCTGCACTGGATATGGAGCTGCTTACGGACGAATTGCGGCTTAACCAGGTTTTAAATAACCTGCTTAGCAACGCGATTAAATTCACTCATCAGGGTCACATTACGGTGGCTGTAAACCGGATACTGGCTACCAGCTCGCATGCTACTGTTCAGTTTATGATACAGGATACCGGCATTGGTATTCCGGAAGATAAACGGAAAGAAATTTTTGAAAGCTTTACGCAGGCAGATATCGACACCACACGCAAGTACGGGGGGACCGGACTCGGGCTCACCATTACAAAAGACATTCTCAAACTCTTCGGTTCAGAACTTGTCATGCAGAGCGAAGTAGGGAAAGGAACAAAATTTGTATTCATGCTGGAACTGGGCATTGCTCCTGCACGACAGCCGGTACATGAGGAAGCAGCATCGGTTGAACGCGATAGCCTGCAGGGGCTTCGTGTGCTCGTAGCCGAAGATAACCCGGTAAATATGTCCGTGGCACGCCGTTTTCTTTCCCGCTGGGGAGTGGATGTGGAAGAAGCCGTTAATGGAAAAGAAGCGGTCGAGAAATTTTCGCCAGACAGGTTTCACCTGTTAATTTTTGACCTGGAAATGCCAGAGATGGATGGTACTGCAGCGTTGCACGAAATCAGGAAAGTCGATGGACGTGTACCAGTGCTGGCATTTACTGCCGCTGTGTATGATGATATTGAACAGGATCTGCTGCAAAAAGGGTTTACTGATTTTATACATAAGCCTTTCCGCCCCCATGACCTTTTTCAAAAGATCAGCGGGCATGCCCCGGCGCGTTAATCCTGCTATCTGTACTGTATTTTCTTATTGCTAACAGATTGTTAATCTCACCCCATTTTCACAACTCCTTAATAAACGCCGGCTCTTTTTTTCCGTTTATAATACCGGAACGCTTTTTGAAATACGTTAAAAAAAGGGGGAGTTATGAAGAAGAATAGCCTACTGGGGAGTGGAGTGCTGGCGTTGTTGTTATTGCTGGCAGGATGTGCTCCCACAGCTCATATCGAAAAAGACGATGCGGTTGATTTCAGCCAGTATAAAACATTTGCCTGGACAGAAAAACAGGAGTCTTCGAAAGGAAGCAGGGCAAATGATCTGGCAGAAAAGAAAATAAGGGAAGCAGTGAATAAGGAACTGGAACGCTCGGCCGGATGGAAAGAAACTACTGATAATCCCGATGTATTGCTTAGTTATGATGTGCTGGTAGAACGTTCATCACGCAGAAATTCGGATCCGGTTTACAGCCGCCCGTTTACCCGTACATTCTACAATCCCTATGCACGTCGTTTTTATAGAGTGTATTACCCGTCGCGGTTTATCGGATATGATGATTACAGCGTCCCTACTCGGGAAGGTACTGTTACCATTACGATGGCAGATGCGAAGACGGATAAAACGATCTGGCAGGGCTGGTCTACCGGCGAAGTGGATAGCCGCAATCTGAGCAGTAAGGAGATTCAATCCAGTGTTCGTGCCATCTTTAAGAAATTCGATGTAGCAAAAAACTAATTTGTTGATAAGGACGGTTTGTTTCCACGCGCTTGTTGCCTTTGCAGCAGGCGCTTTTTTTTGTGGACAGTGGACGTAGTCGTATAAAGGGTTTAAAGAGTTTAAAGGGTATAAGGCGATCAACTAGATTTTGACAGTTAAAAGTGGATAGAAAGACTCTTTAAACTCTTAATCTCTTAACCCTTTACCTTTTTATTGTATAGAAAAATCCGGATGCACCAGCGATTTGTATTCCGGATGGCGCTGCAGGTAGGCGTATACATACGGACAGTAGGGCCATATCTGTATTTGCTCTGCCTTAAAGTATTCCAGCAGTGATTTCACCAGTTTACCGGCCACGCCATTTCCTTCCAGTTCGGGTGCTGTTTCGGTATGAGTAAGGGCAATGCCGCCCTGGCGCATGTGCCGGTATTCTACCTTGGCCAGATAGCCGTCAATCCACCATTCAAATTGATGTGCTTCCTTATTGTCGACCCAATTGGCTGTTTCAGGAATGTTGATCATATGACTGCGATTTTGGTATGAAGGTAATAAACTGTCAGGCAGCATTGTGATCGCTACTCAGAATGCGGTTTGCAGCGGCGATCTCCGGTTCCAGGATGGTATGTGCCATGCCGGGAAAAATGGCTGTCTGTACGATTGCTCCCATATTGTTAAGAATATTCTCACTGGCATATACTCTTGTAAGGGGTACATGCGGATCTGTATCACTGCTGCCGATATAAATTGGTGTGCCTGCAAAATCTCCCCGATAATTATCCGGGTAAATACGATCGCCAATGAGCCCCCCTGTAAAGGCGATTACTCCGCCAAACCGTTGGGCATGTCGCGCCGCAAATTCCAGGCTGAGACAGGCGCCCTGCGAAAAACCAGCCAGGTAAATGTGATCTGCAGGAATTTTTTGCTGC
>JAGODE010000385.1 GCA_017998385.1 Chitinophagaceae bacterium | reverse complement strand
GTTATAATCTACACGTAAAATAAGGGTATTCAACTTTTGCGGTGCAAGTTCTTTTCTTATAAAAAGCAGAAAAGAATCCAGTTCTGCCGGCTGAGGTGCCGCAATACAAAAGCCACGGACGGGTAAAAGACTGTCCAGTTTATCCTGTGCCGTCAAACGGGCACTGCCTGTGAGGCAAAGTATGGCCAGCAGGCATCGCAGTAAGGTTTGTTGCATCATCTTTAAATGTAAAACTTATTCGGCAAAATAGAATTAACTGCGTTCATCTGCACCAACAGGGAGGGAAATGCTATTGTGATAATGTGATAATGTGCTGATGTGATAATGTGCTGATGTGCTAATGTGTGAGGGCTGGTTTTTCCATATTACCCCGCACAGCTATGATCGCTCAGCTACCTTTCGCCGGCAATCTGCCTGTACCAACCCGGTTATCGGAAAACTACTTAGGTTTTTTATGTAGCCGAAACACTACAGCATGATACCAACCGTATTGACAGCAGAATAAGCGCTTTAACTATTTTTTTGGGCTATACGGCTTCGTTCCTTTGCTTCATCAAAGTACCAATACACATTAAACACTGCTTATCTAAAAAGATCGACCTATGGGAATGAGACAACTTAAAATCACGAATTCGATTACGAATCGTGAAGCATCCAGCCTGGACAAATACCTCCAGGAAATTGCAAAAGTGGAAATGATTTCTGCCGAAGAAGAAGTACGCCTGGCTTCGCTGATCAAAAAGGGCGACAAGAATGCCCTTGATCGCTTAACACGGGCCAATCTCCGCTTTGTGGTTTCGGTTGCCAAACAATACCAGGGCCAGGGACTTTCGCTCCCCGACCTGATCAACGAAGGCAACCTGGGACTTATTAAAGCCGCTCAGCGCTTTGATGATACCCGTGGTTTTAAATTCATCTCCTTTGCCGTATGGTGGATTCGTCAGTATATTCTGCAGGCGCTGGCCGAAAACAGCCGGATGATCCGCTTACCACTCAATAAAGTAGCCCTTAGCGGAAAAATCCAGCGCACCCAGTCTGAACTGGAGCAGCAACTGGAGCGTGCTCCCTCGACCGAAGAACTGGCCGAAGCACTGGATGTAAATGTAGATGACATTAACAATACGCTGCGCCATAAGAACGGGCATATCAGCCTCGACTCTCCTGTAATGGGTGAGGAAGAAGATGGTTCGCTGATCGACATGCTGGTAAACCACAATGCCGATCGTACCGACGGCGAATTGTATGGCACTGATTCCCTCAAGCAGGAGATTGGCCGCTCACTGCAAATCCTGAATGCCAAACAAAAACAAACCATCTGTTATTATTTCGGCATCAATGTAGATCATCCCCTGAGTCTGGAAGATATTGCCCGCAGAATGGATCTTACACCGGAGCGGGTACGCCAGATAAAAGACAAAGCCCTCATGTTGTTAAGAAATACCAAGAATACACAGGTACTGCGTAGTTATCTCGGCGCCTGATTAGTAGCCATCCGTCATGATTTGAAACAAAAAAGCTCTCCGTAAGGAAAGCTTTTTGTTTTTTATTCATTGCCTGTTGCAATCGGTTTATCATTGCGCGACCATTCGCTCCAGGAACCTACATATAAACGCGCACCCGTAATGCCGGCCTGCTCCAGCGCCAGCAGGGTATGACAGGCGGTAACACCCGATCCGCAATGCACTATTACTTCGTTCTTATTCTCCAGCAGTGGCTGGTATATTTTCTGCAATTGTCCGGCATCCTGAAATTGGCCAGCTTCATCGAGATTGCCGACATAAGGCTGGTTGACGGCGCCGGGGATATGACCGGCCACCTGGTCTATCGGTTCGCTTTCGCCGCGATAGCGGTAGGCTTCGCGTACATCGATCACTAACTTATGGGGATCCGCTGCCGCTGCAGCTACCTCTTCGATAGAAGCTACCGGCATCTGCCAGTCCGTAGCGGGGTAAGCGGGCTTTTCTTTTATATCCGTTGCTGTAGCTGACAACACCGCGCCGGCTGCCTGCAGGGCCTGTAAACCGCCATTTACGACCTGTACCTGCTGATGCCCCACGGCCCGGAGCATCCACCAGCAGCGGGCAGCTGCATTGGCGCCGGCCTTGTCGTCATATATGATCACCCGGGTGGCCGGATCAATGCCGGCTTTACCCAGCCATTGTACAAAAGCTGCAAGGGAAGGAAGGGGGTGGCGACCGCCATCGGCTGCATGTTGTTTTACGGCCGACAAATCCTTATCCAGATCGGCATGTACTGCCCCGGTAATATGTCCGGTCGCAAAGCGGTTGGCCGCATCGGCACCACTGCGGGCATCAATAAAAACTATATTGGGATTATTAATAAGCTGCAATGCATCAGCAGCATCAATAAGCGGTGTATTCGTTGGCATAAACAGGTTCAATTGATTCTGTAAGTTAAATAGATTCAGTAATAAGGATTAAAATTAGGTAATGCAGCGGTTATGGGCGAAAGAAATGGCAGAACATCGGTATGTTGTATTCAGCAAGGGGCTTTATCAAAAAATAAATCTCCTTTTTTTTCAGAGTCGTTATTTTGTAATGGACTTACACAAACGTTTGACTTGTTGGTTTCACCTACGCAAACGACCAGGTGCATATCCTGTGAATAAATATTCCGGGTTTATTGTATGTATTTTATGAAATAAAAGCATCAAATTCAGGAAACCTTACCAGCCACCATGCACCTTAACCGAATCCTGCTATCGGGCATACTATGCCTTTGCCTGACCCTGCCTTGCTTTTCCCAACAACAGGAGGCAGGTGACACGACGCTTCATTTCAGCGAAAAATTTCTTCGCTCCATCGACCGGCAGGCATCTTCACTCGGGCATAAACTGGATAAGACGACGGATAAGGCCATCGCCCGCTGGCAGCGGCAGGAAGCTAAACTCCTGCGCAAACTCGCCAAAAAAGATTCCACATTAGCGGCACAGCTGAAAGCAGATGCTGCAGCGCAAACAGCACAACTCCAACAACGATTAACCCATCCCGCGGAACTGCAGCAATACCTGCCGGCACTGGATACGCTCAAAACCTCGCTTCGCTTTTTGCAGCAACAACCCGATCTGGGCAAACTCGGGCTAAAGAACGGGCAGGTTAGCGGCACGCTCGATAAACTAAAAGGCATGGAGGGCCAGTTGCAGCAGGCCCAGGCCGTACAGCAGTTTTTGCAACAGCGGCGACAATTATTAAAAGATAGACTCGGTAGTCTTGGTTTAGCCAAAGAGCTGAAGCAACTCAATAAACAGGCGTATTACTACAGCGCCCGGCTCAAGGAATATCAGTCCTTATTAAAAGATCATAAGAAAGCAGCGCAGAAAGGACTGGCAATGTTGCGTAAGACAAAGGCCTTTGAAAACTTTATGCGGCGCAACAGTCAGCTGGCTTCGCTGTTTCGCCTGCCGGGTGATCCCAACGATCCCACCCAGGCAGCGAGCCTGGCCGGTCTGCAAACCCGGGCACAGGTCAATAACCTGATTCAAAACCAGCTGGCGGCTGGTGGCCCCAATGCGCAGGCGCAGTTTCGGCAAAACCTGCAGGATGCACAGAGTCAGCT
>JAGODE010000384.1 GCA_017998385.1 Chitinophagaceae bacterium | reverse complement strand
CGGTGTATGGCTGGGATCTGGGGCATCTGGAACTGGACTCTGCGCGCAACCTTGATGGTATTCCGTTTACTAAAATGCGTGAATACATCCGCGAAGGCTATGACCGCGAAGCGGTAATCACGATCACCTGGCACTTGCGCAATCCGCTTAATCTCAAATCCGCCTGGGATACTACTCCCGGAAGTGTGGGAGCTATCCTGCCCGGCGGAGTGAAGCATGAGGTATTTAAAAGCTGGCTGGATAAGGTGGCTGCATTTATGCAAAGCCTGAAGGGACGTGATGGTAAAGCTATTCCTGTTTTGTTTAGGCCTTTTCATGAGTTTACAGGCAACTGGTTTTGGTGGTGCCGCAATGTGTGTACGCCCGAAGAGTTTATTTCGCTCTGGCGGTTTACTGTGCATTACCTGCGCGATGTAAAAGGATTGCACCAGCTGCTGTTTGTCTATAATACAGCTGAGTTTAAAGATGCCGCAGATTTTTTGCGCCGTTATCCGGGCGATGATGTGGTGGATGTACTCAGCTTTGACATGTATCAGCATGGCGGCGGCGACAAACGAATTGCTTTCAGAGATGAAGCCAGGCGCAGGATGACTATCATCTGTAAGCTGGCAACCGAAAAAAAGAAGATTGCTGCTTTTGCAGAAACAGGTTATGAAGCCATACCCGATGCCAGCTGGTGGACGGAAACCCTGCTGCCAGCTTTTCGCGGTCTGCCCGTGGCCTGGGTACTTGTATGGCGTAATCACGGATATAAATCATGGGAAAAAGCCATGCATCATTATGCACCCTATAAGGGACATATCTCGGCTGCCGATTTTATAAAATTTTTCAACGATCCCCAGATGATGTTTGAACGTAAGCTGCGGGCTCAGCATATATACAGGCAATGATATGAAGCTACAGTTGATTGACATTCTGATTATGCTCACCTACCTGGCCTCTATGGTAATGGTGGGCTTCTGGATGAGAAAAAGAGCGAGGCTTAACAAAGAAAGTTACCTCATGGGCGGTAAGTCGCTGCCCTGGTATATGCTGGGCTTGAGCGATGCCAGCGATATGTTTGATATAAGCGGAACCATGTGGATGGTGGCACTCTGTTTTGTCTATGGTATGAAGAGTATCTGGATACCCTGGTTATGGCCGGTATTTAACCAGGTATTCATGATGATGTTCCTGTCAAAGTGGTTACGCAGATCCAACGCCAATACCGGTGCGGAATGGTTAAAGACCCGTTTTGGTACTACCGGTAAAGGGGTGCAGGGCTCACATAGTGTGGTAGTGATATTTGCGCTGATTGGTTGCTTCGGCTTCCTGGCCTATGGATTTATCGGCCTCGGCAAGTTCATTGAAATATTTGTGCCATGGGAGGCCGTGAGTGCCTATATTCCTTTTGATGTGGCGCCTGCCTATGTGCCCCATTTTTATGGCATCGTGTTTACGTTGTTTGCCATGTTTTATTCGATCATTGGTGGTATGCACAGTATTGTGCTGGGCGACTTCATCAAATACATGATTATGATTGTGGCCTGTGTATCGGTAGCTGTCATCGCTATGATGCATTTGCATCAGAACGGGGGACAACTGCAGGTGCCTGATGGCTGGCTCAATCCATTTTTTGGCTGGGAACTGGGGCTCGACTGGAGCACCACCGTACCCGAAGCCAATCAGAAAATTGCTGACGATGGATTCGGTCTCTTCGGCATATTTTTTATGATGATGCTCTTCAAAGGCATATTTGCGAGCCTGGCTGGTCCGGCACCCAACTATGATATGCAAAAGATTCTGTCTACGCGTTCGCCCAAAGAGGCCAGTAAAATGACAGGGTTTGTATCAATCATATTGCTGCCGGTTCGTTACTCGATGGTGATTGGCCTCACAGTGCTTGCCCTGCTTTATTATAAACAAATGAATCTGACAGGGGCAGATGGCACCGACTTTGAGCGTATACTGCCGGCCACCATCAATCAGTTTCTGCCGGCTGGTATTATGGGTCTGGTACTTACCGGTTTGCTGGGCGCCTTTATGGGCACTTTTTCCGGTACACTCAATGCTGCGCAGGCTTATATTATTAACGATGTTTACCTGAAGTACATTAATCCCACGGCCAGCAATAAAAAAGTAATCAGGGCCAATTACCTGGTAGGTGTGATAGTAGTGGCCATAGGCATTGTACTCGGTTTTTTTGCACGCGATGTAAATAGTGTGCTGCAATGGATTGTAGGCGGGTTGTACGGAGGTTATATCGCCGCCAACCTGTTTAAATGGTATTGGTGGCGGTTTAATGCACATGGATTTTTCTGGGGCATGGCCAGCGGCATTGTAGGTGCGCTTGTATTCCTCAAACTGTTTGACGGCCTTTTTCTCTACATCTGGCCGCTGCTCTTTGTAATCTCCATTGCAGGCTGCCTGATAGGAACTTATACCGCACCGCCAACAGAAATGGAGACCCTGAAATCATTTTACAAAACAGTAAAACCCTGGGGTTTCTGGAAGCCCGTGCATGAGCAGGTAGTTGCGGATGATCCTTCCTTTGAGCCCAATAGGCGGTTTAAACTCGATATGTTCAATGTGGTGCTGGGTATCATAGCACAGTGTTGTCTCACGCTGTTGCCAATGTATGTAGTGTTGTGGATGAAGTTGCCGCTGTTGATCACTATTGTCATCCTTACGGTAATTGTTATTATTCTTAAGAAAACCTGGTGGAATAAACTCGAAAACTAAATAACCTTATTATATGGATAAGCAGTTTAAAGAAAGAATGCAGATGCTGGTGGGAGATTATGAACAGCTTCTGAAACGTGAAAACAAAAAACTGGAATCAATACATGGTCTTTATCACCGGTATCTTCACCCGGTGTTGACTACAGCTCATGTGCCGCTTACCTGGCAATACGATTTTAATCCGGATACCAATCCGCGTCTCCTGCTTCGTAATGGCATTAACTCAGTGCTCAATGCCGGAGCTATCAAATGGAATGGCCGCTATCTGCTAATGGCCCGTGTGGAAGGGTATGACCGCAAATCTTTTTTTGGTATTGCAGAGAGCCCCAATGGGGTTGATAATTTTGTATTCTGGGAAACACCGGCCGCCATACCGGAAACGGACGAGCCAGATACCAACGTATACGATATCCGCCTGGTGGCACATGAAGACGGCTGGATATATGGATTGTTTTGTACAGAGCGCCGCGCCAAAGATGTACCCGAGACAGATCAGTCGTCTGCAGTGGCACAATGCGGTATTGTACGCACACGCGACTTCGCCAGCTGGGAACGGCTGCCCGACCTGGTTACGCCATCGCCACAGCAACGAAATGTAGTATTGCATCCCGAATTTGTAAACGGTAAATATGCGTTCTATACCCGCCCGCAGGATGGTTTCATTGAAGCCGGCAAGGGTGGTGGTATTGGCTTCGGACTGGCAGATGATATTACGCATGCAGTCATCAGCGAAGAGTTTATAGTAGATCCGAAAATATATCATACTGTTTATGAATTAAAAAACGGATCGGGCCCTGCACCATTACGAACTCCTCATGGCTGGCTGCACCTGGCCCACGGAGTGCGCAATACGGCAGCAGGCCTGCGA
>JAGODE010000110.1 GCA_017998385.1 Chitinophagaceae bacterium | reverse complement strand
CGCTTCCTCTCTTTCAATTATCATCAACAAAGACGGGCAGGATGCTCTCCCTGCTATGGATGCTCAATCCATAGGTAAAGTGAAAGCATTTCTGAGCAATCTTTACCCGGATATTGAAGAAGCCAACCTTGAGCTTCAGATTAAATCGCAGGATGAAGTAGTGGTAAAAGCGGAGAAGAAATTTAAAGACCTGCAGGATGAAAAGGCTGATCTGGAAAAAAAGCTGAAGAAGAACCAGGAAGACCTGGAGCGTCAGCAGAAAGAAATTGAGAATCAGCGTGCCTCACTTGACCTGCTGAAAGGGAAACGTAAGGTGCCTGCAGCGTCCAATCCCTAATCTGTAATCAGGGCCTGCCCAGGGCAGGATCTTTCAGAAAAGCTGAGTCGGTGAGTGTACGCAAAAAACGAATCAGCTGATTGGTTTCGGTGGGGCTGGTGGTAATACCACCAGCTACCAGCGGATCAACATTGGGTCCGGTCTGTACTCCGCTGCGGTAATGGTTAATGCATTGGGCAAGGGTATTAAAACGTCCGTCGTGCATATAGTTGGACGATACATCCACATTTCTTAAGGTAGGTACTTTGAAACGGAGTGAATCCTCTGCCAGGCCGGTAATACGCATACGCCCATAGTCATTGAGCAGCGGATCGACCGGCAGGCCGATATTGCGATAGCTGTAATCGGTAAATAATGGCTCCGGATGACAGGTGGCGCATTTGGCCTTGTAGAGCTGGTAGCCGGCTTCTTCATCGGCTGTGAAATTCAGGACTCCTTTTTTATAACGATCATAACGTGAATTGCCCGATACCAGCGTGCCGGTAAACTGTTCCAGGGCTTTCAGGATATGATCAGGGGCAATGAATTCTGTGCGAAAAACTTTTTTGAACATCTTCCTGTATGCTGCATCGCTTTGCAGTTTATTAATAACACCCTGAAAGCTTTCGGCCATTTCGATATGCCCTGTTATGGGTTGTGCGGCTTCTGAATACAATGAGCTGAATTCTCCATCCCAGTGAAAGCGGTCCTGCCAGGCCAGGTTAAATAAAACCGGTGCATTGCGGAGTGTATGCGAGCCATTGTACCCATGGCTGCGATCATGCTCATAGGTGCCAAAGCCAGCAATCTGCTGGTGGCAGGAGGCGCAGGGATAAAGACCGTCTTTGGAGAGGCGGCCATCATAAAAAAGTTTTTTTCCGAGAGCAATTCCCTCCTCACTAAGCGGATTGTCGGCAAACCGGTTGAGAGGTTGGGGAAATCCATCCGGCACCGATAAGGAGAGCAGGTGCAGATTGTTGGGATTGTCATTTTTGCGGCAGGCTCCCAGCCCGCGTGCCAGCAGCACCAGGCCGCCAAACGCAATAATCAGGATGGTGAGTTGTCGCTTCATTGATGTTTTACCGGTGTTTACAAATCTCCCGGCCTCCATTTGCGGCGGGAGGACTTACGGTCTGCATTCTTTTGTTTTGACTCCTTTCGCCGATCTTTCGCTGCCTTGCTGATATGGGTGGCGATCCGTATTTTTTTCTTCTTCAGTGCAGCTGCCACCAGTTGATTTATTTTCTCCACTACTTCTTCCTTGTTGCCCAGTTGAGTTCGCTCTGTTTGCGATTTTACCTGCAGCAATCCTTCGGCAGAAATACGATTGGCCAGGCGAGTCAGCACCAGCTGCTTTTGTTCATCTGTAAGCAGAGCAGAGGTCATTACCGGCCAGCTGCCAATTACGGCTGTCTCTACTTTATTTACATTCTGCCCGCCCTTGCCTCCGCTGCGGGTTGTTTGAAATTGTATTTCTTTTCTGAGGTCGATCATATGTATAACGCCAAAAACACTTCCCTATTTTTGCTGCTTAAAGGTACAACTTATGCGTGTTGTGATACAAAGAGTGAGCCGTGCCAGCGTAACGGTCGATGAAAAAGTAACCGGAGCAATCGATACCGGGCTACTCGTTTTGGTGGGAATTGAAGATGCCGACGGCCCCGAAGACCTGGAATGGCTGAGCAGTAAAATTGTGCAGATGCGGATATTTAATGATGCCGACGGAGTCATGAATCTTTCTTTGCAGGATGTAAAGGGCGACCTGCTGCTCGTGAGTCAGTTTACCCTTCATGCTTCCACCAAAAAAGGCAATCGGCCCTCGTATATACAGGCCAGTAAGCCGCCGGTTGCCATTCCACTGTATGAGCGGTTTATAGCGCAGCTGGAAAAAGACCTGGGCAAGCCGATACAGACCGGCATATTCGGAGCAGATATGAAAGTGGAATTGGTCAATGATGGTCCGGTGACCATCTGGATGGATACTAAAAACAAATAAACCGGGCCCTACCCGGTTTATTTGTTTTATGCAGAGCAGCAAACCTTACAGTGCCACCCCGATTTTTTCTGAATAGGATTTGCCATCAGCCATACGGATCATCATAAAATAGGCAGCTGCATTGACACTGATCCTGAACTGGTATGATGCGGCATTAATATCTTTTTGCTCCAGTACCCGGTGACCACCGCTGGTCCAGACCATGACGGAGAGAATATTGGTAGTATTACTGCGTATGGTGATCTGCTTACCAGCTGTGAGTAGTTTATAGGGTTTGGCTTTAACCACACTGTCTTTGGCGGATTTATAAACCGGCTGTGCCACGATGCTGCCAAGTGGCAATAGGAGGCAGGCACAGATAATAATGTAGAAACGGGCGGCTGGTGTCATAGAATAACTTGAATGATTCGGTAAAAGCTTATGTCTTCATCCAACTCTTTCGAGCAGGGCAGTTAGCAGGGCGGATTGGGAATGGGAGTGGATAACGGCAAGAATCGTGCTATATTGCAAAAAAACTGCAAAAATATTTTTATGACTATCCAGGATGCGCAGCAAAAGGTTGATCATTGGATCAAAACAGTAGGTGTCCGCTACTTTGGGGAACTGACCAATATGGCCATCCTGACGGAAGAGGTGGGGGAACTGGCCCGTATTATGGCCCGGCAGTATGGGGAACAGTCCTGGAAACCTGCCGACCGGCAAAAAGACCTGGCCGATGAAATGGCTGATGTATTGTGGGTACTTATTTGCCTGGCCAATCAGACCGGGGTAGATCTTACACAGGCCCTGGAGCGGAATTTTGAAAAGAAAAATATCCGCGATGCAGACAGGCACAGGAATAATCCGAAGTTGTAAAGAAGGGTTAAAAGTTTAAAGGTATAAAAGTATAAAAGGATCTCTTTCTGTCCACCGCCCACTGTCTACTGTCAACTGTCCACTATTCTGGCATAGTTTTTTTTCTGATAGCAGTATGACTTTCAGAAAAGCATGGTGTATCATCCGCGATTCGTTTGTTGACTTTTTTCAAAGCCGTGTACTTAAATTAAGTGCTGCACTGGCTTATTATACTGTGTTTTCGTTGCCGGGTCTTATTATCATCGTGATCTGGGTTAGTGATATTTTCTGGGGCGAGCAGGCGGTGGAGGGTACGGTATATGGCCAAATAGCCGGGCTGGTAGGGCAGGATGCGGCCCTGCAGATACAGGCTACCATCCGCAATGCCACGCTCTCGCCCGAGAGCAGTTTTGCCACGGTGATAGGCCTGGGTACCCTGATCCTGGGTGCCACCAGTATCTTCAGCGAAATCCAGGACTCTATCAATCTTATCTGGCGGTTGCGGGCGCGCCCGCGCAAAGGCCGCGGCTGGCTTAAAATGATCCTTAACCGGTTATTGTCTTTTTCCATCATTGTATCGCTGGGATTCCTGATGCTGGTATCGCTTATTATCAATGGTGCCATGGATGCCTTTATCAACCGGCTCACGGAGGTTTTTCCCGAAACAGAAGTGATAGTGGCTTATGTGTTTAATCTGCTGCTGAATTTTGCAGTGACTACTTTTTTATTCGGCCTTATTTTCAAAGTGCTGCCCGATGCCCGTATTCAATGGCGGCATGTACGTGCCGGGGCTATTGCTACAGCTGTATTGTTTATGGCGGGAAAATTTCTGATTGGCTATTACCTGGGACATAGCCGCATGTCGTCGGCATACGGGGCAGCCGGCTCGGTGATCGTAATCCTGCTGTGGGTATATTATTCGGCCATCATTTTGTATTTCGGTGCCTGTTTTACCCGGGCTTTTGCCATACATACCGGATCGCATGTTTATCCCAATCAGTATGCGGTATGGATAGAGCAGGTTGAAGTGGAGTCGACCACTACATTGCAGGAGCAGCCGGCGGCGGTAAAAGCGGAGGGGCATGCCCCCTCAGCGGCCGATCAGGGGGCTACCAGCCGGTAGCCAATACCGCGAACGTTCATAATGGAAACAGACGGATCGGCAGACAGATACTTGCGCAGGCGGGTGATAAAGACATCGAGGCTTCGGCCGGTAAAGAAATCATGGTGCCCCCATATTTTCAGTAAAAGATGCTGGCGCTCCACGGTTTGGTTCTTATGACCAGCCAGCAGTTGCAGCAGGGCTGCCTCCCGTGAAGTGAGTTGGGTCTGTTTTGTTCCAAACAGCAACAGACCACTATGGGGAGTGAACGTATATTTCCCGAATTGATACTTTTCCTGTGGCGGCTGATCAAACAGATGCCGCTGCGGATTAAGCAGCGCCCTGATCCTGATCACCAGCTCTTCGAGGCTGAAAGGCTTACGCAGATAGTCGTTGCCTCCGCTTTCAAATCCCAGTACCACATCCTGTGGCAATGAACGGGAGGTAAGGAAAATTACAGGTATTTGCAGGTTGTCGTTTCGTATCTGCCTGGCCAGCTCAAAACCATCTCCATCCGGCAACATTACATCGAGTATGACCAGGTGTGGCTTTAAAGAATAATAGGTTTCGAGGCCGGTACTCCTGAGGCCGCAAATTGTGACCTCAAAACCGCGCATGCCCAGACTTTCCTGTATAATAGTAGCCAGATTGGCTTCGTCTTCAACAAGCAGTATGCGTGTGGGGATAGTACTCATGCCGGAATGATCATAGTAAAGGTAGTGCCACGTTGTTGTGAGCTGTTTACACTGCATTGGCCCCGATGTGCTTCAATTACCTGTTTCACATAATAAAGTCCGAGGCCGTATCCTTTTACAGCATGCCGGTTGCCCTGTGGCACGCGAAAGAATTTTTCAAAAATGTGGGGAAGATATTTTTCCGGAATACCGTTGCCATTGTCGCTGACGGTTAATGTAACGCGCTCTGCATCGGTCTCCAGGTTGATAATTACTTTCACCGGATCACCCCCATATTTTACCGCATTATCAATCACGTTGTTGAGGGCATTTTGCAGATGCAGCCGGTCTCCTGTGACCCAAACGGCTCCCGGGGGAGTATTGGAAGAAATAAGGAGCCTGCTGCCTGCGGCCAGTTCCTGCGCCGCCATCACTTCCTCTATGAGCTGAAGCAGGTTGAACCGCTCCTGCCGTAACTGTAAACCCGACTGGTCGTAGAGGCTGCTTTGCAGTACTTCCTGTATGAGCGAAGAGAGCCGGTCGAGCTCCTGCCGCGCAATACCCAGATAACGCTGTGTACGTGCCGGATCGGCCAGGCCGTCGAAATGAGTGAGTGATTCAATCGCACCCGATACAGTGGCTACCGGCGTTTTTAGTTCGTGTGTGATATTGCTGATGAAATCATTTTTGATTTCACTGAGTTTCTTTTCCCGCCGCAGCAGGGTAATAAGATAATAAAATGAGTAACCGATGGCCAGCAGCAATACTACAGCGCCCAGCAGCATCCATTTCAGCCGGTTGAGAATAAAGGAAGGCGAGGTGTCAAAAACAGCACGAACATAATTTTTGCCTGCTTCGTTTTTAAAGGTAGTAAACGAGCGGCTGGCCAGTTGATTTCTGCCTGTTACTCCCGGAGGTAAGACCGATTGATCGAGCAGGCTGTCTTTATCTGCGTAGTAAAAATGAAAGGGCACAGATGCATTTCTTTTTTCCAGTTCAGCTACCAGCAGCGGGCGAAGACGCGCTGTATCAAAAGCCCATTCTTTAACAAGCTTATTAGCATAATTGCCCAGGTGCTGGGTATAATAATAAATAGTATGCTCTTCGAGGTTTTCTTTTCTGTAGGAATGTGCGAGATGCCGGGCCGCTTCGATATATACACTATCCAGTGGTTTTACAATTGGCAAATCAATCGCCTGCAGGGATAATTCAAAACGGTCTGTTGTATCGGCCACAGACCGGATGCGATAGATTGTGTGGTTGAATTTCTCTGACCATCTGCTGCTGATGCGGATCTTGCTGGTGTCTGTAAGGTATTGAAACATTAATTTCTCCAGCGTATCGCAACGTAGCATGAACTCCCGTTTTACAGCATCTTCATAAGCCAGGTTAAGGTCTTTGCGTAAGCGCTCGCGGCTGGCATTATAAAACTGGTATAGCCAGAAACCCTGGAGCAGCGTGAAGCCAAACAGAATGACTCCGCAGATGAGCACTATGACACGCCCCTGTTTTTTCATGTAGTCAAAAATAGGCGGCCGCTTCCGGATTGCCGGTATCGCTTAACATAAATTAACAGAGACTAACAGGGGCTTTAACCCGTTAAATGCGTGCCAGCCGGTTTTTTTGTATAAAAAATATGCGAAGAATATTCATTTCAATTGCCGGCATACTGGCAATACTGACCGGCAGCGCTCAAACTATTGACCTGCAGGATGCATTTCCTGATTTTATAATCCGCAACATCGTAAATGCCCCCGCAAAAGAAGTAGACGTTTATAAGCAGCCGGACCGCTTCATTATTCTTAATTTCTGGGGTACCTGGTGTGCGCCCTGCCTGCCAGAGATGGATTCGCTGCGGGAAATTCAGAAACGGTTTGGGAAAGATCTGCGGGTAATAGCCCTGGCCAATGACAACGAAAAAAGGGTACAAAATTACCTGACCAAACGCCCCACTGGTGTATGGATAGCGGCAGACACCAGTTTTCACCTGTACAAACAGTTTGGTTTTACCTATGTAGGGCAGTCTGCTATCCTGGACCGTCAGCGCCGGGTGATCGGCCTGGTGCGAACTGATTCTATCAACACCGCATTTATTCAGAAAATGCTGAAAGGCGGGAAATTGACCGTAAGCGGCGAGCGAAGCAAGGGGCAGGCGGCCAATACAGATGATAACGATTTTTACCGGCTCGACAGCACCTTACAAATCCATCTTTCCTTAATGTCGTATGTGCCTGGCAAGCGGGCGATGAGCCGTATCTATCCAAAGGGGCCATTCAAAAACCGGCGGATCACATTTTTTAATGTAGCGGCTACTGCGATGTATAAAACTGCTTTTGGTATTACCTCTCAAAGTCAGGTCGCTTATGAGATTGATGAAAAAAAGGAAAATGATTACAGCAACAAGGGCAATCTGTATTGTTTCGATATGCTGGTAGCGCCCGGTCAGGAAGACAGTCTCAATATCCTGATGCAGCAGCGGCTGAATATGCTGTTGCCGGTAAAAGCCCGGATGGAAAAGAAACTAATGCCCGTATATGTATTACGTGCAACGGATGCAGCCAGCTGGAAAAACGCTACGTCAGCCGAAAGCTCCTGGGGGTTTAGCGGGCGTGGATTTGAGGGTACCGCCATCCCGCTCAAAAACTTTGTTGACTACCTGGCCAATGAGCTACCGCTGCCCGTAGTGGATGAAACGGGGTTGACAGGCAGGTATGATATACGTACAGAAAATGTATTGCGTACAGTAGAAGAAGTAAAGGCAGCGGTACAGAAGCTGGGGCTTAGCCTCGAAAAAGAGGAGCGAGAAATAGACCAGTTGATACTTTATAAGCCATGATAACAGCTGTTAGTTCCGGCCGGCCGGGCATTTTACAGAAGAAGCACGTCTTTCCATACCTGTAAAGTGCCCGTTTCGGCTTATTTTTGCCGCCACTATGGCAAACGACACCAATAAGTTTCAGGCGATTATTTCGCACTGCAAAGAGTACGGTTTTATATTCCCCAGCAGCGAGATCTATGACGGTCTGCAGGCTGTATATGATTATGGCCAGATGGGAAGCGAGTTGAAGAAAAACATCAAAGACTACTGGTGGAAAAGCATGACCCAGCTGCAGGATAATATTGTGGGGGTTGATGCAGCCATCTTTATGCATCCCACTACCTGGAAAGCATCGGGGCACGTTGACAACTTCAACGATCCCATGATCGATAATAAAGATAGTAAGAAACGTTATCGTGTAGATCACCTGATTGAGGGGCATGCAGAGGGGCTTAGAACCGAAGGTAAAGACGCAGAAGCCGACGCGCTGCTATCGGCCATGGATGCCCTGCTGGCAAAAGATGATTTTGCAGCACTCAAGAAACTGATTGAAGACAATAAGGTGAAGTGTGCCATCAGTGGCACCAGCAACTGGACGGATATCCGCCAGTTTAACCTCATGTTTGCTACCGAGTTTGGCTCTACTGCCGCTTCTGATGAAGAAGATAATAAGGTATACCTGCGCCCCGAAACGGCCCAGGGTATATTCGTGAATTTTCTGAATGTGCAGAAGACCGGCCGGATGAAGATTCCCTTTGGTATTGCCCAGATCGGCAAGGCTTTCCGCAACGAGATTGTGGCCCGCCAGTTTATTTTCCGCATGCGTGAGTTTGAGCAGATGGAGATGCAGTTTTTCATCCGCCCCGGCACACAGAAGGACTGGTATGAATTCTGGAAAGCTGAACGGTTGAAATGGCACCTGAGCCTGGGAATTCCCGCAGATAAATACCGCTATCATGATCATATAAAGCTGGCGCATTATGCTGATGCCGCCTGCGATATCGAATTCGAATTCCCTATTGGTTTCAAGGAACTGGAAGGTATTCACAGCCGTACAGATTTTGATCTGCGTCAGCACCAGGAGTACAGCAAGAAGAAACAACAGTATTTTGATAATGATGTAGATCCTGCTACCGGCAAGCCTTATGGCAATTATATTCCTTATGTGATTGAAACATCTATCGGCCTCGATCGGATGTTTCTGGCCGTGATCAGTCAGGCATACGAAGAGCAGGATCTGAGTACGGCTGAAAAATCAGACAGCAGGGTTGTGCTGAAACTGCCTGCCGGCCTGGCTCCTATTAAACTGGCGGTATTACCGCTTACCAAGAAAGACGGGTTGCCGGAGATAGCTGAGGATATTATCAGCCAGTGCAAGCCTCATTTTCGCTGTTTTTATGAGGAGAAAGATTCAATTGGTAAACGGTACCGTCGTATGGATGCGCTGGGTACACCCTTTTGTGTGACGGTCGATCATCAGACCAAAGAAGATAATACTGTGACTATCCGTTATCGCGACAGCATGGAGCAGGAACGGATTCCGGTTTCGCAGATACGTGAGAAAGTGGCAGCAGCCATTCAGTTGTAAACTATTTTCAGGAAGAATGAGAAAGGCCCGCTTAGCGGGCCTTTTGCTTTAACAATATTTTTACATATTGATGTAAAATGTCAATTAGCGGAAAATTGCCGCAGATGGTGGTCAAGATGTTTCCACATCATTTTGCCCCATTGCTCGGGAGTAAAATGGCCAAAGGCCGGATGGGGATATTTGCCGGCAACTCCGGGACCTGCTTCCTGAAATTTCCTGACCAGGCCGATGAGTTGTGTGCGTTCCTGCTCAAACTGGCGTTCATCTTTTATGATAAACTGCGGGCTGGTGGGCATGCCGTGCCGCCACATTTTATTATTATACAGCATGGATTTGAAAGCCCAGGCAAACCAACGGATAGGGATCATGGGTTTTAAGGGTTTATCACTAAGGGGCACCTGGAAGGCTACGCTGCAGTGGGCCAGCATCTGCGATACATCCATCTTTCCCCATTGACGGACAGACGCTGTGCTTAATGATTGCAGACGGTCCACGATGTTGTCGCAGACATCTTTCTCAAACAGATTTTTTACATCAATAGTCATGTGATAAGCTGGTTTTGAATCCGTGCGCTAATGTCCGGATTAATCCGGTCTCTGGGGAACAATTTTCCACAAAGTGTAATCAACCGTATTTAACCGGCAAATAAATGCACAAAATGCCAGATGAGTGGATGACTTTTCTGCGGGCTCCGCCGTTGCATTACATTAAGAAAATAGTGCTAACCGTATAGCTCCTGATGAATGGATTTGCGGTCATAACCCAGCGCCATAATACGTTGTTTGGCTTCATCGATCATGTTTTTCCAGCCGCAGAGGAAGAAATAGGCGGGAGGTGGTATCATTTGTTCCGGGTTATCGGCAGAGCGTACACTTTTGGCGCGGCAGATATCTTCATATACCTGGTGTACATAGCCGATGCGGACCAGGTGATCGTAGTTGCCTGGTTCTTCGCGCGAATAGGTGGTGATATATTGAAAAGAGCCCACATTACGGGTCAGTTCTTTTAGTTCAGGGGCATAGAGTGCATCACCAAATTTGCGGCAGCCAAATATGAGATAGATATGCTGATGGGGAATGTTGTTGTTCAAAACATGGTGTGCCATTGACCGGAAAGGAGCTACTCCGGTACCTGTACAGATAAAAAACAGGTCCCGGTCAATCGGATCGGGTAATGTGAAAACGCCCTGTGGTCCGCGCAGGGTTAATTCGCTGCCAACCACTACGTTATTAAATAACCAGGTAGTGCCGGCACCTCCTTCCAGCAATACGATTACCAGTTCAAATACATTCGTTCCATCGGGCCAGCTTGCAATGGAATAGCTACGCCAGCGTCTCGCGGGTTTTTCATGAATAGGCAGATCGAGTGTTACAAACTGACCGGGTTGAAAATCGAAGGAGCTGAGTTCGGGCACTTCTATCCAGTATCTTCTTGTACTAGGTGTTTCGTCAATAATGCGTATCACCTTTCCGGTGCGCCATGGTTGAACAGGCATAGCAAGCGATTTAAAATGTGGTTAAAATTCCGCTCTCCTCCTACAAGATACTTTATTAATGCTTTCTCTAATGTAAAATGAGTTTTCCACATAAAAAAGTGGCTGGCATGGTCCTTGTTTTTTCATTAATGCTTTTGCACCGAATGCCCATCGCCCAGGGTATATTTTTCTTAACTATAAAAATTTACACGATGAAAAAGAGAATGTTTACAACTGGCGTGGCTTTAGCAATGGTAGCAGGTTTGTTTGCTTTCACAACCACGCAGTCGGGAATCGTTGGTAAAGTAGCTCCTGCTGATGGCGCTTCTACTGTATGGGCAATTTCCGGTAGCGACTCTGCCAGGAGCGCAGTTACTTCCGGAAGTTTTTCACTGGCAGTAAAAGCAGGTACCTACAAAGTAATTGTAGATGCCAAAGAACCGTACAAAGATGTGACGCTTGAAAATGTGGAAGTGAAAGATGGCCAGGCTACAGACCTGGGAGAGATTTCTCTCCAACAATAAAAAGCACAGTTCGGTTGATGCTACAAACGGAGACGTAGAAAATGCGGTGTCGGTATGATGCCGCATTTTCGTTTCTGCACGTATAAAGAGTTTAAAGGGTATTTCTTAGAATAATAGGCTGACAATTGTAAAACACTCTTTAAACCCTTTATACTCTTTATACCCTTTATACCTTAATTTTGCAGTGCGGAACTATGATTCAGGAATTGCTGCAGCAGTATCAACAGACCCCCCGCCTGTTTCAACTGGTGGACAGGCTTTCTTTTGCCCAGCCGCAGCAACTGATTCTCACAGGACTTCGGGGAAGCGCTCCCGCCCTGGTTACCGCCGCTACTTTTTCTCATGACGCTGCCAGCCAGCTCAATCACCTTATTATCCTGAACGATGCCGAAGAGGCAGCCTATTTTCATAATACCCTGGAAAATCTGACCGGGGCCCTGGATATTTTCTATTTCCCTTCTTCATTCAAAAACCGGAAAAATTACCGCCTGCTCAACTCTTCGCACGTAATGCTGCGTACTGAGGCACTCACCAAAATTGCAGCCGGCGGTAATAAAAAGGTGCTGGTAACCTATCCCGAGGCATTGATGGAAAAGGTGGTGGTACCCGGCACCTTATCATCCAATATTATCTATATAAAAAGCGGCGATACCCTGGAGGTGGATCAGCTGCTGCTGAAGCTGGCCGATTATGGGTTTGAACGGACCGATTTTGTGTATGAGCCTGGACAGTTTGCTATACGTGGGGGAATCCTGGATATCTATTCTTTCGGCAACGAAAAGCCATATCGGGTAGAACTGTTTGGCAACGAAGTGGATTCTATCCGCATAGTAGACCCTGAAACGCAGCTGAGCGAGCGCAAGCTGCTGCAGGTGAGCATCATTCCCAATGTTGATACCCAGTTTGAGAACGAAGACAGGGTTTCGCTGTTTGAGTTTCTGCCGGCCAATACCGTAGTATGGCTGCAGGACTATGAATTGTGTCGCGAGCGGATTGCAGATGCAGAAGCGGATATAGCCGGGTTTCTGGAGTTGACTGCCGGTGCGCCTGCTCAGCGTGCCACAGAAGAAGACGATAAAATGCTGCGTGCGCAGGTAAAACCGGATGATTTTATAGGAGCCGGGAGTTTTGAGCAGTCATTATCTACACATCATGTAGTGGCTTTTGGCTTTGGTGCCACCCTGCCTCCGGGCGGCGTGTCGTTTGATATCAGCTTTCACACACGTGAGCAACCGGCCTTTAACCGGCAGTTTGATCTGCTCATCACTGATCTGAGAAGCTGGGAGGCAAAGGGATTTACCCTTTACATTTTTGCCGAGAATCCCCGTCAACTGGAACGGCTGCAGACTATTTTTGATGACCTGAAGGCTTCCATTGTATTCAACCCGGTTGCCACTTCTGTTCACGAAGGCTTTATTGATGAAGACCTGAAATTGCTTTGCTATACAGACCACCAGGTTTTTCAACGATACCATAAGTACCGGGTAAAGCAGGCCTATAATAAGAACAAGGCATTAACCCTGCGAACACTCCGCGAATTGCAGCCCGGAGATTATGTGACACATATAGATCATGGAGTTGGTGTATACAGTGGCTTGCAGAAAATGGAGGTCAATGGCCGTATGCAGGAGGCTGTACGGATTATTTATAAAGACAGTGATATCCTTTATGTAAATATCAACTCGCTCCACAAAATTGCCAAGTATACCGGCAAAGAAGGAAGTGTTCCCAAGATCAATAAACTGGGTAGCGATGTATGGAGTAAGTTAAAGGATAAGACAAAAGCCAAAGTCAAGGAGATTGCATTTGATCTCATTAAGCTGTATGCACAACGTAAGGCACAGGAGGGGTTTGCGCATTCGCCGGATAATTATATGCAAACCGAACTGGAGGCATCGTTTATTTATGAGGATACCCCTGATCAGAGTAAGGCTACAGCCGATGTAAAGAAGGATATGGAGTCTCCATCGCCTATGGACCGGCTGGTGTGTGGCGATGTTGGTTTCGGAAAAACAGAAGTAGCGGTGCGTGCTGCATTTAAGACCTGTGTGGATGGCAAACAGGCTGCCGTGCTGGTGCCTACTACGATTCTTGCGTTTCAGCACTACAAAACATTTAGTGAGCGGTTAAAGGATTTTCCTGTCACTGTTGATTATATCAACCGGTTTAAATCAGCTAAAGAAAAGAAGGAAACACTCAAGAAGCTGGAAGAAGGTAAAATTGATATATTGATAGGCACACATGGATTGCTGGGCAAAGAAGTTAAGTTTAAGGACCTGGGATTACTGATTGTGGATGAGGAGCAAAAATTTGGTGTGGCTCATAAGGAGAAGATCAAGACGCTGCGCACGACGGTCGATTGCCTTACGCTCACTGCTACTCCCATTCCCAGAACGCTTCAGTTTAGTCTGATGGGGGCGCGTGACCTGAGTATTATGAATACGCCGCCGCCCAACAGGCAGCCCATACAAACCGAGGTGCAGGTATATAATGAAGATTTTATCCGCGATGCTATTTAC
>JAGODE010000109.1 GCA_017998385.1 Chitinophagaceae bacterium | reverse complement strand
GCTAAGCTATATGTAGATGATATACGGATACACCCTTTTAATGCGAATATGAAAAGTTATGTATACGACCCGGTGAATCTGCGATTACTGTCAGAGTTGGATGCTAATAATTATGCTCGTTTCTATGAATATGATGAAGAAGGTACACTAATACGTACCAAAGCAGAAACCGAGAAAGGAATAAAAACCATCACCGAAACGAGAAGTGCCAAACAAAAGGATATTAAATCATTCCAATAATTTTTTATGACAATAAAGAGTGTTTTACTCCGGCTGGTACTGATTTTAACGCTAATACAGGTTATAGAAGGGCCAGTCATGTCTCAGGGGAGGAAGAGAAAGAAAGAGAAGAAAAAAATAGAGAATACTGATACGTTGCAGGCATACCGTCAGTTTGTATCTATGGGAAATCAGTACAAGCAGTTGCCGCTTCAAATGGAGATGGAAATAGTTAGATATGAAACCGTAGCCGGTATTAATACGGATACAATGAGAGCCCGGGCCAGTTTTTACCTGCAGGAAAAGGCCAGTTATCTCCGGATCGAAGATCAGGAGCAACTGGCCAACGACACGATGCTGCTGCAAATCAGTAAACAGGCTCAACGTATGATCCTTAGCCGGCATTCGCAAACGGTAGCGGGACAGCTGCAGAAGCTGATCGGCTGGCAATTGCGGGATTCCAGTCTACAACAACTTGCCAAAGGATACCGGGGAATTGTCATTAGCGGAACGGATAATATAGATACAGTCCGCTTGTGGAATCGGACAAATCTGGCCGGAACGGATAAGCCGCTTGATGAAGTGGAAATGTTGTATGACACACGGCAGCAAAGACCTGTTCAGGTTATTACTTATTTGAGCCAGTTATTACCGCTGGAAAAAGAGTTATATGAGAGCTGGAAAGATGATCCTTCAAAATCAGCAGCATTAGTAATGAAGGACGATAAGGAAACGTTTGTACTGCGCATACAAACTACCTATTACCGGTTTGATCGTATTGATCATGACCCGGCATTTGTGCTGCCCGTACTGATTTCGGATCGTATTGTTCCCTCATCAGATGGTACCTGGGTGCCTGCAAACGGGTATGAGGATTATCGCATAACCCGTCGCTGAAATCAGAAATAAACCAATTGATTTTATTTTAAGAATTCTTTATATGGCTGTTTCAAACGTATTATCTAGGACCCGGGTTAGCTGTGCTGTAAATGGACATCAGTTGGCAGGTGTGGTCATAAAGTGTGTGAGATTATGCCTGTTGTTATGTTTTTTTACTTTATATGGGCTTCCCCTGCAGGCCCAGTATACATCCGAAGCCGAGCAGCTGAGCCGACTCTCCGGTACGGTTGCTAACAGCTATCAGGGAAATTCTGAACCGCTGGCAGTTAATGCTATAGTTACAACAGTATGTCCTACAGGTACTTGGACTCCGGCCCGCATCAGAAATGTTATCACCCTGAGTTTTATTGAAACTTCCACAAAATACCTCGCAAATGATTTTTACGGAGAGGTGACGGTTGAGATTAAATATGGTCCTAACGCAGGTGCAACGGAAACGCATACCCAGACATTGGCGGTGGAGTTTATTAAAGAAGCAGGAAAAAAGTATAAGGCAAAAGAGGCCTTTACTTTCGAAGGGGCAAAATATGTTGAGGTTAAAGTCACAGCGATAGATATTGAAGGAATTGATGATAATGAAGGTCTGGAATTGCTTTTACTGGAAAATCAAATGATGATTACCTGGGGCTATGTATTAAATACAAGTGCTACACCCACAGAACTGGCACATACGCTTGTTACAGCGGATGGCCTTAAAATAACAACAGCCTGGCCATCTAATACCGGACACAATGCATATCAACTCGAGTGGACCTGGCTGGAAGATGAACTGGCTGTTAATTATAAAGACGGTGGCCCCAGCGTAATACTCAGCAAATTGTTTCTCAATAATGCTACCCGTGTAGAACTCAGTGAAGGACAGACCGAATATGTGGTTCCTCTTTATTATAACGGCACCGGTAAACTATACTACCGGGTGCGTCCGGTTCTGGTAACAACCCTGGGTACACAGGAGGGGCAATGGGTCTATGGAAGTACACCATATTCCTATACCGGGCATGAACCAAGTCTTAACTGGCAGGTAACCACCAGTTTTGCTGAGGATGGAAAGCGTAAGTCTGTGATGCAATATTATGATGGCTCTCTGCGAGGCAGACAAACCGCTACCAAGGATAATACTGTTAATAAGGTTGTATTGGCAGAAACTTTATATGATGAACAGGGACGGGCCGCAATACAAATACTGCCGGCGCCCACCATGTTGAATTCGGTTGCGTATATCGAAAACCTGAATCTTTTCAATGGACAAACCCCTTCAACAGATCCATTGAACTTTTTCGATCTGCAGCCAACAAGTCCGGGTATTTTTCCTTTCCCTATGGATAGCACCACAGGTGCTGCTAAATATTATAGCCGCAACAATGAAGAACTGACAGGCGGCAGCCAATCTGATTTTCTGCCAGCCGCCGATGGCTATGCTTATACACTTACCCGTTATACGCCAGATGCCACAGGACGTATAGCCACACAAAGTGGGGTAGGAAAAGCATTCCGTATGGGCGGAGGGCATGAAACACGTTACTATTATGGAGCCGCATCGCAGGAGGAACTGGATGGCCTCTTTGGTACAGAGGTCGGTGATTTCTCGCATTATTCCAAAAACATGGTACAGGATGCCAACGGGCAGATGAGTATAAGTTATGTGGACATGAATGGCCGCACCATTGCAACCGCCCTGGCAGGAGAGGCGCCGGCTAATCTTATTGCATTGAATAACGACGATAATGACATGTATCCAAACCAGGCAGGTACGGTGATAACCCGTAACCTGCTGAATGCCGGCACCAATGTGGTAAAGGGAAACATGATCGAATCAGTTACGAGTTTGCTGGTACCGGTTCCCACCTCCTATAATTTCGTGTATAAGCTGGATACAGCTTCGATCCAGTTGCCTACCTGCACTTCTGGAGTGCGCTGTTATGATCTGATGTACGATCTTCAGTTTTCAATAGTACACGAATCGGGCGATAGCCTGCCGATCATTTATCGCTACAATAATATTAAACTGGATCCGGATGATGATTGTGCTACCGGTGCTCCCGCATTCAAAGACGAAAATGGTAATCCGGTACCTGGCGATAGTATTAAGTTTTCGCGGATTTTGGGCCCCGGCTCTTACCTGGTACGCAAGACGCTTACACTGAGCGAGAATTCACTGGAACATTATAAAGAAATGTACCTGCAGAAGGCGCTTTGTAAAACCGAGCAGGAGATTATTGATTCTATCTACAATGTGTTAATCACGGTGACCGGATGTGACACGGTGGTAACCCAAAGTAGCTGTGAGGCATGTATTACGGCCTTGGGCGATTCGGCCAGTTTCCGCAGTGAATATCTGGCTGATGTAGACTGGGCATCCGTCGCCGACACAACAGCGCTCAATCGGGAGATCGCGCTGGCTTACCGGGAAGCGCTGGCCCGTTGCAATGACCTGTGTGTACAGGCTTCTCCTTTCCTGAAAATGAAACGTCAGCAGATGTTGCAGGACATGATGCCTTTCAGCGGTCAGTATGCAGGTTCCGCATTGCCTGCTGCGGGTATGCCGACAACTCTATACAATAAGTATAATATTTTTTCAACTAATACACCCGCTACACAGCCTTTTTACCGCAAACCTAAAAATGCAACCGGTACGGCGCTCGATTATTATTACAATACCCAGGGCGATATTGATCTGACTATTCATCCCACCGGTACTATGAATGCTTATGATTTCCTGGGTACACTGGATAAAAATGCTTTTAATGCAGTATTTAACCGTAATTGGGCCAATTCACTGCTGCCTTATCACCCGGAGTTTCCCAAACTGCGCTTCGCAGAAGAAAAACTTGCCCAGAGTTACGATTGGATTTACCGCTTTTTAAATGTTGATACCTGGCAGGCGGCCAGCGATTCGGGATTCATTTTTACGAATGCGCTCAGCATTACAGATCCATTTTATTCAAAAGCACCGGCTGCCATGAAAGACAGCATGGGAAAATGGATTGGCACAAGTTATCTGCAGGGACTTTCTCTATGGAGACTGGCGTATGGTGATGTGAAATGTAAAGATATTATCAGCAAACCGGCACGTGACAACTGCTATACAGCAGCTCCCAGCGTACCTCCTTTCAGCAGCTTGACCACTGCGGAAAAAGACCAGGCATGGCGTAGCTTCCGTAATCTTTATAATATGGCCCGCGATGTGCAGATCAACCAGTTGCTGGCCGATAGCGTGGTAAATACCGATGCAAATGATTTAGCCAGTACTGGTTATATATTACGGTTCCCTACCAGCAGGCAACAGGAAGCCAGCCAGTATGGCTGGACGGGTTATCCTTCCACACCATATACCTATACAGAGCCTGACACCACCGGACTGGGATCGGATGGCGGGCTGGGTAGCAGCGCCTGCAGCAGTTATATCAACAACTGGCGTCAGTGGCTGCTGCAGTGTGATAGCCTGGCCATTCACCCTGACAGGGAGGCGATACTGGAAGAGATTATGGAAGGCATGGTGGCTGTTTGCGAAAAAGGTCAGGATGCCACAAGTCCCTACGGGGCATCTAATGTGGCTCCGGGTACACCCGTAGATGGTTCTCCGCGTAGTTTTGAAGAAGTGATCAACGCTGTATTTGCAGCTCATGGCATTAACAGAAATTCGATTTGTAATGCCTATCTGATCGAATTTCCCAAACCCTATGGCAAAGGCAGACAGCTTATAAAAACTGCTGCCAGCACACTCGATAGTTGTAATTGTGACCGGGTAGATTCGCTGAAAGCCGAAGCGATCACCGCAGGATATAATCCCTCTACAATGACCGGGTTTAACAGTTTTCTGTGGGCCACTTATCATGATACCCTCACCAGCACGCTGTACAACGCTTTCAGCAAATGCGACAGTCTTGGTGGATATGATATTAAATGCCGCACGATTAATGACACTATTTTCTATCATTGTGACAGCACACCACCCGTTTGTGAAAATTGGCAAAGCTTTATGCGTGCTTCACCCGGTGATTGCCCTCCCGGATATTTCTGGAGTGAAATCAAGCAGCGTTGTATGCCCGAACTGATTATCGTGCCCGAAGACAGTTGTTATATTACCTGCCCCATAACCGTGTGTGATACTATCTGGAGGGGAAATATTGTGTTGCCAGTTCCTGTAATATTACCTGACTTCCTCAGATGTGGGTATGTAAATACCGATCAGTGTTTCAGTTGTGCAGAGTTGAGTATATTGACAAAGGCGTTTAAGGATACGTTCAATACGGTTACCAATGCCGGCCCTTACTTCCCCTACAACACCGGGCCAATCTTTAATAATTATGCCCTGTCTGATACACAGATTGCGCATAACCAGCTATATGCCCGTTTCCTGAATTATCGTACCGGTCTGCAGTTGAGTTGGGCTGAATATGCACAGTTAGCTGACAGTGCCAATTGCGACCTCGGAACGTATTTAGGTAATATCGGTGGTGGTGTGGCCAACCTCAGTGTCAGCAGCCGAAGCGGCAATACTCCGCCGGAGTATACAGCTACCTCCACGGTAGAGTTGCTGCCTGGTTTCGAAAGCGGCGTCAACGATTTGTTTATTGCCTACATCAGCAGTGGCGAGCCGGCCAATCAGACGGTGGTGTGTATAGACGCTACTGCTGTTACCGATACTACCGGGGTAGTAACAACTAATCCTCCCTGTGAGCGTGTCATGAATATGAGTATTGCTCAGGGACAGGAGATCTATCGTATCCGTAAAGAATTCCTTTTAGGTCAACTGGAAGCAGCCTATCGCGATGCATTTGCCGCAGCAAAAGAGCGGGAGAGTTTTACCGTGAAGTATAAAAACTCCGAGTATCATTATACCCTTTATTATTATGATCAGGGAGGTAATCTGGCAAAGACGGTACCGCCTAAAGGTGTAAACCCCGATTTCAGAGAGCCCTGGCTGGCGGAAGTTAAAGAGGCAAGGGAAAATGATGAGTTCCTGCCTCGTCCCCATAGTCTCGTTACCGAGTATCGCTATAATAGCCTTAATCAGGTAGTGCAGCAAAAGAGTCCCGATGGCGGCCTCTCTAAGTTCTGGTACGATAAACTGGGGCGTCTCGTTGTAAGCCAGAATGCCCAACAGGCACTGGAAGATCGATACAGTTATACACGCTATGATTTGCTGGGCCGTATTGTGGAAGTAGGCCAAAAAACACAAACTACGGCCATGACTCAGGTCATCAGCCAGGATCCGGAAGATCTGGAAACCTGGATCACAACGACCACTGGTGGTGGCGGTATCCGGGAACAACTTACCGTTACCGGCTATGACCTGCCGTATGGTTATGAGCTTTACCCCGAAGGTGTTATGGGACATGAAGGGTATATGAATCAGCGGAACCTGCGCAACCGGGTCAGCTATTCGATGGTGAAAGACAATGCCACAGATGCCGGACCAGCATCGGCAACTTTCTATACCTACGATATTATGGGCAATGTGGATACGCTGCTGCAGAATTACGCAGGTCTTGCCGCACTCGGTGCTTCGGAGGCAGATCAGCACAAGCTGATTGCTTATAAATATGATCTGATAAGTGGTAAGGTCAATGGAGTAGATTATCAGCCCGGCCAGCAGGATGCCTTCTATCACCGCTATTATTATGATGCGGAGAACCGCCTGACCAGTGTACTCACCAGCCGCGATAGCGTGATCTGGGAGCGCGATGCCCGGTATGAATACTACCGGCATGGGCCACTGGCAAGGTCTGTAACAGGTCAGTTGCAGGTGCAGGGACTGGATTATGCCTATACATTGCAGGGATGGATAAAAGGACTTAACAGTACTTCGGTAAGCGATGGTGCGTTTGATCCAGGGCAGGATGGTTATGCTGCAGGCTCACCCGTGGCGAGGGATGTACTGGGCTATGGGTTGCATTATTACAACGAAACAGGATTGCCGGATTACCGTGCTATTGGCGAAGGCGTAGCCCCATTTGCTGCACCCAACAACGCCGACTTCAGATCGCTGTACAATGGTAATGTAGCCGGCATGAGTGTGAACCTGGCTGCCCTGGGCAGGGCTTCTGCAGGTGTGAATGCGGAGCCACTGTTTTATAAATATCGCTACGATCAGCTGAATCGCCTGGTAAGCATGCGGGCTTATAAGGGCTTTGATAATTCCACCAATGCCTGGACACCGGTACTGCTTGACGATTATCGCGAAGAGGTGCGTTATGATCCCAATGGCAATATCCTGAACTATATACGCAATGGCTCACCGGAAGTACCCGACAGTGCCAAACTGATGGACAGCCTTACCTATAAATACTGGGCCAATACCAACCAGTTGAAGCAGGTGCTGGATGATGCCGGGTATAGCGGAAACTACTGGGCAGATATCGACAATCAAACAGAGACGGAAAACTATATCTACGATGCCATCGGTAACCTGGTACAGGATAAAGCAGAAAACCTGACCATTGCCTGGAATGTATACGGCAAAATAAAAACCATTACCAAAAGCGGCGGTAATACTATAACTTATACCTATGATGCCGCTGGCAACCGGATCAGCAAGTTGTACAATGATGAACTGACGGTGTATGTAAGGGATGCCTCCGGCAATGTCATGAACGTGTATGTCGGAGCGCCTGCCACTACCTGGTCGCTGTCAGAGACGCATCTGTACGGTAGCAGCAGACTGGGACTGATCGATGGACCCGGCATTGCTCCGGAAACAGGTATTACCCTGGAGGGAGGATATGAGCCTGCAACACTGTACAGTTTCGAAAGGGGTAGAAAGATCTTTGACTTGAGCAATCACCTGGGCAATGTGCTGGCAACGGTAAAAGACAGAACGCTGGCCGTGGATGATGGTAACGGCGAAGTGACCTATTATGAAGGAGATGTAGTGACGGCCAATGATTATTATCCATTTGGGATGCTTATGCCGGGAAGAACGTATGGGGCCTTGGGGCGTTATGGGTTTAATGGAAAGGAACAAGATTCTGAAATAAAAGGAATGGGAATGCAATATGATTATGGGTTTAGAATTTACGATCCACGAGTCGGAAGATTTTTATCTGTGGATCCTCTTTTTCAATCATATCCTTGGTACACACCATATCAATTCGCAGGAAATATGCCAATATGGGCTATTGATTTAGATGGATTAGAGGAGTTAAAAACAACGAAAAAAATAAAAATATTTGCAATCACCGCAAATGGTAGAACAATGAAGGAAGGTGAAACATTTATTGATCCCTTCGGAGGAACACCAGTGGTGAGAGTTGTCGGCACTACAGTTGTGCAGGAGGGTGACCCCGGTGGACCTTTGGAAATTAAAAGTATTTATGTTAACCTTCTCACTGGTAGAGAAGAATATTTAGAATATTCAACGACTCCAAAGGCACCAGTTCATCCACAGAAAATACCTGATCCCGAGCCAAATACTAAGAATAATACAAGTCAAACAAACGAAGTAGAAACTGATCCACTTCAACCAGGATCGGTAGGAACGAAGGCTCCAGATGTTATTTCTTGGAGGGAAGGTGTTGAACATGTATATACAGATAATTTCATTCAACTCCCTAAAACATATTCGATAGATATACGATTTGAATTAAAAAGAGCAAACTTTTTAAGTGATGCTGCCGCCGCTAAGTCTATGAATGATTTTACTAGTCAGTTACAGAAAGATGGTATACGCGAGATAAATTACACTTTATCTGTTGCTGCAGGGTCTGGGGATGCGAGTACCGACTATTATAAAAACGTTCGGGAATTAGCTTTGGCACGTGCTACAAAAATAAATAGTATGTTAGCTGCAAAAGGAATAAAAGGGAGTGCCCAAATTAATTATGTAGGTGGTGATTCTCCAACAATTACCGCTGAAGCCATAAACCCTGTCATGCAAAACATTAGAGTTGGCTATCGTGAAACAGTTTATAAAATCAGACAAAAATTGGTGAATGGTAAACCAACTGGAGCTGTTAAGCGTTCAGGTCAAATAGGGGCTTCTAAGTCAAGCTTGTCACCTAATTCCTCGACACCTCAAAATAAAACAGAATGGAATCGTTAGATAAACTATAAAAAAACAGGTCAGCCATCTTTCTGACTTTTAAGGGGGTGTATTTTTGTTTTCGGTAAACTTCGGAAGGTTATTCATTTTCTCATAGTTTTTAAATCTATTTAAATATTCTTTTATTCTTTTATTCCAATAATGTTGTTTTATTTTATTACGAGAGTAGTTTGTTTCTTTATCATATAGGAGGTCGAAATGTGCTCGTTCTTCAATTATTTCTTTGAAAATTTTTTCGATATCTAATGAAACTGTACGGTGGTTAAATTTATATTCTTTAATTCTTTTTCGAAATTTCCTCGTAAAGACTTCAGCGATATCAAAATGCCCTTGTTCATGTTCAAGTAAGGTGCTGTCTTTTATTGAAACCCAAGACTTGGTCTTTTTAAAGAAACAAAATATAGTAATAGTGAAATTGCTATCAGTGTTAGATAAATAGTATTTAATAGCAGGGCTCGAAATTGCTTTATAATCTAAACTGCTGTCTGGAGTTCCTTGGAAGTCTTCCCATTTTAGTTTATAATCAGCGCGCCAATTAATGGTATCCTGACCGGCCAAATTACTGCTGGTAATGATAATAATAAAGAATGTGAATAGTTGGGATAAGCTTTTCATGCTTCGGTTGTTGGCTAAATGAAAGATGGTTCTAATGCTATATAGGTTGCGTGTTCGACTAATATTTTTGACCTTAGCTGGGAAAAGTCGTATATATTATGATCGCTGAGTAGATTTTTAAGCAATTATATGATGGTTATGCTAATACTAAAAAATGCTTGTTCAATTGTCAAAACAAAGATTTCTTTTTTAGTTATAGCAATATTTTATTTGCCAAAATTTGTTGTTTTAAGTAGCAAAAGTAGTATTATCGTGTTTCATGCTTATGCAATAATACGGTAATAAAAGAGCTTATACAAACTGTATTAAAACTTCGCTGTTCGCCGTAGTTTACTTTTCAAACTTCAGTATTGTTATGCTTAGCCTTTAGCTAGGCATAATTTCGTTCAAAATGCTTTCTGGCAGATGTCAGGCTCTTCCATATTGCCCATCCGTGATCCAGCAGTTGAATGGAGCGTCCCCGCAGAGCGGGGCAGGCTGCAACAGCCGATGCCAGTAGCACTGCAGCTGGTTTTAAAATTATTATTTCAATTGTTATGTTCTTCGCAACCGTGTGAGCTATAGCTGGATCAAGCGGGATGCCGCCGATGTGTCAAAAGTAGCCGGTACCTTCTATACCTACGATATTCATGGCAATGTAGATACCCTGGTGCAGGACTATGAAGGTATAGCCGTGATGGCGACCGATGACCGCGACCGGTATAAACGGATCACGTATAACTATGACCTGATCAGCGGTAAGGTAAATGGAGTGAATTACCAACCCGGTGAGACAGATGCATTTTATCACCGCTATTATTACGATGCCGAGAACCGGCTCACTTCGGTAAAGACCAGCCGCGACAGTGTGATCTGGGAAGAAGATGCTGCCTATGAGTATTACCGGCATGGTCCGCTGCTGCGTACCAAACTCGGGCAGCTGAATGTGCAGGGACTGGACTATGCCTATACGCTGCAGGGCTGGCTCAAGGGGATCAATGGCACGGCTGTAGGTGATGGCAGCAACGACATGGGGCAGGATGGCCTGCTCGATCGTATGACGGTGGCCAGGGATGTATTTGGCCTGGCACTGCATTATTACGATACCATCGGCCACAGCGATTACCGGGCTATAGGTGACGGCGTGGCGCCGTTTGCAAAACCCAATAATGCCGACTTCCGATCGCTGTACAATGGTAATATAGCCGGTATGAGTGTGAACCTGGCTGCCCTGGGCAGGGCCGCTTCGGGAGTGAATGCCGCACCGCTGTTTTACAAATACCGCTACGATCAGTTGAACCGCCTGGTAAGTATGCGGGCCTACAAGGGCTTCAATAATTCAACCAATGCCTGGACACCGGTATTGCTCGATGATTACCGGGAAGATGTGAAATATGATGCCAATGGCAATATCCTGAACTATATCCGCAATGGCTCACCGGAGGTGCCCGACAGTGCCAAACTGATGGACAGCCTTACCTATAAATACTGGGCCAATACCAACCAGTTGAAGCAGGTGCTGGATGATGCCGGTTATAGCGGAAACTACGGAGCAGATATCGACAACCAGACCGAGACGGAAAACTATGTATACGATGCCATCGGCAACCTGGTACAGGATAAAGCAGAAAACCTGATCATTGCCTGGAATGTATATGGAAAAATAGACAGCATTGTTAAACCCGGCGGTACTATTAAGTATACCTACGATGCGGCCGGCAACCGGATCAGTAAAAGCTACGACGGTAAGACTACCGTATATGTACGGGATGCCAGCGGCAATGTGATGAGTATTTATCAGAAAGATGGTGCTGGTACACTGGATCAAAGCGAACTGCACCTGTATGGCAGCAGCCGGTTGGGGCTGACGGGCAAACGAACCACCGATCCGGAAGCCGTGACCCTGGCCACGGGTTTTGATCCGGGTAAATTGATTACCTTCACCAGAGGCGAAAAGATCTTTGAATTAAGCAATCACCTGGGCAATGTGCTTGTTACCATTAATGATAAGAAGCTGGCGACCGATGATGGTAATGGGGAAGTGGCCTGGTACGAGGCAGATGTGGTGACTGCGAATGATTATTATCCGTTTGGGATGATCATGCCGGGAAGGAAGTTGCCGGAGAGTGAGAGCTATCGACATGGATTTAATGGACAGGAAAGAAGTGCAGAAATTGATCCGAATGGCAATAGTATGACGGCTGAGTTCTGGCAGTATGATGCGAGGTTAGGAAGGAGATGGAACATTGATCCTAAGCCGAATATACGTTTTAGCCCTTATTCGGTTTTTGAAGATAATCCAGTTTGGCATACTGATATTAGAGGTGATACAGTCAGCCCTAGGCCCACACCTGTGAGTGTTGGTACGATGTCCTATTACATCGAAAGGGTAAAAGATTTTCAGAAAAGGAATCCTGGTGCTAAAATCCCAGAGTATTATTTAGGATATGGGAATGTTTATATCAATAAGTTTAAGAATGAAATAAAACAAACTTTATCAGGGGCGGGACAAGAATGGCTTGAAAAAGCATTAGTCAATTTACAAACAGCTATTGAAGACAAATTACAATCACCCAAATTAGAAGATAGGAATTTGGAGTTAAATAATAAAAAGTTCACTGACTTCGCATTTGGAAGCCATGTAAAAGCATATGAAGATGCGGGCGTATTACAACTTCCAATAATGGATAAAGTGAAAATTGGGCTAACTCCTAAAGCTGAAGATTTATTTAGTGATAGAGGGTTAGCACAAGCAGGTCAAATAGCCAAAGATCAGGCTTGGTATTATCTTACGCATCCGATTTTTGCTCTTGAGCAATTTACAGAAGTGATAAATAATAAAGACGAGATTAAAGCAAGGGTTCATAATTATTATCTGGAGAATAAGCCTTTTTTTGATAGAAAAATGGAACAGAATCCTCAACACTGGTCAAATCCGGAGTACAGAATTATGGGTATCGTAAGGAATATTATTAACCCATCATTTATTTTTTAAATCGAATAACATGAAAGTAAAATGGATTGTTTTATTGGCTATGTTTTTTAGTTTACGTTCTTGCGATATGCGCGAGGATGATTTAAAGATAATCGAAGCCACGGGTCTTGATTCAAATAATCTGAGGCTTAATTCAATGTTTTTATGTAATAGTGATACAGGATTTATTGTCGGAAGTTTAGATCAGGTTACGCATAATCCAGACCAAAATAGTGACACTTTTTCTTTTGTAAATAGAACAGCTTTGTTGTACAAGACAATCGATGGAGGGAAAAGTTGGATCGGAAAAAATTTCGGACGAGGTAGTTTGATAAATATTGTACAGCATAATACGAGTCTTTTTACTTTTAAAACAAGCGAAAATTATTTAGACTATTCTACTTATTCATCGAATGATTTGGGTGATACATGGAGCAAAGAAGACGCTTTCCCTCAACGAATAAGTAATCTTTTTTTTAGTGATAGCTCTTATATTGCAATTACTTCTGATAGCCTTGAAAATAAGTCGTACATAAATGTGTCAAAGAACTTTGGTAAAAGTTGGACTGTTATTGAGTCTCCATTTCCTATCTATGACGTGATAATGAAAGATGGAAAATTAATTTTCCTTTCTTCAAATGCCGGTAAAGGAGATAAGAAAAATATACTGGTAGAATTTGGCATGCAGGATAGTAGCGTAATTTATTTTGACTTACCGAATGGGTTTGATTGTAATTTTTTAACCAATTTTGATAATAAAGTTAAATTAATTGGTATTAAAGAGGGGCATCTTACTATTTATTCATTTATAGGTAATCGCTTTAAGTTTGAGTATTCATATCCGCAAGATGTTTCTTTCTTTCCTGGGGGGTATTACAGCAATAATGGAACTGAATGGATTGTCGTCGGAAAGCGCGAAGGTACAGATGTCTCTTACAGACTCTTAAAAACTGGCGATAATGGCCGAAGT
This sequence comes from Chitinophagaceae bacterium, assembly GCA_017998385.1. GTDB lineage: Bacteria > Bacteroidota > Bacteroidia > Chitinophagales > Chitinophagaceae > CAYMZZ01. Next base: position 164 of record JAGODE010000109.1, on the reverse strand, counting down.
TGGGAAATTGTCAATTTCAAAAGAGAGAAATATATTGAGCCGTTTTACTTTCTAAATGTGAATGGTAAAATGAATGCGTGGTTTTATACTGGCTCTGGTAGGTTTCAGGTTTTTCGATAATTAAGATATAATGGCATAATAGATTAAATTGGATTGGCTGAAAG
>JAGODE010000108.1 GCA_017998385.1 Chitinophagaceae bacterium | reverse complement strand
TTGCCACCCATAGTGTCGTTTGAAGATCTGATTAGAAAAGCCTTTTGCTGTAGGCCCGGATTGTGATACGTCCCTACACGGGAGCACAAGACAATGGAGAACGTGCTATTTACCTGGATTCTTTCCCGAACCCCATTTTGAGAAGCGTTTTGCCGTAGGCCCACATTGCAATGTGGGCCTACGGGGGTAGGAGGTTTGCCACCCATAGTGTCGTTTGAAGATCTGATCAGAAAAGTCTTTTGCTGTAATCCTGTATTGCGATACGGGCCTGCAGGGAATGTAAGACCCTCGGGAGAGAAAACCATTTATCTGGGTTGTCTGCTTTAAACCCTTAACCTTCAACCTTATTTGAGGTACCTTTTCAGGCAGAGGTCTTCCTGGCGGCGCATTTCTGCTTCCTGGGCATCTGTTTTATCGCCGAAGCCACTGAGGTGCAGTACACCATGAAAGATTACGCGGTGCAATTCGCGGTAAATGGGCTGGCCCAGCTGGCGGGCGTTATCCTTCACGCGGTCTATACTGATGTAAATCTCGCCTTCTACAGGCTGGCCGGGAGCATTGAGTTCAAAAGTGATAATGTCGGTATAGTAATCATGTTGAAGATACTGGCGGTTGATTTCGAGAAGCCGTTTGTCTGTACAGAAAATAAAGTTCAGTGAACCCGGCTTTTTGCCATGGCGTTTAAAAATGCGTACGATTTCCTCTTTTAATTGTGTGCGGTTGCGAAGGCTTACCGGGGTTTCAAAAAAGAAACAAATATTTGATTTTGTTGCTGATGGCATATTTTCAAAATTCGTAAACAAAGCAGAAAAATCAATGTTAGTTTTGCTCCAACCGTGTTGGTATGAGTAAAAAATTATCCGAGTTAAGGCCTGGTCAGCATGCAGTGATCAAAGAAGTAAACAGCCATGAGATTCATCTGAAATTAATGGAAATGGGTTGTCTGCCTGGCGAAACCATTTCGGTAGAGCAAATTGCCCCCCTTGGTGATCCGGTATCGGTGCAGGTGGCCGGCTATCGGCTGAGCCTTCGCTTAGATGAGGCCGCACATATTGTTGTTGATGTAATTGATTGATTGTCAATATATTAAATGAATATTGGTTTATATTTCGGTTCTTTCAATCCTGTGCATACGGGTCATTTGATCATTGCCAGCCATATTCTTAATGAGACAGAAATAGACAAGGTCTGGTTTGTGGTCTCTCCACAAAACCCGTTTAAGATCAATCATAGTCTTCTCAACGAATATGATCGCCTCTATCTGTTGCGCGTGGCCACTGCGGACGATCAGCGCATTAAGGTTTCTGATGTGGAGTTTTCCCTGCCCCGCCCTTCATATACCAGCGTTACCCTTGCTCATCTTTCCGAAAAATATCCTGAACACATTTTCTCCGTAATCATGGGCAGTGACAGTTTCCAGAATTTGCATAAATGGAATAATGCTTCTTACATAATAGACAATTATCCTGTTTATGTATATCAGCGGCCTGGATTTCCCGTAAATAATACCATCGGGGCAAAACTGCATACTTTGCAGGCGCCCCTGCTGGAGTTGTCGGCAACGACAATTCGCCAGCTTATCCGAAACGGCAAATCCATTCGCTATATGGTTCCCGATGCCGTGCGCGAAGAAATAGAACGTACCGGCCATTATAAAAGGTAGAGTACTAAGTTGTAGGTTTTAAGTAAGGTTGAGGTTAAAAGGATGAAGGAAAAAACTACCCTGGTTTTTAGTATCAATACAATTATTAAAGGAGTTCCGTAGGTTGGCCACGCATGGTGATCCTATTCTTCTAATACCTACCCTCTGCCTTCCACCTTTCACCGTCTATCTTATAAAGTACCCGAGGGCTACACAAATAGCCACAATCACCGGCGATGGAATTCTTGTATAGCAGAGTAAAAGGAAAGTTCCTAATATCACACCCAGGTTGATTGCACTGATGGCCTGTGCGTTAATAAGCGAAATATCCTTCAGGATATAAAAAGTAGAACCGATCATGATGCCAACTACCGAGGCATTGATGCCCTCGAGCGATCGGTATACTGCAGCATATTTTTTAAGGTTGTTCCAGATTGGGAAAAAGAAAAGAACCAGGAGTGCACTTGGTAAAAAAATGCCGATTGTTCCAATCACACAGCCCAGCACCTGCATTTCGGGCCCCATGTCTTTAAGCGCCATACCTCCGGCAAACGATGCGATTGAAAAAACGGGTCCCGGTACTGCACGCACAATGCCCATGCCGGTATACATTTCTTCTTTATCGATTTGCACTACATTCTGATCTTTCTGCCGGATGGCATCCGGCCGGATACTGAACTGTTCGTACATGATGGGCATCAGCACCTGTCCACCGCCAAAAACATAACTGCCCATCCGGTACATATTTTCGAAAAGGTTGATGGGCTTACGGTCGGGCCAGTCATTCTTTTTAGCAGTTTCACTCACAATGCCAGCTGCAATGAAGATGATTCCAAACAGCCAGAAGTTCCACCATTTTATTTTACGCGGCTTTTGCTCAACCTGAGGTATACGTTTTCGACTCAGGTTAGTGGCAATTCCGCCGGTTACGATCAGCAGCGGAAAGACAGCGGGCATTTTAAAAAAGAAAAAAGTGACCAGGCCGCTTATCAGCATGATCACCCAGGTAATAGTATTGCGGATGGCATGCGGAAAAGCTGCGTAACAGGCATATACGAGAAAGCCTGCAGCCATGGGGGCAATGAATTTAAAAATATCATTGTGCAGCGCAGTTCGGTCTATATAATGGAGCAGAAAAGAAAGCGCACCCATAAATATACAGGCAGGCAGTATCCATACAATAAGCGTGAGCACAGCCAGCGGTACCCCCCCTCTTTTATAACCAATGAGCGTAAGTGTTTGTGTAGAGGATGCCCCGGGCAGCAACTGACAAAAAGCATTGTATTCCATCAGCTCCTGCTCGGTTACATAGTGTGTGCCCTTCACAAATGTTTTCATCATCATGGCAATATGAGCCTGCGGGCCACCAAAAGCCGTTACACTGTGGAGCAACACAGCTCTTAGAAAATGTAAATGTCTAAGTAGCATTCCTGAAATAAACTGAAGCAGTTTTGGATAACCCTAACCGTCTACACGTTCGTTTGAAGGTAAATGATTAAAGAGATTTTTATGGTAAATTCAGGAAATTTTTTACATGCGCAGATTGCTTTTGTTTGCCGGACTGCTAAGCGGGTCTTATCTGCAGGCTCAGCTCAGTAAGTCTCTCCTGGCTGCTATTGACAAAGTTGAGTCCCGCTGTATTGCCTGGCGTCATCAATTGCATCAGCAACCCGAGCTGGGCAACCGGGAGGTAAAAACAGCCCGTCTCGTAGCCGACCACCTCCGTGCGCTTGGCCTGGAAGTAAAAGAAGGAGTGGGGGTGACTGGTGTGGTGGGCCTTCTGCGCGGCTCAAAACCCGGCCCCTGTATTGCGCTGCGCGCAGATATGGATGGCCTTCCTATTACAGAACGGGGAAACCTGCCCTGGGCTTCTAAGGAAAAAGCAACCTATAATGGACAGGAGGTAGGGGTGATGCATGCCTGCGGGCATGATACCCATGTAGCCATGCTTATGAGTGTGGCAGAAGTACTGGCCCCATTGCGCAAAGAGTTGAAAGGCACAATCAAATTTATATTTCAGCCCGCCGAAGAAGGCCCGCCAGAGGGTGAAGAGGGTGGCGCTGCATTGATGGTGAAAGAAGGTGTAATGGAGAATCCTAAAGTAGATGCCGTTTTTGGCCTGCACATCAACTCTGCCACACCGGTTGGTACCATTCAATACAAGTCCGGTGCCTTTATGGCATCGTCAGACTGGTTTTCAATTAAAGTAAAAGGTCATGGCAGTCATGGCTCACAGCCCTGGCTGGGTATAGACCCTATAGTGGTATCGGCACAAATCATACAGGGACTGCAACAGATCGTAAGCCGTCAAAGCGAACTCACCCGCGGTCCGGTTGTGATCACGGTTGGCAAGATACAGGGTGGCGTTCGCAACAATATTATTCCAGAAACCTGTACCCTCGATGGCACTATCCGCACACTGGACAATACTATGCAACAGGATGTGCATCGCCGTATCCGCCATACGGCCGAAACAATTGCTCAGGCATCGGGCGCAGTGGCGGAGGTAATGATAGATACTAAAACCCTGGTCACATACAACGATCCGGCCCTCCTGCGCCGCATGCTTCCGTCGCTGCAGCTGGCATTGGGCAATGAGCGTGTGCAGGAGCGGGAATGGGTGACGGGGGCAGAAGATTTTTCTTACTATGGTACTAAGGCCCCTTCTTTATTCTTATACCTGGGAGGCATGCCCGCCGGCACAGATCCCGCCAAAGCCCCTCCACATCATACGGCCGACTTTTATGTAGATGATGCAGCCATGAAAACAGGCATCATTGCCTTTTGTGCACTCGTAACAGATTTTTTGAAATGAGACATTTATTTTTCCTGATCGCTCTTATCGTTTTGACCTGTACTGCACAACATGCTGCAGCGCAAAAACAAGACAAGCAACTACTTCATAAAATCAGGGAAGCCATACAGGGCTTTAATGGCGATGTGGGCGTATATGTAAAAAACCTGCGCACGGGGCGAGTTACGCAGATCAATGCGGATACTATTTTTCCCACAGCCAGCATTGTGAAAGTACCCATTATGCTGGGTATTATGGATAAAATACAGAGAGGAGACCTGCACTATGATTCCGCACATGTATACCGCGACTCCCTCTTATATGAAGGAGAAGATATTCTGGGGTCTTTCAAAGACGGCGAATCCATCCTGCTTAAAAAAATTATCATGCTCATGCTTACTACCAGCGATAATACAGCCAGCCTCTGGTTGCAAAAAATGGCAGGTACTGGCACACGCATCAATGAAATACTTGACAGTGCCGGTCTTAAGCAAACAAGGGTCAACTCGCGCACTCCCGGACGAGAGTCCAATCGCAGCATCTATGGCTGGGGGCAAACAACTCCTGCAGAGATTGCCCGTCTGTTTGAACTGATTTATACAAATAAACTATATACGCCAGCTGCCTGCGATCGTATGATGCGTTGCCTTGGTCGTAACTACTGGGATGAAGCCGAAGCCATTTCTCAGATTCCACCCACTATAGAAGTGTTTAGTAAAAATGGTTGTGTAAATGCGGCAAGAAGTGAAGTGCTGCTGGTAAACGCGCCGCACAATCCGTATATCTTTTGCCTATTTACCAAAAACAATAAAGACATAAGCTGGCAGCGTACCAATGAGGCATGGACGCTGGCGCGAAAACTTTCCGCGTTGGTATATCAGCATTACGAACCGCGTGATAAATGGCGCGCGCTGCAACCCTGACCGGTCAGCTCAGGACCTGGTAAGCAATAAAACTCATGAGGTAAGCGAGGCAGGTCATATAAACCAGCTGTATCATTGGCCACTTCCAGCTGCGGGTCTCACGTTTTACCACAGCAAGCGTACTCATGCACTGCATGGCGAAAACATAAAACAGAAGCAGTGAAACTCCGGTGGCCAGTGTATATACCGGGGTGCCGTCGCTGCGAACAGCCGCCTTCATTTTTTCTTTCAGCGGGCCTTCATTTTCTTCACCGCCCACACTGTAGAGAGTAGCCATAGTGCCTACAAAAACTTCGCGTGCTGCGAAAGAAGTGAGTAGTGCAATACCTATTTTCCAGTCGTAACCCAGCGGTTGTATTACCGGCTCAATGGATTTACCAAAATGGCCGATATAAGAATTTTCGAGACGTGCATTGGCATATTCATTTTCAAGAGTCGTGGTATCTGCACCAGGCTGTGCAAGCGCCTGTTCGTAACGCTCAGTAGCCACATGCATCTCTCCTTTGGGTCCAAAAGAACTGAGAGCCCACAGCAGCAGGCTGATAACCATGATCACTTTACCGGCATCTACCACAAAAATGCGGGCTTTATCAAACATGGTCTGCAATACATTTTTCCAGCGTGGTGAACGATACATCGGAAGCTCCAGGATAAAGAAACTTTTTTCCTGGATATGAATAAACCACTTGGCTACATACGAAACGATAAGCGCCATTACAAAACCAAGAATATAAAGTCCCAGCATTACCAGGGCCTGCAGCCCAATAAAACCAAACAGGTATTTATTGGGAATAACCAGCCCTATCAGTATGGTATATACCGGCAGGCGTGCTGAGCAACTCATGAGGGGCGTGATGAGAATGGTAAGCAGGCGCTCCTTGCGGTTTTCGATACTACGGGCACTCATTACCGCCGGAATGGCGCAGGCAAATCCGCTGATCATGGGCATCACACTTTTTCCGTTGAGCCCCACGGTGCGCATAAGCCGGTCCGTCAGAAAACTGATGCGTGCCATGTAACCAGTGTCTTCCAGTATGGTGATGAGCCCGATTAAAATAGCAATCTGTGGTATAAATATGATGATACCGCCCAGGCCGGCGATGATGCCATTGATGAGCAGGTCGGTCCAGTTGTTTTCCGGAAGAATATCGCCAAGCCAGCTGCTAAACGATGCCGTGCCGGCATCGATCCAGTCCATGGGAAAGGTAGCCAGCCAGAACACGCTTTGAAAAAGCAAAAACAGCACGGCCAGCAGGATCACATAGCCCCAGCGCCGGTGCAGTAAAATAGTATCGAGCTTTTCAGTAAAAAGGGATTGTTGCCGGGGGTCGGGCTCACTTACCGCCTGCTGCATGATGTGGCGGATGCGGCTATAACGATTGAGAATCTCCTCGGCCTGTGTTTTGGTAGGGTTAAACTGGTTATTTACCTCTATTGCCTCAATCTGCTCCTGTTTCTGACTACCTAGGTCAAAAGATTCATGGTTGATCAGGTAATGAACGGCGCCATAATCACTGAGGCCAGGAAATAATTTTTTTACAGAATCAACGGCAGCCGGAGCAAGTCCTTTTATATCAATAAAATCGTTGACCGGGGGTTTGTACAGTCCCTGTGCGGTCTGCTCAATTGCTTTTCTGAGCTGAGCAATGCCTTTTTGCTTGCGGGGGTTTACGGCCACCACAGGTACACCCAGTTCCCGCTCCAGAGCCGCCAGGTCAATATGGATTCCCTTTTTTTGCGCCAGGTCCATCATGGTCAGCGCCAGTACCACCGGCATTTTGAGATCAATAAGCTGCGTGGCAAAAAGCAGGTTGCGTTTCAGGTTGCTGGCATCGGCCACCGCCACTATTACATCCGTACTGATACCTGCATCCTGCTGCAAAAGCACTTTATAACTTACCCACTCATCGAGGCGGCGTGGATAAAGACTGTAAGTACCGGGCAGGTCAATAATCTGGGCATCCGCACCAGCCAGGCTGGTGTGGCCGGTACGTTTGTCGACGGTTACACCGGGAAAATTGCCTACTTTTTGGTTCAGCCCCGTAAGGCTGTTGAAAAGAGAGCTTTTTCCACTGTTGGGATTACCAACCAATGCAATATGAAGCGTTTTCTTTTTCAAATCTGACTGTAAAAGGCTGCAAAAATAGAGTGCGGGGCTTACATGCGTTTACGAATTACGATTAAATGACAAAGTAACCCGCAAATTGTTCTTACTTGCCGCCCGCCAGAATAAGCTGGCTAAATCGCCAAAAAACTACTGGCATCAATACCTTTGCACTACAAATTTTACCCGCTATGAATCTGTTTCGCGTTTCCGCATCCCTTTTATTGTTATTGACAGTACAGCAGGGCCTGGCCCAAAAACTTAAAAAAGCTGATAAGTTAACCCTTGCCAACCTGCGTTCACATATCAGTGTGCTGGCCGATGACAAACTGGAAGGAAGAAGAACCGGCACACCGGGTGAAAAACAGGCCATGGAATATATCAGTGGTCAGTTTTCTGCACTGGGTATTGCTCCCAAAGGCAGCAATGGGTATTACCAGGCTTTTGAAGTGAATGAAGGAAAAAAAATCGACCCATCTACCTTTTTTTCGGTTAATGGGACGGCGCTTACTGTTGATAAGGATTTTTTTCCATTACCCTACAGCGCCGAGAAAGCAGTAGAAGCGCAACCCGCCATTGCTTTACAGGAAGCAGAAATGCCCTGGTTTGTAAACCTTCGCGAAGTGCTGGAAGAAAATCGCCAGAACCCCCATTTTGATGTGCAGGAGTATATCCGTAACAATGCACGTAAGGCATTTGACAAAGCGGCCACGGCGATCATATTATATAATACGTCTGATATAAATGACCAGCTTCGCTTTGATGGTAAGGATAAATCTGCCGCATTACCTCTTCCTGTCATTTACGTGAAAAAAGAAGCAGCTACCCGTTTTTTCAATGACCCTACCGCCAGCCTGCAGCTTAAACTGAATGTAAAACTGGCCGAAGCAAAACGTACAGGTTACAATGTTGTGGGATATATTGATAACGGAGCTTCTTCTACTGTAGTGTTGGGTGCACATTATGATCACCTCGGTTATGGTGAAGATGGCAACTCCATGCTCCGCACGGGCGAGCACCTGATACATAACGGTGCAGACGACAATGCCAGCGGCACCGCCGCCCTTATTGAGCTCGGACGTATCCTGAAAAGCAGCAAGTCAAAAAACAGCAATTACCTGTTGCTGGCATTTTCCGGCGAAGAACTGGGGCTCTATGGCAGTAAATATTATACCGAGAACCCAACGGTAGATCTGAAGTCGGTAAACTATATGATCAATATGGATATGATCGGCCGGCTGAGTGATAGCACCCATACCCTCGCTATTGGAGGATATGGTACTTCCGCTACCTGGTCGACCGTCATCAACCCACAGGAAAAGAAACTGCCGTTTGCCATAAAAATTGATTCAAGCGGTACCGGCCCCAGCGATCATACCTCTTTTTACCGGAAAGATATTCCTGTACTTTTCTTTTTCACCGGTCAGCACAAAGACTATCACCGCCCCACTGATGATGCAGACCGTATTAATTATGAAGGTGAGCTGCATATTGTAAATTACATAAACAACCTGATCGCCAAACTCGATAAACAGAATCAGAAACTTGGATTTTTAAAAACAAGAGAAGAGCAGGCGCGCTCAACCGCGTTTAAGGTTACGCTGGGCATTATGCCGGATTATACCTATAGTGGTAATGGATTGCGTGCCGATGGCGTAACCGATGGTCGCCCCGCTGCCCGTGCCGGACTGAAAGCCGGAGATGTGATAACCCAGATCGGTGATCATAAGATAAGTTCAGTGGAAAGTTATATGCAGGCGCTTGGTAAATTCAGCAAAGGCGAAAAAACGGTAGTGAAATTCAAACGCGGAAATGCAGAGATGCAGGCCGAAGTACAGTTTTAATAAAAAATAAAAAACGAGGCGTGTCTGATAAAAGTCTGAAACTATCCATCAACAACCATGACCTGGCTGAAGCTTTTTTTGAAGACAGCCGGTTGCTGGGAATAATGGCCCCGGTAAAAGACTACCAGTTTTGCTGGCAGCTTAATAATTTGCTGGGCGTTGATTTCCGGATCAATCATGAAATTGAGATCAGACTACAGAAGAAAAGACGCGATTATTTTTTTTCTGTTTTTGAATACCTCGAACCAACGGGATCGCTGGCACATTATCTGTACAAGAATCAGCACGAAGGGGAGTACCTGCTACCAGAGTTCAAACATCTTGACTTTTTATGGCTCATGAAAGATGATATTGTAAGCAGCGAAGATCTTCTGCAGCACATCAATGCCATCAGGTCAATTTCGGGCGTACAACTTGTAGTGGAACTGACCCATGAAAAAATAAAGAATAAAGAACATCTTGTTTTTTAAAAATTCAAATTATGTGGACAGAAGCCGGAAATAAACTGTACAGAAAATTTCAGTTTGCCGATTTCAGCGAAGCCTTTGCCTTTATGACACGGGTGGCACTGGAAGCCGAAAAGGCCAATCATCATCCGGAATGGAAGAATGCGTGGAATACCGTAGAGATCTGGCTCAGCACGCACGACGCCGGAGATGTGGTGACTGATAAAGACCGCAAGCTGTCGGCAAAGATTGATGCACTGCTGGATTAATTTCTGAAACTGGCGAGGGCGCGGTCAACTCCCGGTTTTATGATGGAATAATGATTGGCATTGTTGATTGTACCAAATGTGACCTTATAACCCTGGTATTTTCTGGCCAGGGTAGTATCATAAAATTCCCGTGTTGATGACAGCACCTTATTAAATACTTCAAGGCCGCCGGCCAGTAACGATACTTCACCCGAAAGCTGCTTGCTCTTAACGGCATGCAGCTTTTCGATTTTTAGCAACTCACGGTTGTTGGCCCAGACAGAGGGACTGATAGCAAAATGCCGGTCAAATAATTTGTCTTCCTGAAAAAGCGTATACAGGCAAAACAACCCGCTGAACGAATGACCAATAAATGCTGTGCTTTTTGAAGCGCCGTACTGGCGTCTTACCGAAGGCATCAATGTGTTTTTCAGAAAAAGATAAAAGTGCCGGGCATGACCGAAGTTTTTGTCACTGTATCCGCCGGCATCAGACGGCAGAAAATCCCTTTGCCGCTGCTCATGCCAGTTGCCGGTATGAGCAATACTGATGATGATACAGTTTTCCGGAACATCGGCGCGCCAGCTGCTGTCTTTGCCCAGGATATAATTTCCCATTTTCAATGATCCGTCAGGAACATAAATATGATGATAGGCGACTCCCGGTTTATATCCTTTTGGGACGCGAACCTGAAGAAGGAAACTGTCTTTTATTTTGGGCGAATAAATGGTGCTGTGCTGAATGCGCTGGGCGCATAGCGGTTGTGTACAGCTAATCAGCAAAAGCAACAGGATGAAGCGGCTCATGGCGGTTATGAATGGCTTCACCCAAATTAACTCATTTCTGTTTACGCTTAAAAACTATCACTGCGTTTTGCTGCAGATCGGCTGTAAAGCGAAGCTGGTATACATCATCACCATCATGTACGACCAGCAGACCGGTATTGGGCGGATAGCGACCCAGATTTTCGGCATACAATACCAGCTTTACTTCGTCCTTATCCGCAGGGATCTGTATGGTTTTTTTTATGGCAGAGGCTTTCAAACCCTGGCGGGCCAGTATGATCTCATCGTTGAGGAGCACACTTACTGTATCGCCATCAATCTCGCCATTGTCATAAAGTGCAAGTGAGATGCTGTCTGACCGGAAGCTCACCACCTGAGGAGCAGCTGTGATTCGTTCATGTACAAACTCTGCAGCAACAGGTATGCGTGGCGTGTTGTTGTTCACGGCAGGAGTTGTGTTTACAGAAACCGGCGAAGTGATTGAGTTCGAGTCCTGCACTGACTTGTTTGATACCGGTGCTGAAACAGTTTCTGTTGATGCCGGTTTTGTGATGACTGCTGGAGCCGGATGGCTTGTCTCAGATTTTTTTGAAGAAGCCTGTTTTTGCTCAGAACCGGGTTCATTATTTTCTACAGGTGTATTCAACGCTGCGCTTTCTTTTTTCTCCTCCCTGCTGGTATTCTTTTGAGGTTTTACCTCTTCCTGTTTTGGTACTTGTTGCTCGTTACGGGCCAGCCCGGTATTGGCCGGTTTGGTAACAGGTTTGCCTGAAGGAGTTGTAACGGGTGGCGCCGGAGGAGCTTTATATGCAGCATAAAAAGGCACCTCTTTGGCTATTCTTAGCTCTTCCATATGGGCAAACAGTCTGGAGTTGTCGAGGTTGGTTTCTTCGCGCATTGCTACAGAACCACTCATAGCATAGAAATTCCGCTTAACGCGATTGGTACTCCAGCGTCCGTCCAGCGACCAGGTGCTGTCATGCTGGTTGAGGTGGAAGTAATAAGTTACTTTTACGCCCTTGTCTACCTGTCCCGGAAAATTATACGAAATGTATTCATCGTCGGTTACTTCACAAACATCGCCATTTACTTTTCCTTTTACCCTTTTCAATACGTAGTAAAGAGTATCATTTACGATGAATGTGCGGCGCGAGTAGCCGTACACTTTTTCTTTATACTGGGTAAGGGCGATCTCGAAAGACTGATCCTGGCGTGCGGTTGTGCTGTCGTTGGTAAGTGATCCGGTCCAGAGGCCGGTAACCGACTTTTGGGCCTGCCCGGTGAGGGCTGCCCCAACAAAAAGGGAGATCAGGACAAAGGTTCTCATGATAAGAGCCAGCATGGTTTTTTACAAAGGAAAATGAGTATTAATAACGGATAAGCCGGGCACCATGGTATATACAGGCACAAAAAAGCCTCCGGAAAGGAGGCTTTTATTCATTGATTCTTGCGGAATTATACGTTTTCTTAACGGTTCATGCTGGCCAGGAACTCTTCATTGTTCTTGGTTCCCTTCATACGGTTCTGCAGTTCGCGCATTGCTTCTTCGGTGTTCATATCCGTAAGGTAAACGCGCAGGAGGTTCATGCGCTGCAGTACATCGCGGTCGAGCAGCAGGTCATCGCGGCGTGTAGAAGAGGCGGTAAGGTCGATGGCAGGGTAGATACGCTTGTTGGCCAGGCGGCGATCGAGCTGAAGCTCCATATTGCCGGTACCTTTAAATTCTTCAAAGATCACCTCATCCATTTTGCTGCCGGTATCTACCAGGGCCGTGGCGATGATCGTGAGTGAGCCACCGTTTTCGATCTTACGGGCGGCGCCAAAGAATTGTTTGGGTTTTTGCATGGCGTTGGCTTCCACACCACCGGAAAGCACTTTACCGGAGGCCGGGGCTACAGTATTGTGGGCGCGGGCCAGGCGGGTGATCGAGTCGAGCAGGATCACTACATCGTGGCCGCACTCTACCAGGCGCTTAGCCTTCTGCAGGGCAATGGTAGAAACCTTTACGTGTTTCTCTGCAGGCTCATCGAAGGTAGAGGCAATTACCTCGGCGCGTACGCTTCTTTCCATATCGGTTACTTCCTCCGGGCGCTCATCTACCAGTACTACCATGAGGTAGCATTCCGGATGGTTGGCGGCAATGGCGTTGGCCACTGCTTTGAGCAGCATAGTCTTACCGGTTTTGGGCTGGGCAACGATCAGGCCGCGCTGTCCTTTACCGATAGGGGTAAAGAGATCCATGATGCGGGTGCTGTAATCGTTGGGCTGTGTAAAAAGGTTAAGCTTTTCGAAGGGGAAGAGCGGAGTAAGATAGTCGAAAGGCACACGGTCACGTACTTCTTCGGGGCTCTTACCATTAATCGCATCAACTTTAAGCAGTGCGAAATATTTTTCACCTTCTTTGGGAGGACGAACGGCACCCTGTACGGTATCGCCGGTCTTCAATCCAAAGAGTTTTATTTGTGAGGGAGAAACATATACGTCATCGGGAGAAGAGAGGTAGTTATAGTCAGATGAACGGAGGAAGCCATAACCATCGGGCATCATTTCAAGTACACCTTCAGAAAGTATAACACCGTCAAATTCTATGTTGAACTGCTGTTCGCGGCGTTGAGGATATACTTTGTTGGGGGCTGGAGCTTCGGGTTGTTGTGGCTGCGGAGCCTGTTCTTCTGCAGGTGCGGCGGGGGCTGGAGCGGGGGCTGCTGCAAGAGGTGCTTCGGGAGCAGCGGCTTCGGCCACCTGTTCTTCTTTCTCTTCTGTTTTTTTACGGCCTCTTTTCTGTGCACCGGCTTTTTCATCTTTTTTAGCAGGAGCGGGAGCTGCAGCGGCTTTTTTAACTACCTTCTTTTCTTCTTCGGCACCGGTGTTTTCCACTACAGCTTCTTCGGTGGTAATGCCGGTGCTGGCTTTAATGATACGCTTACGCTTACCTTTTTCTTCAGGGGCAGCAGATCCTTTGGAGCCGGCAATAGCCTGGCTATCCAGAATCTTGTATACCAGTTCCTGCTTATCTAACTTTTTAGCATTGGGGATGTTGAGCTGCTCGGCAATGTCCAGCAGTTCAGGAACGAGCATATCGTTCAGTTGCAGAATATCGTACATACAAAGTCTTGAAGTTTAACACAAAGCCTCGATC
>JAGODE010000383.1 GCA_017998385.1 Chitinophagaceae bacterium | reverse complement strand
TGGCCAAGGCAGTAAAAGCAAGCGCAGAAATGGGTGTGTGGATGGTCAATGTGCATGCATCCGGCGGCCGAAAAATGATGGAGGCTGCCCGTAGCGCTTTATTACCTTATGGAGACAAAGCTCCCTTACTGATTGCTGTTACTGTATTAACAAGTATGGAGCAGAGCGATCTGGCGGATATCGGACTTGATATTCCACCCTTTGAGCAGGTATTGCGTTTGGCTACATTAACACAGCAAGCTGGTCTGGATGGTGTGGTATGTTCAGCGCAGGAAGCCTCTGTACTGAAATCCAGATTAGGTAATGAGTTTAAATTAATTACTCCGGGTATACGACTGGATGTCTCAACGAAAGTCGATGATCAAAGCCGTGTCATGACTCCGGTTGATGCTATCAAGGCTGGCGCTGATTATCTGGTCATTGGCCGTCCTGTGACGCAGGCTGCACATCCTCTGGATGTATTACGGAAGATTAACCGGTCTTTAGCCTGATTGCTGATGTAACCATTAAAGCCGCTTTATGCGGCTTTTCTTTTATAAGCCAATGCCAGTACGACCCCAGCTAATGAACCAATCCAATGAGATTGCCAGTGAACTCTCATTCCTATTATTTCACTGCTAAAGTTGTTACCTGACAGGGCATCAATGCCGAGTTTGATCATTAGTAACAGAATAACGCATACAGGAAACCAGGATCGCTTTCGGGCCCACTCAACTATTGAGTACCAGGCATATAACCCGTGTAATGCGCCAGAAAAGCCGAGATAGAACTCCGTTGAGGGTAAGAGTACGTATATCGCAATATTTACACAAAACACCAGTAAGAGGCTTATACCACACCATACCTGGGTTGTGATTTGATGCTCGTATAACATGAGCAGACAGAATAACCCTGCAATATTAAGAAGTAAGTGTGCAGTATTAGCATGCACCAACCCTCCAGTTAATAATCGCCAGTATTCCTGGTTTTCTATTAGCGCCCGATGGTAAGCGAGATCTACGATAAATTGCTGAATAAATTGGAAAACAAACAGAAGTAGGGATGCAGTCAGGAAAAAAACAATATTGGGGCGGGAAAGAATATACCGCACATAACAGGTAATAGAATTATGTGCGGTCATAAACTTATTGTTTTTCGATCAGGAAATCATCCAGAGATTGACCACGCGAAATAGCTTCGCGGATTGGTACTGGTTGACGGCCCTGACCGGTCCAGGTTTGTTCCTGGCCATCAGAATCGGTATAACGATATTTAGCAGGGCGCGGTGCTCGTTTACTGACTTTTTCTACTTCTGGCTGACCTTGCAGTAATTCATTAATGTCGATACCTTCAGCGCGCAGTAATTCTTTATACTCTGTGATTTTGCGAGTACGTTCTTCCTGCTGTTTACGCATGCTTTCTTCTGATTCGCGACGTTCTTCAACGATTGCAGCTAACTTTTCAAAACCTTCATTTAACTGTTCCAAAGTCAATTCGCGGGTAACAGCTCGCAGACTGCGAACATTTAAAAAAACTCTTAAAAAATCAGACATGGAAATGACCTTATATAAATAATTGGGTTACATTGTTAATTTATAAATGATTAATAAAATAGTCAATCAAATAGCGGATTATTTTTATTTTTACTGCTAAAAATGACTTTAATTAGTGCTGAGTTAGTCCATATGTTCATATCTGGCAGATATGTTGACTTTCATAATCAGGCTATATATACGTCATGTCATTCCGGATTGTTCATAAAGCGCTATGCATTTTACCTGAGAAATTGATAAAAAATGTGAATTAGATTGCGTAAAAACAATCAATGAGTTTGATTGCATATTGATAAAGTATACGTAGCTATACCAGATAACTTTGAACAATAATTTAGTCCTGATAGGGAATGTGTGGATTTATTCGACTTCGATTTTTGTGTATATAATTCGATTTTTACTTGATTCAGTCAGTTCGAATTGTTCTGTTTCTGGTCAGAAGGATAGGCAGCAGTGAGAGTTCAATATAGCGTACCGGAATTGCTTCCAGCGCTTCTTGTCACTTTAAATGGGCTTAAACCACAGATCGACGAAGCCAAGCGGGATCTCAGTAGAAGTCGTTTACAACGTCACAGATAATGGTACATAAGCCGGAAAAGATTAAGGCCACTATAAAAGTGGCCTTAATTCTTTGAATCTGATGGTGCCGCTGGCCGGAGTCGAACCGGCACACTGTAACCAGCGAGGGATTTTAAATCCCTTGTGTCTACCAATTTCACCACAGCGGCATATTTTGGAGGCGCGTCCCGGAGTCGAACCGGGCTAGACGGATTTGCAATCCGCTACATAACCGCTTTGTTAACGCGCCATATTTTGGAGCGGGAAACGAGACTCGAACTCGCGACCCTAACCTTGGCAAGGTTATGCTCTACCAACTGAGCTATTCCCGCTTTCAATGTTGTTGAATTCTATATATATCTGACGCAGAGTCAACATCATTTCATATTAACGCGTTTGTTCGGTGTTTTTTTATGCAAAATATCATTTGGCTGTTCTGAGCAGCTCTGGTTTTGCTGCTTTAAGATACTGCATCATTGAATAAAAGGTCAAAATAACAGCAACATAGAGCAGGGCATATGATAACCAGATCATCCAAATGTTGTATTGCCAGATCAGTCCGGTCAGTGAAATCATTTGGATCGTCGTTTTCCATTTACCAGCAAGACCGACAGCAACAGATGCGCGCTTTCCTAATTCGGCCATCCATTCCCGTAAGGCTGATATCAAGATCTCACGTCCGATCATAATAACCGCAGGGATGGTGATAAAAACCGAACTGTAATGTTCCACAATAAGCACAAGTGCAGTTGCTACCATGACTTTATCCGCAACAGGATCCAGAAATGCACCAAAGGCCGTACTTTGATTTAATTTTCTGGCCAGATAACCATCAAACCAGTCAGTAATTGCTGCTACTACAAAGAACGTTGCGGCAGCAAAGTAACTCCACTCTACCGGAAAGTAGAAAACCGCCACAAATACAGGAATCAGAGCGAGACGAAACAGTGTCAAAAGGTTAGGTATGTTTAGCATGATCAGCGATCCAGACTATTTTTAATGTAAGGTATCATAAATGACCCGCGCTAAGGCAGGGCTTATACCCGGAACTTTTGCTAATTCATCGGGGGTTGCACGAATTATTTCCTGCATACCGCCCAGATATTTTAATAAAGCTTGTCGACGTTTAGCTCCAACACCCGGAACTTTTTCCAGAAGACTTTCGGTTCGTTTTTTATTTCTGCGTTGCCGATGCCCAGTGATCGCAAAGCGGTGAGATTCATCGCGAATGTGTTGTATCAGATGCAATGCGGGCATATCTGCAGGCAAGTGAATTTCTTCATGCGTATTTCCGAAAATCAGGGTTTCTAATCCCGGCTTTCTTGATTCGCCTTTAGCGATACCTATAAGAAGGGGTTGCTTTTGTACCAAATGGGTCAAATCTGATAGCACGGATTCCGCCTGTTTTAATTGTCCCAAACCACCATCAATAAACAGTATATCCGGGATTTTTTCTGCATCTTGTTGCTTGCTGAACCGACGGAATAATGCCTGTTTCATTGCAGCATAATCATCGCCAGGCGTTATAC
>JAGODE010000107.1 GCA_017998385.1 Chitinophagaceae bacterium | reverse complement strand
GATTTCCATAATATAGGACTTACCTATTATAAAAGAGAAAATGAGGATCTGGGACGTTATGCAGTGACACACCTGCCAGAAGATGTTGGACGTTTTAAGACACCTTCACTTCGTGATGTGATCCGTACCCGCCCATGGATGCATAACGGATTATTTGACAACATAGAAGGCATACTTAATATGTATAATGCAGGCATGCCTCAGCCCAAACCAAAAGCAGGCGAGGAAAATGATCCCCTTTTTCCCAAAACAGACAAACTGCTCCGCAAACTGGATTTGACCAGCGGAGAAAAACAGGACATCATTGCTTTCCTGAATGCCATTACGGCGGAACCACTGCGCATCAAGCCGCCGGCCATGCCCCAGTAAGCAGTTCAGGAATAGATATTAAAATATGGCCATAGAAGATTAATTTTGTCACCTAAAAACTTATCGTACATGAAAAGAATCCTGCTGACCGCACTGGTAGTAATGACGGCCATCCTGGCCCAGGCCCAACCCCCCGCTGGAGATGCTAAACCCGGTGAATGGTATGGCGAAAAAATTACGCCCGATGGAGCTGTTGCGCTTTCCGAACTGCCTGCGCAACTGGAAAAGAAAGATGCAATTGATACCAAGATAAAAGCCAGGATTCTTGAGGTATGTCCTAAAAAAGGATGCTGGCTCAAACTGCAGGTGAATGACAGCACTACAGCCATGGTGAAAATGAAAGATTATGGATTTTTCCTGCCGGTAGCAGCTAAAGGCAAAACCGTTGTGATAGACGGTGAAGTAAAAATGAAAACAATTTCTGTAGCAGAACTGCAGCACTATGCAGAAGATGCTAAAAAATCGAAAGAAGAAATTGCCGCTATTACCAAACCAGAGAAAGAGATTCGTGTGACTGCCAAAGGGATTGTTGTAGTAGAATAACAGGTTAATTACATTTTATTGATAAAGGGCCGCTCCGCCAGGAGTGGCCCTTTTTTAATTGTCAGCATACAGTCAGTTTCCCTTTTGCGTAAATCGTTTTTCCCGCTTGCTATCTGGCCCGGCCCGGAGCCGGGGTAGCTTTGCATCCGTTTGCAGAAGAGGAGTGTTAAAACCGTTCTGCCCGGCTAAAAAAACTCATTACAGGGCCGGTCCTGTTTTTTCTTCCGTAGCAGTTGGGAAGTTTTTTCGGGATCGAGCCCGCCAATTACACTGCTGATAATAAACTAAATATGAAGAAGATTTCCCTGCTATTGCTCTGTACGCTTTCCCTGGCCATGATGGCTCATGCCCAGGCCGGTACCGGCGTTATAAAAGGCACAGTGATTACTGCCGATAAAAAACCGGCCGAAGGTGTGACCGTGACCATACCCGCCAGCAACCGTCAGGCTATTGCCGACAATGACGGGCATTTTGAAATACGCGGATTGAAACCCGGCAATCATCATCTGCTCATTACCCTCATCGGTCATCAGGATGTGGAGAAAGAGGTGCAGGTGCAGGAAGGCACCATGCAGGAAATAAGTATTCAACTGGAACTCTCCGATAAGCAACTCAATGAAGTGATCATTACCGGTAACCGCAATAGTTTTAAAACAAACCGTATTTCATCTTCGCTGCGCTTGCAGACACCTATACTGGAGCTGCCTCAAAACATCCAGGTCGTGACCGGCAAACTTATCAACGATCAGCAGATATATGATATGCTCGAAGGAGTAACGCGCAATGTAAGCGGTGCAACCCGTATCGAACACTGGGACAACTACGCCCGCATCACCATGCGCGGCAGCAACATTGCCGCTTTCCGCAATGGGATGAATGTGTCTACGCAGTGGGGGCCGCTTACCGAAGACATGAGTATGGTAGAACGTATAGAGTTTGTAAAAGGACCTGCAGGCTTTATGCTGGCCAATGGTGATCCCAGTGGTTTTTATAACGTAGTAACCAAAAAACCAACCGGTCGTACGAAAGGAGAGGCCAGCCTGTCACTGGGTAGTTTCGACCTTTATCGTGCTACTGCAGACCTTGATGGTAAGCTTTCTGAAGATGGCAAACTGCTTTACCGCCTCAATGTGATGGGACAAATGAAAGGATCACACCGTGAGTTTGATTTTAACAACCGGTATACTATTGCCCCTGTTATCCGTTACCTGGTAGATGATAAGACAACCCTCACACTGGAATATACGCAGCAGTATTCCGAAGTGAATGTGATTGGTTCAAATTATGTGTTCTCAAAACGAGGTTATGCTGATCTGCCGCGCAATTTTACTACAGCAGAAGATAACCTGGAGCCAACAACCATGAACGACCGCAGCCTGCTGGCAATAGTGGAACATAAGATCAACAGCAACTGGAAATTTACGGCTCAGCTGGCTTATTTCAATTACAAGCAGGTCGGTGCTTCTATCTGGCCCTGGGGATTTGACCCAGCCAATGACAGCCTGTTGCAGCGTGGTATTTCCATCTGGGATGTTAGCGGTATCAGTAAAATGGGGCAGATGTTTTTGAATGGCGAATTTCATACCGGCATAGTGGCCCATAAACTGCTGGCGGGTGTGGATCTGGGCAACAAAGACTATTACCACGACTGGAACCAGGGTGCAGCCCTGGGTGGTCCGGGTTTTAATATTTATGCACCCGTATACGGACAAGCTACGGCACCCGTATTTGACCGCAGCAAGAACATCCGCGAACGTGGCGTGCACTATTATAATGGCTACACCGGCCTGTATGTACAGGATGAAGCAGGTTTGCTGGATGATCGCCTGCGTGTAACCGTAGCCGGGCGTTATACCACCCTCAAAACCGGTACCCCTTATACCGGTTCATTTAAAGCCAGCCGTCTGACACCCCGGCTTGGTGCGAGTTTTTCTATAGATAAAAACACCGCCATATATGCAGTGAGCGACCAGGCTTTCCTCGAAAACTATGGCGCAGACTGGCAGGGAAAAAGTTTTGATCCTATAACGGGCTCCAATATAGAAATGGGTGTAAAACGCGACTGGCTCAACGGAAAATGGAATTCTACAGTATCCGTTTACCAGATTACCCGCAACAATGTGCTTACAGCCGACCTGGACCATCCCAATCCGGCTGGTGGTTATTTCAACCGCCAGTCTGGTCAACAGCAGACACGTGGGGTGGAAGCAGATATCCGGGGGCAGTTGCTGCGGAATCTCGACGTGATCATCAACTATGCGTTTACCGAAGCAAAAGTGACAAAAGACAGCAAAGCTGAAAATGTAGGGGTTCAGGTAGCTGGTTCGAGCAGGCATGTACAGAATGCCTGGCTTAATTATAAGATTGATCGTGGTGCACTTGCCGGTCTCGGTATTTCAGTTGGCTACCAGTATCAGGCCAAACGCTCCCCCTGGTACGTATTTGACGGATCAGAAAACAGCCTGCCCGATTATTTCCGGATGGATGGCAGCCTTTCCTATCAGAAGGAAAAGATTGGCTTCAATGTAATGGTGAATAATATTTTCAATAAATACCTGTACGCTGGTGCTCCTTACGACAACTACTATTACTGGCAGTCGGAGCCGGGTACCAATGTGCGTTTTTCTGTATCATATCGCTGGTAATACTGAATAAGAATTTGTAAAACTGTATGCCGCCGATAAAAAAAACGATAGGAAAGATTCATTTGTGGCTGGGCCTGACTTCAGGACTCATCGTGCTCTTCCTGGGCATTACCGGATGTATCCTGGCGTTTGAAGTAGAGATACGTTCCTGGACTGAGCCGTTTCAATTTGTAAGAGAACAAAGCAAACCTTATCTGCCGCCGTCTGTACTGAGAGACTCGGCAGATAAAGTAATGCGGCATGGCAAAACACTGGGCATTAATTATCCCGGCAAAGGGAAGGCCGCCATAGCCGCTTATTATGACGAGAAAAATTATGAGCTGGTATATCTTAACCCATATACCGGCGCGATACTGAAGCACAAAAATATGCCCGATGATTTTTTCCGGATCGTGCTGGACGGGCATTTTTATCTCTGGTTGCCGCATCATATCGGACAGCCGATAGTCGCCAGTGCCACATTGATTTTTTTAGTATTAATGATTACCGGCATTGTGCTTTGGTGGCCACGCAATAAGGCGGCGCGTAAACAGCGCTTTACAGTCAAGTGGAGTGCCCGGTGGCGCAGAAAAAACTATGACCTGCACAATGTGCTGGGCTTTTATATGACCTGGATCGCTATATTCCTTGCCGTTACCGGACTGGTTTTTGGCTTTGAATGGTTTGCCCGATCGCTGTATTGGGTGAGTAGTGGTGGAAAGGCAATGGAAGAACACCGTCATCCGGTGTCAGACAGCACACAAACTGCTGGAGTCGTCAATATGGCCGATTATCTCTGGAAGCAACACCAGCCGGGTGTAAAAGAAAATGAAAGCCTGGGCGTCTATTTTGCTTACCTGGCAGCTGATCCTGTAGAAGTAGTCGTTAACCACCGTCCCGGTACCTATTACAATTCCGATTTTTATCATTATGACCAGTATTCCGGTAAAGAACTGCCTGCAACGGGTAGCTATGCCGGTCGGTTTGCCGATGCCACAATAGCCGACAAAATTGTACGCATGAATTATGATATTCATGTAGGAGCCGTGCTGGGATTGCCGGGGAAATTACTGGCGTTCTTTGCCAGCCTGATTGCAGCCAGTATGCCCGTAACAGGTTTTTGCATCTGGTGGGGCCGCAGGAAAAAGAAAAAACCAACTCCTGCTGCGCTCAAAAGAGAATACCGGTCCGGGCTTCAATTGTCATAGCAGCGTCAGTTTCCTTTTTGCGAAAACCTCTTTTCCTGAAACGGCAGCCGGCGGCATGCTCTGCACGGCAACTTTGCAGCTGTAATTATTAACCAAACAGGAATCAGGAAATGATAAGCATCAGTCAAAAGGCTGATTCATTCACCAGGCCTGTCATTTCATTGTAAAACAATCCCAGACTGTTCTGTCTTGACAATTGTATGATAAAACTCCCTGCAGCGTGTAAGAGCTTTGCAGCCAATCGAACCAAAATGAAACATTTTTTAATACCCGTCCTCGCCTTATTATCCGTAAATCTATTGCAGGCGCAGGATAGCACTAAAACTGCTGAGCTGAAAGAAGTAGTCGTTACCGGACAGTACAGACCCCAATCTGTAAAGAATTCTGTTTACCAGGTAAAAGTCATTACCCGCGAGCGTATCGAGAAACAGGGTGCTGCAAAGCTGCAGGATATCCTCAACAGTGAGTTGAATATGCGCTTTACACAGGATCCTGCTACCGGCGGATCAGATATCACTATGATGGGCATGAAAGGGCAGAATGTGAAGATATTGCTGGACGGAATGCCGCTGATAGGCCGCCAGGGTACCAGCAATGAAATTAATATCAACCAGATTGATATTAATTCTATCGAGCGTATTGAAATAGTGGAAGGCCCTATGTCAGTGATTTATGGCGCTGATGCGCTGGCAGGGGTCATTAATATCATCACTAAAAAGGCTACTGCTGCCCGCCTGAATGTTACAGCCCGTTTGCATGAAGAAACCGTAGGTAATGAATATGGCGTCAGGCAGGGTATTCATAACCAGTCAGCCGGATTTAATTACCGGTATAAAAACTGGGAACTAGGTGGTGGTTTTTCACACAACTACTTTGGCGGATGGAAAGATACTGCTGTAGGCCGTGAACTGATCTGGCACAAAAAGGATCAGCGCCTGGCTAATGGCTATGTAGGTTATCAGACAGCGAGGTTCAATGTCAGGTACCGCATCGATGGTCTTGATGAAGTGATTACCAACCCCGGCAACTACGAAGCTGTGCCCCAACCCGGAGCGCTTGATCGCTTTGCAGCTGATCAGGAATACCTCTCACAGCGTGTAATGCATCAATTGCAGGCCGGTGCTTTTTTCAACAGCCGCCTGTCTGCGCAGTTGCAGAGTGCATATTCCGACTACAGTCGCCAGGTATATTCTACTTTGCTTGGTTACAATTCTGGCAAGCGTGTGCTCAATACCGCTTCGGGAGCACAGAGTGTGGTGGACTTTACAGGATTCAGCCTGCGGGGTACAGTATTATACAAGGTTTCAGATAAAGTATCACTGCAGCCGGGTGTTGATATGAATCTCGAATCTGGTAAAGGAGAGCGGTTGCAGTCGGGTAACAATAAGGTAAATGACTATGCTTTTTTTGTGACCTCCGAAATCACTCCCACTGCGGCTGTGAGCATTCGTCCGGGCCTGCGGTTCATCTACAATTCCGTGTATGATGCCCCTCCGGTAATACCCAGCATCAATACCAAATTTATCCTGGCCAAAAATCTTGATTTCAGAGCTTCTTATGCCAGAGGCTTCCGTTCACCCTCTCTCCGTGAGCTGTACTTCAATTTTTTTGATGCCAATCACCAGATCATCGGTAATCCGAACCTAAAGGCAGAAACCTCGAATAGCTTCAACGGATCATTTACCTGGAAAAAAATAACACCTCAGCAGGTAGTCTACAGCACAGTACTGGGCGGTTTTTACAACAGTGTAAAGAACCTGATCGATTATGCAGTATCTGCGAATAACCCCAATATATTTGAGCTCACCAATGTATCTAACAGCCGTACTGCCGGAGTTACGCTCACTTCTGTAGCTAAATATCAGCGCTGGAATATTTCAGCAGGCTTCAGTTACACTGGTTTCTATAATGATTACTCAGAAACTGATAAGGAATTGCCTCAGTTGCAATGGTCTCCTGAAGCTACAACCAACCTGGGTTATGTATTTCCGAAAATTGGTCTGGATGTAAACCTTTTCTACAAGTTTACCGGTAAACGTCCCCGCTATGTGGTTTCCGGATCCGATATCGTACTGTCAAAAGTAGATAGCTATAACTGGGCCGATTTTACAGTCAATAAAAAACTCTTCCGCTATTTCACCCTCAGTGCCGGTATTCGTAATCTCTTTGATGTAGACCGTGTAAACAGTTCAGTGTCTACAGGCGGAATACATACCGCTGGTGCGCAGAATATCGGTTATGGCCGGTCATACTTTGCCGGTCTGGTATTTAACTGGGCAAAACAATAATCTTTTATCATACACAAAACGATCTGACATGGTTAAGTTGAACGCAGGAAAAATCAGTGCAATTCTTTTGATGACCGCACTTTTCGCAGGTGCGTGCCGCAAAAAAGATGCAGTACTGCAGGAGCCGGATAATCTCGCCAATTTTGAAGCAACGGCACAGGGTATTGGTGCCGCTGAAAACAGCATAGTTGTAAAAGTGAAACTGTCACGGGCGGTTAAAAATGATGTAGCGGTAGTACTGAACTTAACGGCACAGGGAGCACAATACGGAACAGACTATATAACCATACCAGCAGTGACCCCTACATCAGGTACTGCTAATATCCTGCTCACCATTCCTTCAGGCAACAGCGAAGCGAGTGTTACGATTAATAAGGTAGCCGGTGCCCTTTTTGATGGCGATGAAAAACTGGTACTGGATGTGTATAGCACTACATCTCCTGTAATCATTGGTGCTACCAGACAAATTACAATCAGCTTTTCTGAACTGATAGCTGCCACGGCAACTGCTACAATTAATGGTGGCGGAGCCAATTACCCCAACAAAGTATTTATTGACTTGAGTGCCAACAGGCAGACTGCTGTACAGCGTACAGCATGGGATCTCGGTTTTTATGCAGGAGCAGATTTTCGTGTCATTCTCAATTCTTCCAGCGCCATGATGGCCAAACAGCTCAATAAGACAGATTTGAACCAGGTAACCAGCGCCGATACGGTTGGGTTTGCAACAGAAGTTGCATTTAGCCAAACGGCTCCGGTAACCTCAGCAATGGCCTATATTGACCACCCATCCGGTGACCTCACCCGCACAGCCATTGCTGAAATTGCCGCTACAGCAGGCGACAATAAAGTATATATCGTGAACCGTGGTTTTGGAATAGGCACACCTGCTCCGGAACGTGGCTGGAAAAAGATTCGCGTAATCCGCAATGCATCGGGAGGTTATACGCTTCAGTATGCGGATATAGCTGCAACCAGCTACCAGGAAATCAATGTAGCCAAAGACGCCAGCTATTTCTTTAAATATATTTCCTTTGAAACCGGCGCAGTAAATGTAGAACCTGCTGCTACCAAATGGGATATTGCCTGGACCTATTTCTCCAATTCAACCAATTTCGGTGGTGGTGAAGTACCCTACCTGTTTCAGGATATTGTGCTTCAAAACCGTAATGTACAGGTCGCCAAAGTGATGACAACCACGAAAACATTTGAAGCATTTGCCGAAGCCGATCTGACCGGTCTTACCTGGTCTTCTTCGCAGACTGCAATCGGCTCCGACTGGCGTAGTGGTGGTGGGCCCGGTACAGCTCCTGCTGTGCGTACCGACCGGTATTATATAATAAAAGACGGCGATAACAATTATTATAAATTACGGTTTACGGCACTCACACAAAATGGTGAGCGGGGTTATCCGGCATATGAGATTGCCCTTATTAAAGAAGGGTAATAACTTTTTGTAATAAAGAATGTAAAGGCGGCTCCGGCCGCCTTTTTCCTTTTTGCGTAAGCCATAATTTCCTTTTCCGCAAGACATTTTTATGACAGTATCGTTGTTTTGTCAGCAAATTGTAAACATGACTAAAGCAACTATATGGCTGTCGGCACTGATGCTGGCAGGAGGCATAGCAACCGCTCAGGCCCCGCGCGATAAACAAAATGTAGATAAACTCTGTGGCTGTTTTGAAGTAGAATTCAAATATGCAGAGACCTTTTCTCCCAAAGAAGGGTACAAGTATCATGACCGCGAAGAAATATCAGGAGGTACCGAACTGGTATTTCCTGTTGAGTCATCTGATAAACGTATTGTAATGCAGCACCTCCTGATTATTACAGATTCCATGATCATAAAGCACTGGCGCGAAGAATGGACGTATGAGAATACTGAACAATGGATATATACCGGCGATAATACCTGGAAAAAAATACAGCTGAAGCCGGAAGAGGTAAAAGGTAAGTGGACACAGACAGTATGGGAGGTGAGCGATGCACCCCGTTACCAGGGCGCCAGCCAGTGGGTTACTGTTGATGGAAAAACCTTTTGGCAAAATACCGTAGATGCACCGCTGCCCCGCCGGGAGTATTCTGTACGGAGTGATTATAATATTCTTCGTCGCAGCAATCGCCTCATTCTTCGCGAAGATGGGTATGCCCATGAACAGGACAACCAGAAAGTGATTCGTGCCAACGGAAAAGATGAAGTGCTGGTGGAAGAAAAAGGCTGGAATACCTATGTACGTAAAGATGCTGCTGAATGCGCTGCCGGACTCGCTTACTGGGAAAAGACTAAAAGTTACTGGACTGCAGTACGCCACGCCTGGGAAGCCTATATGAAAGATCATAAAACTGTAGAGCTCAAAAAAACAGTTGATGGTAAAGTAATGCATGATCATCTTTTTGCCCTGGCCAAGGAGTATACCAGTGGCAAGCTCAAACCAGCTGATGTAGATACTAAAGTGAAAGCAATACTTAATCAGTTTGTGGGCAATGATCGCTCTGTAGCCGGCAACTGATTACAGACGATTTCGGTCATAAATAATGGCGGAGTAGAAACCCTATTCCGCCATTATTATTTAGAGTTGTGTAAATAACAGTAAATGCCGGTGAAAAAAGCATTTTTTACCGGTGAAAACAACCATGTCATTCGAGGCAAATTCTTTTGTTTTGCCAGGTAAGTCGTGTGTATGAATGAGTCTGTGATAAAATATGCCGGTGGTGATATACAAAACCTGATTTGTATGATTCGTGGGTGCCCGGTAATGATCGATCGCGACCTGGCGGGTATGTACCAGGTTGAAACCAAAGTGCTGAACCAGGCTGTACGCCGCAATCAGGAACGGTTTCCCCATCATTTTCGTTTTCAACTCACTGATAAAGAAAGAGATGAACTGGTCACAAACTGTGACCGGTTCGAAAAACTTAAACACTCTTCCGTCTTACCCTATGCTTTCACAGAACAGGGAGTGGCCATGTTATCGGCCGTTTTGAAAAGCCCGGTGGCGGTGCAGGTAAGTATCCGTATTATGGATGCTTTTGTGGAGCTTAGAAGGGGAGTAGAGACACACCCGGAATTGTCTGGCAGGGTTAATCGGCTTGAATTAAAGCAGTCTGAACATGATCAGGCTTTTGAAAAACTATTTTCAGCGCTCGATTCCCGGCAGATAAAGAACCGGCAGGGGGTGTTTTTTGATGGTCAGACCTTTGATGCCTACAGCTTTGTATCTGATATAATACGATCGGCAGATAAATCTATTGAATTGATAGATAATTATATAGATGACTCTGTATTGCTGCTGCTAACCAAGCGAAAACCAGGTGTTTCGGCAAGAATTTACACAAAGCGTATCCCCGCTGCACTGCTGCAGGACCTGGCACGGCACAATCAGCAATATGAACCGGTAGAGATCAGGCAGTTTGATAAGGCACATGACCGGTTTCTGATCATTGACCGGCAGACGGTCTATCATATCGGCGCTTCTCTTAAAGATCTGGGTCATAAATGGTTTGCTTTTTCGGTAATCGATCAGGGCGATCTGGCATTGATCGAACGGTTACAGATGGTTTGACCGTCCACCATATTGTTTTCAGGAACATCCTGCCTGGTTGGCTCAAACGCCCGTTCTGTGCGGGTTTTGTATAAGCGGGTTAGCCTGCATTTCCGTAACTTTGCACACCTAAAAAATCAGGCGGGAACTATATTATGGCAGCAAAATACCGGGAATTTACAGGGCTCAATTTACCAGCTATAGAGGCCGATGTACTGGCTAAATGGTCTGACTCTCAGGCCTTTGAAAAGAGCGTGACGCTTCGCGAAGGGGCTACTCCCTTTGTGTTTTATGAAGGTCCGCCCAGTGCCAATGGTATGCCCGGTATTCACCACGTTATCTCCCGCACACTGAAAGATCTCGTTTGCCGCTATAAAACCATGAAAGGTTTTCAGGTACGGCGTAAAGGCGGTTGGGATACACATGGCCTGCCTGTAGAGCTTGGTGTGGAAAAAGAACTGGGTATCCGTAAAGAGGATATCGGCACCAAAATTTCTGTTGAAGAATATAATCAGAAATGCCGCGAGGCGGTATTGCGGTATAAGGATAAATGGGATGAGATTACACTCAAAATGGGTTACTGGGTTGACCTGAATGATCCTTATATCACGTTTAAGAATGAATACATTGAAACACTCTGGTGGTTATTGAGTGAGTTGTATAAAAAAGGGTTGCTTTATGAAAGTGTAAGTATACAACCCTATTCACCTGCAGCTGGCACGGGCCTTAGCTCACATGAACTGAACCAGCCCGGCACATACAAAGATGTGAAGGATACGAGTGCCGTGGCTATGTTCAAAGCAATAAAAGATGAGCGCTCTCAATTTCTTTTTGAGGCTACTCAAAACCAGGAGCTGTTCTTTATGGCCTGGACCACTACACCCTGGACCCTTCCCTCCAACCTGGGCCTTACAGTGGGTGGTCAGATCGATTATGTGCTGGTAAAAACATTTAACCCGTATACCCATCTGCCTGTTAATGTAGTGCTGGCAGAAGCACTGCTGGGTAAATATTTTAAAGAAGAAGGAAAGGACGGTGACTTTGAGAATTATAATGACAAAGTAAAACTGCTGCCCTGGCAGGTGCTGGCCCGCTTCAAAGGCGCACAGCTCGAAGGTTGCCGTTATGAACAACTGCTTCCTTATACGGCCAACTCGCCTGAAGAGATCCGTAAGATTACACCCAATGCTGATCCTTTCCGTGTATTGGTTGACAGTTTTGTAACTACAGAAGATGGTACCGGCATCGTGCATACGGCACCTGCATTTGGCGCCGATGACTACAAAGTGGGTAAGCGCTACAATATTGGTATCCTCACCATGGTTGACCGGCAGGGCAAATTCGTAGAGGGCATGGGAGAGTTCAGCAACCGGTATGTAAAGGATTATAAGGATGAGCCTGGTTATGTGGATGTGAACGTAGATATCAGTGTGAAACTGAAAAAAGAGAATCGCGCCTTTAAAGTAGAGAAATACGAACACAGCTATCCGCATTGCTGGCGTACCGATAAGCCGGTATTATACTATCCGCTGGATGCCTGGTTTATCCGTACTACAGCTATCAAAGACCGGATGGTGGAACTGAATAAAACCATCAACTGGAAACCACGCAGCACCGGCGAAGGACGTTTCGGAAGCTGGCTTGAGAATATGGTGGACTGGAACCTGAGCCGCAGCCGATACTGGGGTACACCCCTGCCTATCTGGAAAACAGTTGGTGCCGATGGACAGTTTTTAAGCGAAGAAGAAGGCGGTGAAATGGTTTGTATCGGTTCTATTGCTGAATTGAATGAAGGTATACGTAAAGCCAATGAAGTACTGGGCGGTGATGTAAACAAACATTATCTGCACGAAGGTATTTTGGATCTCCATAAACCTTATGTGGACGATATCGTACTGGTAAGTGCTTCCGGCAAACCAATGAAGCGTGTGCCTGATCTGATCGATGTATGGTTTGACAGTGGGGCTATGCCGTATGCACAGCTGCATTTCCCTTTCGAAAACAAAGAAACTTTCCGTCAGAATTTTCCTGCCGACTTTATTGCCGAAGGTGTGGATCAGACCCGTGGCTGGTTTTATACCCTGCATGCTATTGCCTGCCTCTTGTTTGATTCGGTAGCCTATAAAACAGTGGTGAGCAATGGGCTGGTACTGGATAAGAACGGGAATAAGATGAGTAAACGCCATGGCAACGTGGTCAATCCGTTTGAGACTATTGAAAAATACGGCGCAGATGCCACGCGCTGGTATCTTATTACCAATGCATCGCCCTGGGATAATCTCAAATTTGATATAGAAGGGATCAAAGAAGTACAACGTAAGTTCTTTGGCACGTTGTATAATACCTATCAGTTTTTTTCGCTGTATGCCAATGTCGATGGTTTTTCCTTCCGTGAAGCCTATGTGCCGCTGGAGCAAAGGCCCGAGATAGACCGTTGGATACTGTCATCACTCAATACGCTCGTAAAACGCGTAAATGAGTATATGGATGATTATGAGCCAACACAGGCCGGCCGTTTGGTAGAGGATTTTGTAGATGAGCATCTCAGCAACTGGTATGTGCGTCTTTGCCGCAGGCGTTTCTGGAAAGGAGAGTATGAGCAGGATAAGATATGTGCTTACCAGACGCTTTATGAATGTATAGAAACGGTGACCCGTCTGATAGCGCCCATATCACCATTCTTCAGCGATGCCCTGTTTCAGCAGCTCAATGAAGTGACAGGCCGGTTTACAGCGGAGTCTGTGCATCATGCAGATTTCCCTGTAGCCGATGAGTCTGCCATTGATACAAGGCTGGAAGAGCGGATGCAGCTGGCTCAGGACGCTTCCTCCCTGGTACTTTCGCTCCGTAAAAAAGTGAATATAAAAGTGCGGCAGCCTTTGCAGAAGGTATTGATACCGGTACTGGATAAAAATATGCAGGAGCAGTTGCAACAGGTAGAGGAACTGATAAAGGCAGAGGTCAATGTAAAGGCAATCGAATACCTCGATGCCAACAATACCTTTATTCACAAAAAGGTCAAACCCAATTTTGTAGCATTGGGGAAAAAGCTGGGACCAAAAATGAAAGCGGTTTCCACAGCTTTGTCACAATTCACCCAGGACGACATTGCCCGCTTCGAAAAAGAAGGTCAATATAGTTTGCTAATTGATGGCGAACACGTAATATTACAGATTACCGAAGTGGAACTAAGCAGTGAGGATATTCCGGGCTGGACGGTGGCGGCAAAAGGCCGGTTGACGGTAGCCCTGGATGTGACGGTAACACCCGAGCTGGAAGCAGAGGGCAATGCACGGGAATTTGTAAACCGGATCCAGAAAATTCGCAAGGATAGTGGTTTTGAGCTGACAGACCGGATTGAGGTACAGGTAACAGCTGCTGATGGTATGAAAGATTCACTGGCAAGGTTTAAAGACTATATTTG
>JAGODE010000382.1 GCA_017998385.1 Chitinophagaceae bacterium | reverse complement strand
GTACAGCCCGTAGCGAAAAAAGAGCCAGAGAAGTAGGCATCCGCAAAACAGTAGGCTCACTGCGCCGGCAATTGATTACCCAGTTTTTTACCGAATCCCTGCTTACCGTTACACTCGCCTTTGTTATTTCGCTGACGCTGGCGTGGCTGGCATTACCTTACTTCAATCAGATTGCCGGCAAGCAGATGCTGATGCCGCTTAGCAAACCTGTATTCTGGATAAGCAGTGCAGGCTTCATTTTACTGACAGCGCTCATTGCCGGCAGCTATCCTGCTATCTATCTCTCTTCCTTCCGCCCGGTAAAAGTGCTGAAGGGAACATTTAAAGCCGGCCGGCTGGCCGCCATTCCCCGCAAAGTACTGGTGGTACTGCAGTTTAGTGTATCTGCCGCCCTCATTGTTGGTACCATGATCATATACCGGCAAATCCAGTTTGGGAAAGACAGGCCGGTTGGCTATACACGTGCCAATCTCATAACAGTAGGTACACCCGAAGGAGCAATACACGACCATTTTACCACTATAAAAAATGAATTGCTGCAAACGGGAGCCGTCATATCCATGGCAGAATCGGAAAGCCCCACCACGGGTGTATGGAATACGACCAGCGGCTTCAGCTGGCCGGGCAAAGCGCCAGACCTGTCGACTGATTTTGGTGTAGTAGCGGCCTCGCATGAATTTGGTAAAACAGTTGGCTGGGAAATAAAGGAAGGCCGCGATTTCAACAGTGCACTCGCCACCGATTCAGCCGCCATTATCCTTAATGAGGCTGCGGTGAATTATATGAACCTCAAAAACCCGGTAGGACAAACGGTCACCTGGTGGGGCCGGCGATTGACAGTAATCGGCATTACTAAAAACATGGTGATCGAATCGCCATACGATGAAGTACGCCCCATCATTTATCCCATACTCGATTACCAGGGCAATATGATGATCATGAAGCTCAACCCCACACAAAGCGTAGCCGAATCCATCAAAAAGATTGAACCCATCTTTCGTAAATACGCACCGGAGCAGCCTTTTGAATATCAATTTGTAGATGATTCCTACGCCAATAAGTTTGGCAATGAAGAACGGATCGGCACACTGTCCGGCATCTTTACCGCTCTGGCCGTCATCATCTCCTGTCTTGGTCTCTTCGGTCTTACCTCCTTTGTAGCCGAACAACGCAAAAAAGAAATAGGCATCCGCAAAGTGCTGGGCGCTTCCGTATTCAGCGTATGGAACCTGCTTACCCGGGAGTTTGTGATACTGGTGCTGATTGCTTTCTTTATCGCTTTTCCGCTGGCCTATTATTTCATGATGGAATGGTTGCAGAACTACAGCTATCGCACCAGCCTCTCAGGATGGGTCTTTCTTATGGCCGGAGCGGGTGTATTGCTGATTACTGCACTCACCGTCAGTTTCCAGGCTATCAAAGCGGCATTTGCCAATCCCGTAAAAAGTCTGCGAACCGAATAATAAAAACATTGAACTATCCGCAGTTGATCGGTTATTCTAACCATTCAAGAGCCTCCTTTCGGAGGCTCTTCTATCTATACTATATAAGACCAATAAGACTAAATAAGTAATGCCAATACACTACCCTTTTTTCGGATAGTCGTCATATGTTTTTACATATTTCTCATCGAGCCTGATCTGTTTTTCGATTTTCTGTTTGCTAAAATATTCCTCTACGGGAAAATAATGATCCGCTGTTTCGGGATTTTCCAGCAGGTACCGGATCAGTTCGGCAGGAAAATCAGGCGTGCCGGGCGCAGCCTTAACCTTCTTGTTGATAGTAAGCCGCTGCTGCACGGTCATATTGCAGATACCCTGGCAGATCTGACCGGTCGTATATCGCTTGTTGATAGTCGCTATCACACTGGCGAGCCATCCCCCATTGGCGAGACGGTCATACAACACGGGGTAAAACTCCCGGATCCGTTCCATCCGCTTTTCTTCGTCTGCCCCGGCAAGATTTTCCTTTTCTTTTTGCATCTGATTAAATCGCTTATTGATAATGGGATTATCAACCGACAACGGATCAAGATGACCATTAAACGAAAAACTAAATTCTCTTTTATGAAAATACCGCTCACTTTTTGAAACGACCGTATTGTTGGGACCAGCTATATAGTAACGTACCACAATGGGTGTGCCCTGCTGATAATTATCTCTGAAATCGCGATACTGGGGGCTGATCTTCAATCCATATTTGGCCTGGTAGATCGCCATGGTGACGGGGTTGAGATAATCGCGCCAGGGAGCAGGCAGTAGCCGTTCGATGAGTTTGGTGGAATTGGGTGAAATGGTCAAAACATATTCACCATCTTCCGTCTCGCCAAATTCCAGGTTGACGGCTTTCGAATCACCCTCGCTACGGTCCACCCAATCAATCAGGGCTTCCAGGAAATTGCCGGCGCTCTCCTCATTTTCCATCAGAAAACCCAGCTCAATCGGCATCCTTTTTCCATCAGAATCGGGGTTGAATACATATACAAAACCGAGGCATTCGGCGTCAGTAAAATTTTGGGCAAAGCTGGTATCGGCCAGCAAATAGACTTTCGGTTTCAGGCTATAGTCGTAACCAAATTGGGCAAGCATAGGTATTGTTTGATTAGAAAAAATTTAAATGTATGAAAAATAAGCTGCCCATGCAAGCCTGTGCCTGTATTTATATTAATAAACGAACAAGTGCTGTTATTCTAAACAGCAACGTTATTTTATGGACAGGATTGCTGTAAATTTGAGAACTACATACACCGGTTATTTATATGAAATATCTCCTTTTATCTGTCAGTTTTATCATTGGAAGTTTTGTATCGGCAGTTGCACAGAAACGCCTGGATTATTTCGACACCTTATCTATCGGTGGCATCCGGCAGGTCATTTCGGTAAAAGGAGTGGAAAACAGCCCGGTTCTTCTTTTTATACATGGTGGCCCCGGCAGTTCGCGAATGAACCAGGCAGACATATATACAACAGAATTACAGAAAAAATTCATCGTGGTACAGTGGGACCAGCGGGAGGCCGGCCGCACGCAGCGACTCAATAAAAGTCCCCTCCCTATTACGCTTCAGCAAATGGAGCAGGATACACACGATGTGGTGGATTCGCTGCGCTCGCGGTTCAATCAAACTAAAATTTACCTGGCAGGTGAATCCTGGGGTACCGTACTGGGATTTTATATGGCAGCCCACTACCCGCACTGGCTGCATGCCTACCTGGCCGTCAGTTCTGTCATTGACCAGGAAAAAAGTGAAAATCAGTTGATCAGCTTCCTGAAAAAACAAGCGACCGCCTCGGGCAACACTACTGAACTGCAGGAGTTAAACAGCGTAAGAGTTCCGTTCGAAAATTACCGGCAGATCTACTACTCCCGCAAATGGCTCTTTCAGTACGATGGGCAGGCTATTCCTGATAAAGATACCAGCGTTGTCATCGACTATCTCCGTTCCTGGGCCGATACCTGGCTGCCGGTATGGAATGAAGCCATTCAGCGAAACCTGCACAAAACACTTCCGAAAATAAAATGCCCTGTTTACTTCTTTGCAGGTGGTAAAGATCTGCAAACCGATTTCGAAATAGCCAGAGGCTATTATAAAAAACTGTCCGCACCAAAGAAAGACCTCTTCTTCTT
>JAGODE010000106.1 GCA_017998385.1 Chitinophagaceae bacterium | reverse complement strand
GATCGATATCCCTTACCTTATCAATATTTTCGAGGAAAATATTGCAGTCGCGGATACCCTGCCACATATTACGGCCATCAAATCCGCTCCAGTAGTTCATGTATACATTCGATTTATTCTGCTGCCCACGGGCTATACGGTACGGATCCTTATAGAAAAAATCGTAGATGGGCTCCCAGTACAGCCACAATTCATCGCCGGCATTGAACCCCGGATTGCTATCGGGATCACCTTCTTTGGGTAAAAAAGAATAACAGGTAAACAGGAATTTTTCCGCCTCAATAGCACTGGTAAATGCATTGTCGATGGTGGCGATATTGTCGGGAACAATATCCAGGTAGCTTTTCTTACAGCTCCCCAGCAACCAGACTGTAAGGACCAGTACCAGCCACTGGCGGCTTATACGAAACTGAAAAAAAGTATTATTAACAGATCTCATGACTTAATTGCTTTTTAGATTTCTAATCTTACACCCATGTTGAACACTTTCTGAACAGGATAACCCAATCCATTGCTGCCCTGCTCCGGATCCCAGAGTTTGAAATCGGTGAACTTAAACAGGTTGTTGGCATTGATGTACACACGCAGACCGGAGAGACGGATCTTTCTGAGTTGCTTCTCGGTCAGGTTATAAGCCAGTTCTACCTGCTTGAGCCGCAGGAAGGCGCCATTGCGCAGCCACCAGGTAGAAGGCTGGGTATTATTGGCATTGAGTGTGGGACTCAGGCGTGGCCAGAAAGCGTAGATATTCTGATTGTCTTCGCTCCAGTGATCTTTGGCGATAATATCAAGCAGACCGTTCTGATTAGACCCAGACATCACAAAAGGTGATATCTGCGACGGATCAATGTAAATGGAGGTACGTGCCACACCCTGGAAAAAAGCGTTAAACTCAAATGCCCTGTAACCCGCAGAGAATCCAAAACCATATACAATCTCAGGAGAAGCTGAATGCCCCAGACCATTTACACGATCCAGATTCGTGATCTGTCCGTCACCGTTCAAATCGCGGTACTTGATATCGCCACCGCGTACTTCACCAAAGGTTTGCCGGGGAGAATTTTTCACGTCTTCATCATCTACAAATAAGCGCTCCGCAATCAATCCTACATTCATCACCAGCGGATGACCCAGGCGGGAGAGATAATATTCGTTCGGCGCATATTCCGGCTCTTCGTTTTGCGTGAGTTTGCTGGCGGCATAGGTAAAAGTACCCCTTGCACTGATCCAGAAATCACGGAAGCTTTTGCTGTAATCCAGCGCCAGGTCAATACCTTTAGAAGAAGCGGCTCCCACATTGGCACTCGTCACTGCAGTAAGACCCATGGTAGCGGGAATAAATGCACGTGGCATCAGGATGTTGGTACGCTTTTTCTTAAACACATCCACAATCACATTCAGCGAGTTGAACAGCAACATATCCATACCCACATTAGTCTCCTTCGATATCTCCCAGGTAATGTTTTCGTTGGCATAACGGGTAATAGCCACGCCGTTGCGGGTATACCCAAAATTGTCGCCAAACGTAGCACGACGGTCAGGACTGTTGAGCGATACTTCTGACAGGTAGAAGAAGCGGTCGCTGGAGTAACCGATCTGATCATTACCCACTATGCCATGGGTGGCACGCAGTTTCAGGCTGGTGATCACCCCTTGCAGCGGAGTAAAAAACTTTTCATTACTCACGATCCAGCCAATACCTGCAGACGGGAAGAATCCATAGCGATTGTTTTTGGCAAAACGTTCCGAACCGTTGTAACCAAAGTTGGCCTCAAACAGGTAACGCGAGTCATAATCGTAGGTGAAACGGCCCGATACACCCAGGTTGCGCGCGGGCAGCGAAGTCTGCAGGGTGGCCGCACTGCCGTTGAGGTGATTGCGCATGATGCCGATCAGCATACCGCTGATGTTGTGTACATCGGCCACGGTCGTCTTATAATTCAATGCCGCTTCGATATACCCAGTTGTATTCTGGATCTTGTCGCTTTGATTGGGATTATAATTCAGGTATTCTGTTGCCGTGGTAGGATTCAGCAGATTGAGCCTGTACCCCTTTTCATTATCATTAGTGGGACTGGCTGAGTAAAAAAATGGATTATACTGACGCGAGAGATCAAAATAAGAGTAGCGTTTGGTATAAGCCATCACACGGCCTTTCAACCCTGGTGTGATAAATTTAAAATCCTGCTGTATCTCCAGCTGCACATTGAGTGTAGATGTATTGTACTGCTGGTAACCCGATACCATGGTGGCATAGGGATTATTGTAAAAAGTATTGGAACCCTGAGAAATCAGTGCATTTCCAAAAAGCGGGTGATTATCATATGGAGAATCAGAAGGATCAAATACGGCCGGAAAGAGTACCGGGTTTGATTTCAGCACACTATTGAATACAACTGAGCCGCCATTGATGCGGTTGCCGTTGGCATCAAAGCCGCCGATTGGCCCCGTATAATCATCGAAGTTGCCGGAAGTGCGCACGATACCGATCGTTGTGGGCGTGAGGTTGACCGTTACATTCGAGCGGATCTCATAGCTTTTGAGTTTGATATTATTATCAAAACTATTGCGGCTGTTGTTTTTCAGTACACCATTGTCCTGGTTGTAGCTGGCCGCGATATAATATTGCGCTCCTTTACCACCACCGGTCAGGTTCATATTGAACCGCTGGTTGACCGTATGATCTTTAATGAGTAATCCCATCCAGTCGTTGTTGGGATACAGCATCGGGTTTTCGCCGGCAATGGTCGCATCGATTTTATTCTGGCTGTAGGGAAGCGCTTCGCGGGGATTGCGGGTGAGCACGGCTTCATTGGCCAGCTTCATATACGTGATATTATCGGCCATTTTGAAATTGTCGGTATTGCCGGAGATAGAATTCTCAAAACGCATGTTGAATTTCGTCTTACCGGCCACACCTGATTTGGTAGTCACCAGGATCACTCCGTTGGCACCACGTGCTCCGTACAGCGAAGAAGCAGCTGCATCTTTCAATACAGAGAAGGCGGCGATATCGTCCGGTTGCAGGCGGGCCAGGTTGGTAGGTGTTGATTCCATACCATCGATGAGGATATAGGGGTCCAGCTTACCCGAACCAAATGAAGTGATACCCCGGATAAAAAAAGAAGCATTGTCAGCCCCCGGCTCACCACTACGCTGATACGATACCACACCGGCCAGGCGGCCCGCCATCATGGTGGTGAGGTTGCTGGTAGGTCCTTTCAGTTCTTTGGGTTTGATGGTGGTAATAGAACTTACCATGCTTTCTTTACGTTGCTTGTCGAAAGCCACTACCACCACTTCGTTGAGCGTATTATTTTGTTCCAGCAATATGACGTCGATGGTTTTGCGATTACCGATCGCTACCTCCTGGTCTTTATATCCTACAAATGATATCTCCAGTGTAGACGTATCTGGTACACCCGCCAGTATAAATTCACCCCGGTTATCTGCCTGTGCGGAGACGGGAGCATTCTTTACTTTTACAGTAGCACCTGTAAGTGGCAGACCACTCTCGTTGAGTACACGACCGGTGATGGTTCGGTCTGTACGCGCAGCAGGTTGCGAACCTGCTTTGAG
The DNA here is from genome assembly GCA_017998385.1 of Chitinophagaceae bacterium. GTDB lineage: Bacteria > Bacteroidota > Bacteroidia > Chitinophagales > Chitinophagaceae > CAYMZZ01. The sequence continues at coordinate 10,488 of JAGODE010000106.1, read as the reverse complement.
CGTAATGATTACTTCTTTCTGATCGATCCGGAAACCCAGGTTCTGACCGGCCAGGCATTTTTCCAGTGCCTCTTCCAGTGTCACCTCTTTTACATTCACCGTTACCAGTATCGTCTCCGCTTTTACCTGATCATTGTACAGGATATTGTATCCCGTTTGCTCGCGGATCATCTGAAACACCTTGCTGAGTGGTTCATTCTTCACATTGAGCGTTACAAGGGGCGCTTCGGAAGAGATGACCACTGTGTTGTGCATGATGCGGTAAGTAAAAGGCTGACCTTTGAGTGCCTGTGCCAGAAAATCCTTCAGGGGCTGATTAGTGGCACTGATGGTCACCGGTTTTGAATGGTCGAGCGAAGAGCCCATCGAGATGACCGAGTAACCGGTCTGTGACTTTACCGCGTCAAAAATATTCTTCAGCGGAACTTTTTTTCCTGTGTACGTCACGGTTTGCGAAGCACCGTTATTTGCGTACACCGTCATGAAGGACAGCGTCAGGAAAAGCGACGTAAGCCTTCGTACGGATTTCCATAATCCGTAAGCAGTTTTTTGCATAGTTTTGATGCAGTTTTGGTTGATTTGAGAATGATTCCTAACTGTGTTTTCGATTCATCCAGACTTTTTTGCAGGAAGTGTCACCCACACTTCCTGTTTTTTTTCCGGACAAAATTTTTATAGTTACCGAAGCAGCTACACCCTGCTCCGGATTATATCAGGGTAATAATACCAGTCTCCTGCCCTCTTCCATTCTGAAATGCAGCCCCAGCACACTCAGTACTTCCAGCACATCGGCCAGGCGCAGATCGCGGCTGATGCCTCCTACCAGGGTGGAGTGCTGGATGCCTTTTTTCAGCAGCCCGTCATCATACACCACTTCTATATCATACCAGCGCGCCAGCTGCCGCATGGCATCTTTAAGCGAGGAGCCTTCGAAATTGAATGTGCCGTTTTTCCAGGCAGTGGCTTTCTCCACATCACCTTTGCTGACCGCAATAGCGGACGATGTTGTATGCGACATCCGTCCCTGCTGTCCGGGTACGAGGGATACCTCACCGCTTTTTCCCCTTTCCTGCAGTCCGGCCCACATATTCACCGAGCCCTCTACAAGAGTGGTATTGATATTCGGCTCATCGTCATAGGCATTAATATTAAAGCTGGTACCCGTCACTTCCACTTCTGCCTGGTTGTTGATCCTTACATAAAAGGGCTTGCTCTTATCTTTTTTTACTTCGAAATAGGCCTCGCCGGTCATTTCCACCACCCGCTTATCACCCGTAAAGGCTGCGGGAAAACGAATGGAGCTGGCGGCATTGAGCCATACGCGTGTGCCATCGGGCAGCGTGAGCTGGTACTGACCGCCCCGCGGAGTGGACATACTATTCATCAGCACCTCACCATCATTCTCGGCATGTGCATCATATACGATGGCACCATTCCCGGTTTTGGAGATCAGCACATCGCCTTCCTGTGCCAGGGTGCCACTACCAGCGCTATCCAGCAGGATGGTGCTGCCATTGGAGAGGGTGAGTATAGCGCGATCCCTGCCCGGCGCGATGGAAGCCAGATCAACCGGAGGCGTATTGCTTTTGCCGGCAGGCGTTAAAAAGAAATAATAAAAAGCGCCCAGCCCCAGTAGCAGCAAGATGGCGGCTGCATAACGAAGCCATGGGCGCCGGAGAAAACGCACAGGCGAGCCCTCAGCAGACGCTGGCGGCTCCTGCACTGCATCAACACTGACAATACTCTGAAGCAACAGATCGAGCCGGTCGGCAGAAAGCACCGGTCCATCTGCTGTATTTAATTCGTCTGATTCAATGGCCTGACCGATCAATGCCAGCGCCAGCTCCTTATGCTCCGGAAGAGCCAGCTGGCGCATGAGTTCCTGCCGTTCCGCTTCACTGGCATTGCCCTGCAACCAGGCATTATATAATTCCTGTAATGATTCCGTCATAGATTGGGGGAACCTGTCATTCCTTATGGCTATTGACGAAACTCAAATCCGGTTTGGGGGAGGCAGCTAAAAATATTTTTGGCGGGCAATGGCCAATGTCAGCAACAGCACACCCAGCCCGATGCGGCTGATGCAATAGGCGCGGATGCTGCGCATGGCCATATCCAGGTGGCTCTTGACGGTTTCGGGCGAAACCTGCATGAGCCTGGCCGCTTCCTCGCGGCTGTATCCTTCTTTTTTTATCAGGGAAAAAGCCTGTCGCTGTTTGGGGCTGAGCCGTTCTACTGCCTGGCTTACGAGCTCTTCAAAGGCATTGACTTCGCCCGTCGTCTGCTGACTAAGCTGCTGCAGGGGCTCCAGCTCTTTGATCCAGCTGGCCAGGTGGCCTTTCTCCGCGTGCTGCTTGCGGAGCATATCGTATATGACGTGTGTGGTAATGGTAACCAGCCAGGCGCGAAAGTTTTCAATCTGTGGCAGTGTACTGCGTTTCAACCAAACTTTGAGGAAAACTTCCTGTACCACATCTTCGGCCTGCCAGGTATCGTTGGTGAGCCGGAGGGCGGTACGATATGCCAGGGGATGGTACTCCAGCAGCAGTGCCGCAAAAGCCTGATGATCTCCTTCTGCCACTCTCACCAGCCAGTCCTGTTCCTGATATGTAACCCGGTGCTCCAATAAACTAACATCTGATAGCGCGTACATTCTGGGAGAATGCCGCCAGTTAAAGCCTTATACCGGTTACAATATTAGGGGATTTGGGGGAGAGTGAGGTATCTTCTAAAAATTAAGTCTTCCCCTAGTATAGTTTAATATAGATATTGGAGATGGCATTAAATTCTATTAAAAAGCGTCATAAAAGAAATCCCAAAAACGAGGCTGCATGCTTATCTAGCCCAATTAAGCCGTATTATTCGATCCTTAAAAATTGAGCCGTTCAAAGTTCTGATGGCATTCTCTGCAGATTCTTGAGATTTTAAAGTAACAAATCCAAAACCTCGCCCCCTTTCTCTGTAAAAATCTCTAGGTAGAGTAATTTTTATAACTTCTCCAAATGTCGAAAATAACCGTCTTAGCTCTTCTGATTGAGTGTAGTAATCAATATTTTCAATATAGATATCCTTTGTGTCAGCATTGATCGTTTTTTTACTTTGTATATTTTTTACGCTTTCGCCCCATATAGATCTCAGTATCGTAGTAGGTGCACTTGAGTTATCGACCAAGTTTAGTGCTTTTAATGATTTCAAAAGATCAAGTGTATTTGAAAAATAATATATAGCGCCTTTACCTAACTTTTTTTGCAACCCTTCTATATACTGCCGAGTGATTTTGGGAGAATATCCAATTATCTTAAGTGCCTCAAACAAACGTTTAACACCATCCTCACACTCTAAAGGAGTTCGTACTTTTAGTCTTTTAATATCTCTCTTCGAAACACTTTTAGAGTTAGCCAATAAATTTTTCCTTTGCTCGGAAAGAGTATTCACCAAGATACCTTTGCTCATAACTTTTTCAATTATCTTCCTGTAATCATCCCAATCCACTAACTCAAGATGGTTATATATTTGTTGAGGTGATAATAAATCCCCGTTTTTACCTAATAAAACAATTAAAATCTCCTCTCTTGATAAATTAAGAAAATCAAAACCTTGAACATATCGCTGATCCTCTTCACTAAACACAGATTTACTGTGTAGAATAATAGAAAAAATATTTTGATCACTTGACAATTCCGGGTTCATAAGATCATTTTGCTTCATCAACGAAAATATTCTTCTAATACCCTCCCCCATTTCTCTCATGTAACCGATTTCTTTTAGGACCCGGGCAATAAGAGAATTCCTTGACTGATGAATACCTGTCAACTTAGTTAAATCTGAAATTTTAATGTTAGATAATAAACCACCGGGAGAAACAATTTCCATCCTATCGTCAAAAACTTTTATTTCAATACTCCTACCTTCGTTGCTATAATCTCTATGCGCTATTGCATTCGTCAATGCCTCTCTACAAGCGTCTTCTGGATACATTACACGTTGCTTAAACAAAGCATCCGGAGAAAATTTAGTCTCAACAAGATGAGGTCTCAACTTCTCCCAAGATGTCGTCAAAAGTTCAAGAACATTTCCTTTGGCTGTCTCATCTGATAAAACATTATAGTCATGACCGGTTTTCAATTCTAACCCCTTTACTCGCATAACCCTAACTTCCGAACGAGGGTGCCATTTATATACATCGTTCCCAAAAAGCAATAAAGCAGATTTTCGTAACTGAATTAACCCCTTTGAATATTCAGCAAGTCCTAGTATTTGTAAAATTTTTTCTGGAGAAAGACCTGGAGATACTAATTGTCCTATTCTTACAATCAAATCTAAATTAAGATCTGACAACTGCGCTCCATCAACAAAAGATCGATCGTATTCTCTTGAAATTTGCTCTTGCCTTTCAAACTTTAGTTGTTCTACAGCCACAGGAAGAGTCTCTTTGTCTGACCTTTGTAGACATCTCCCATCACTTGTCAAATGAATATACTTTGTGCTTTTATCTACAGAAAAAAGCAATATTTTCTTATCGTCAATACCGATTTGCTTCGCAAGAACATTTAGCAAAGGGGTATCTTTATGAACGTTGCTTTTATAGGCATTCAATAATTTATCTATAGAATCATCATTATAATCCAATCCTGTGATCCTACCATCATCCTCAACCCCAATAAGTAAATCTCCTCCATCGGCATTTGCAAAGCCTACAAGAGTCTCGCCGATATCTAAGGCTACATCCTTGGGATTTCTTTTCACTTTATTTGAGGGAACACCTTCAAAACAGGTTTTGAATTCACGAAAATGACTTTCTCCTAATTCAATAATGTTCTTAACTCTCTCTGGCAAATGCAATATCTCCATTTATCAATATTTTACGTCTTAAGATTTAATACCTCTTGTCATTAAAGAGCCGTATTTAAATCATTCTATCTAATAAAATTAATACTGAATAAGAAACTGTCAACCCGTGTTTTCACCTTATGAAATCTCCCAAAAAAAGTATATAGGATATATCAGGAAGCAATAGCCTTAATAAAACCAGCGGTCAGCGCCTAGCGGGGCCCACTGATTGTTTGTCTTTTGATAAACGATGGTTTGCCCGTGACCGCAAAGCCCTTTGCACAGGTTCAGAACGGTGACGATTGCTTTTGTGGAATCAAGTGAAAAGACTGGTACAGACAATTGATACCAGTGACCGGTCTGGTGACTGGCGAAACCCAACCGGAAATGATCCCATTGAAATCCGTTATGCCCGGATAGCTGTTTTTGAATGAAGAATATGTCATCCTGCCGGAGGCATTGCGGCAGGCCAAAATGAGTTTGAGCCTGTATATTTCCCGGATCAGCCGAAGTCTTAACTGACTGCCGGTTGCCTGAATCGATCAGCATTTTGTTTAAGCGGGTAACTGAAAATTCCGCAGGAAGCGGATTCAGCCAGTTTGCCTTATCCAATTCCTGGTCGGCTATCACCATTTTAATAAAGTCGTAGACAACCGCATCCTTATCCATAGGCATAACGGCGGTAGCTTTTACAGCATCTATACTGGCCTGATCAGGCTTATGACCACATGAAAACAGAGCCAGCAATACAATAAGATAGTTAAGACGATAGCAAACCATCGGAACTAAGCTATTAAAAAAGTACTTACCAGTGAAAACAGCAAACTACAACGAAGCTGAGTTTATTAAAATTGCATCTCGTATTTCTCGTTCAGAAAAACGTATATCATTCTAGTTTTCATTAACACAGATTCAGTGTAATACCCGAAAGTATGCTAGCAAAACTCCCAGTCAGGCCAGATAGATCAGACTGAACGCGCCTATTGTATTAAATAGCCGCTTATAAAATGTATAAATCCTTTATAACACCGATCATACCAAAGTTTCGGTACGCGAAGCAGTCCGATATTTCGGACTGATCGAGCAGGTACGGGAAAGCTTCCTGCGAAATGCTGCTTATTTAGTAAGTAGCCTGTTGCCGGAATCGATCGGGCCGCTTCGCGGCCCGATCGGTCTACTACAGTTCCGATCATACCTTTCTCCCTTCCCTCAAGCTTTCTCCTTCCGCCTTTTACCTTCCACCCTCATGCAACGACCTTTATACTTTTAAACCCTTAAACTCTTTAAACCCTTTAAACCCCAGCTTTCACCTTCCGTCTTTTAGCTTCCACCCCTTCATGCAACCACCTTTATACTTTTAAACCTTTAAACCCTTATACCCTTCACCTTCAACCTTATAGATTCCATCTATATCTCTATCAATTTAATCAATTAGGTTTATTACCCAAACTGTCACAAATTTGCAACGCAGCAAAATAGTTGCATTGATATTGATAATAAACTACATAGATGTCTTTTATGCCTACATGGAAGACAACTGGTGATAAAATTGATCCACTTAAGAAAATCTATTAACAATGGAAAAAAACGCAGGAGACATCAGCAAGTGCCCGTTTCACGGAGCCACACAAAAACACAGCGTGGCTGGCAATGGCACGCAAAACCGCGACTGGTGGCCCAACCAGCTTAAACTGGGCATCCTCCGCCAGCATTCTTCGCTGAGCAATCCCATGGGTGAGCAATTCAACTATGCCGAAGAATTTAAAAGCCTTGACCTGGCAGCGGTGAAAAAGGATCTGCAGGCGCTTATGACCGACTCGCAACCCTGGTGGCCTGCCGACTTTGGTCATTACGGTCCGCTCTTTATCCGTATGGCCTGGCACAGTGCCGGTACTTACCGCACCGGTGATGGCCGCGGTGGTGCAGGCGCCGGTCAGCAACGCTTTGCTCCTCTCAACAGCTGGCCCGACAACGTGAGCCTCGACAAGGCCCGCCGGCTGCTGTGGCCTATCAAACAGAAATATGGCCGTAAAATTTCCTGGGCCGACCTGATGATCCTGACCGGTAACGTAGCGCTGGAGTCAATGGGTTTCAAAACCTTTGGCTTTGCCGGTGGCCGTGAAGACGTATGGGAACCTGAGCAGGATGTATACTGGGGTGCAGAAACTACCTGGCTGGGTGGCGACAAACGTTACTCCGGTGAGCGTGACCTCGAAAATCCCCTGGCTGCCGTGCAAATGGGCCTTATCTATGTAAACCCTGAAGGTCCGGAAGGTAACCCCGACCCCATTGCTGCTGCGCGCGACATCCGCGAGACTTTCAAGCGCATGGCGATGGACGATGAAGAAACGGTGGCACTGATTGCCGGCGGTCACACCTTTGGTAAAACACACGGCGCCGCTCCTGCATCGCATGTAGGCCCCGATCCCGAAGCTGCTCCTATCGAAGAGCAGGGCCTCGGCTGGCGCAACAGCTTTGGCACTGGTGTTGGCAACGACACCATCACCAGCGGACTGGAAGTAACCTGGACCACCACGCCCACCAAATGGAGCAATAACTTCTTCTGGAACCTGTTTGGCTACGAATGGGAACTGACCAAGAGCCCGGCCGGTGCACACCAGTGGAAACCCAAACATGGCGCCGGTGCCAACACGGTACCCGATGCACATGATAAGAACAAACGCCAGGAGCCCCGGATGCTTACAACCGACATCGCTCTGCGTATGGACCCGGCTTACGAAAAAATCTCCCGCCGGTTTTTTGAAAACCCCGATGAGTTTGCCGATGCCTTTGCCCGCGCCTGGTTCAAACTCACCCACCGCGATATGGGTCCCCGTGCCCGCTACCTGGGCCCCGAAGTGCCGCAGGAAGAACTGATCTGGCAGGATCCGATTCCCGCTGTGGATCATGCACTGGTAGACGCCGGTGATATAGCTGCACTCAAAGCCAAAGTCCTGGCTTCCGGCCTTACTATAGGCGAACTGGTATCGACCGCCTGGGCTTCAGCTTCTACCTTCCGCGGATCAGATAAACGTGGTGGTGCCAATGGTGCACGCATCCGCCTGGCTCCGCAAAAATTCTGGGCTGTCAACAACCCTGCACAACTGGGCAAGGTCCTCGAAACACTCGAAGGCATACAGGCCGAATTCAACAAGGCACAGACTGCTGGTAAGAAAATATCACTGGCCGACCTGATCGTACTCGCTGGTGCTGCCGCTGTGGAAAAAGCTGCCAAAGATGCCGGACACAACATCACAGTGCCCTTCACTCCCGGCCGCGCAGATGCCTCGCAGGAGCAAACAGATGTAGAATCATTTGCTGTACTGGAACCCGCTGCCGACGGTTTCCGCAATTACCTGAAAGCGAAATTCAGCATTTCGACAGAAGAACTGCTGATCGATAAAGCACAACTGCTGACACTGACGGCACCGGAACTGACCGTGCTCATCGGTGGTATGCGCGTGCTGAATACGAACTACGATGGATCCAAACATGGTGTATTCACCAGTCGTCCGGAAGTGCTGACCAACGATTTCTTTGTAAACCTGCTGGATATGAGCACCACGTGGAAAGCCGTATCTGAGCACAAGGAAATCTTCGAAGGCCGCGACCGCAATACCGGTGATGTAAAATGGACCGCTACCCGTGCCGACCTGGTATTTGGCTCCAACTCAGAGCTGCGTGCCCTGGCCGAAGTATATGGCAGCGCCGATGCAAATGAGAAGTTCGTGAATGATTTTGTAGCAGCCTGGACCAAAGTGATGGAACTGGACCGCTTTGATCTGCACGGATAAAAACGGTAAACGGATTATTAAACTAAAAGGCCCGCTGCGCGGGCCTTTTAGTTTAATAAGGTTGAAGGTAGAGGGGAAAAGGTCAAAGGGATATCAGCTTATAAAGTCTTTATTCCACCCTGAAGTTTATCCATTCAGAACTATTTATTTCGGAGGAGTGCCACCTATCGGGATTGAAGTAAACACGCACCCGGTATTGTGCGGCAGGGAATTCCCGAACCGATGAATTCTTTACCGAAAAAAGCACTCCTTTTATAAACCCAAAGTCCATACTCCAGATTTTCGCAATGATCGGTCACTTTCTGTGTTAATGTACATCGTATAAAACGATCCGTTTGATCTTCATGCCGGATCATACAAAAATCACTATCAAGTTCTCCTATTTCCTGCTTTTCTTCTTCACTAAGATTGTCATACAATACCGGAGCCAAATAAGCAAGAGCAGGCCAGCCCGCATGTTCTCTTCCGCATTTGCTGCAGAGATAGGTATAGGACTCTTCCATAATTATAATCAATGCCCCCCGCCGCCGACTTGCAGCCCGCTAATAATTACGCCATGCCCATCGGGGTCTTTAATTAGTACTCCATTACTGACCCAGTAGGGATTTTTTGGCTTTACCACTTCCACCTGATTGGCTACTACACTATTCAGTATACGTTCAAATTCCTGTTGTGTAGTGGGATAAAAAACAAGCAGATCGTCTTCATCAAACCGGTGGTCGGCTTTTTCTGCCGAGCTGGTAAACTCCAGGTGCCAGGGCAGCCCTTCCATACCCAGAAACACACCGTCATAACCCTCATGTCCATTGAAGCCGCCGAGTACTTTCAGCTGTAATATTTCTGTATAAAACTGAATGATCCGTTGCAGATCGCTGGTATGTCTTGCTACTCTTAATATCATATATGCTTTTAAAAAATTATTCCGCCGGCCGTTCATAACTGCTGCGGTTCTTCAATATACATATTCCTTTTGTTGTATTGAATTTAGTTTGTACAAAGGAATCCTGATCATAGGTGAGTTTTTTCTTCACTGAAAAATGCAGGTGCGGTCTCACCACCTGTCCGGTAGCTCCGCTAAAACCGATTTGCTGACCTTTACCTACACGACCTTTCCGGATCAGCACGCCATGCTTTTGCAGATGCCAGTAACAGCCAAAGCTGCCATCGTCGTGCCGGATGATAATATAATTGGCTTTATTCTTATAGCCCGCTGTAAACCCGCCTTCGTCACTATTGTCGCTGTAGCTGTATATCGTTCCGCCCCTCGCAGCATAAACAGGTGTACCCACAGGCATTTCAAAGTCCAGCGCAGCTATATGCTGATGCGAAAAAAGACCACCATAACCCTGTACTACCTGGTGGCTGGTGCCTTTTGCATAAGGAAGCTCATAAGTATAGGTATCGGTATTATCCGTTACTTCCGTCTGGTAGTAGAAAAGAATTAGAACGGCAACGATGAGCAATGCTGCTAACACCCCCAGCCCTATTGCTATCCGTTTCCTTCTTTTTGATTTTGACATAATTATTTTACATGAAAACAACCATCTGCTGTTCTGCTATCTGAATCTGAAAGAGTCCATCAGTTGTTTTGAAAGCGCCCGATATTTTTGTTCATTTGCTGCCTCCATCGTAAAAGTCAGTGCGAAGCCGGTATTTCCTTTTAAATAATACCGCTGAGAGGTAATCAATAGAAATTTCCCCTGTCGCCCTTTAAACTTAAGCGAATAATAGGGAATCACAGAAACCGTATCCAGCCGGCTTTCAAGAATTTCGAAATCATTTACCACGTTTTGAACCTGCGCTTCACTTTCTCTCCCCATTCTCAACAGATCATACCCCTGCCCCGTCAGATCCTGTACAAATA
>JAGODE010000105.1 GCA_017998385.1 Chitinophagaceae bacterium | reverse complement strand
CAGTGGACAGTTGACAGTTGACAGTTGACAGTAAGAATACTCTTTATACCCTTTATACTTTTATACTTTTTATACTTTTATACTTTTTACCTCATCCATCGATGCCAGCAACTGATCTGTCGACCCTAACATTTTCTTAGCGCAACGAAGGAATAGTTTGCGCGAAAATTGAAAAATGAGGGGAGTATTCTATTCTGTATTGTTGTTATTAAGCAGTGGGCCGGCGTTGTCGCAAAAAGTATCCGCTGGTATCGAATCCTCGCTGTTATTCAGCCGCATCAAAGGCAATGGCATGGATGCTTCGCTAAGACAGGGATACGAACTGGGAGCCTGGGTGCGGTATGGAATTGGTGGCCGCTGGTCGGTAAGACCCGGGCTTTATTATAGTTTTGAACATTTCCGTGCAGCAGACAATTTTACTGTCTATTATGTAAACCAGGTCAGGTCTTCGGGCTACAATGCAGATGTTTATCTGTCGAGTCTGCACATACCTGTATTGCTGCAATACCAGTTGCTGCCCAAACTGGGACTACAGGCAGGCATGGAATTTTCTTTTGTATCCGAAGAAGACTCCAAACTGCTGAAAAGTACGCAACGGATATTTCGCAACTCGGGCCGCACAGCTGTGCTGGGAACCGAAATACAACTCAGGCCGGTTCATTTTTATGTGCGGTATAAGTATGGCCTGAGTGATGTAAACAATATCACCGGCGTGCATAGGTGGTCGGTACAGGGTATACAGGCTGGTATTGGGTTGAAGCTCTTCTGAGCTACCGGGTTTCACTGGCTAAAAGGTCGAAAAAACACTTAAAAACGGCTGACAGTAAGTAGATTATGTAGTTTCCCGCAAAAGCCCACCGTAATTTCCGTTACTATATCGGGTAGATTTTCTCTTGCAGGGCCTGAGTAGCGGTTGTATGTTTGTATCAGAAGTTGATTGATACACACTATCAATCTATCCAATATCCAGGCGAAAGACATAGATCCAATATCAATCCGAAAAAACCAAAAATCCAACGATCCAAAAAAACCACCGGTTAGTCCGGAAGTAAAATCCAATATCAGTCAACTTCTTTGTTTTAGATTTAAGGTTTACTGTTGTACGAGTTTAGAGCCACTGTCATCCCACAGTGGCTTTCTCTTTGCCGGTATATGATCATAGCTGATAGATGCCTTCGCGAATGGCATATACCACTATGCCGGCAGTATTGTGACTTTCCATTTTTTCCTGGATTCGTTCGCGGTGACCTTCGATGGTCCGCACACTCACTGCCAGGCGTGCGGCTATTTCTTTATTTGACAGACCGCCACATATTAGCCGGATGATACTGATCTCACGTTCAGAAAATACAGGCTTTACGATTTGTTTGCGCCGTACGAGATTGCTGTTGGCCAGGATACGGGTCATCTGCTGACTGGTATCGCTGCAGTAATAGGTGCGGCCATGGCAAACGGTACGTATTGCTTCCAGTACCTCCAGTTTGGAGGCGCTTTTGAGTAAAAAACCACGCGCCCCTGCTTCCAGCATATCTACAATCAGTGGTTCTTCGCCATACATGGTAAAGGCTATAACACCCGTAGCCGGCCGGCTGGCAATCAGCTCACGCGTGGCGGCGATTCCGTCCATAACCGGCATCCTGATATCGGTAATCACTACATCAGGCTCCTGAGCACCGACCAGTTTCAGCAGTTCGCGGCCATTAGCGGCCACACCGGTCAGTGTCACGGCAGCATGGCCGGTCATCATGGCCTGAAACCCTTCTCTTACCACTTCATGATCATCTGCTATCACAATCTTTACCGGCCGGTTTAGAATAATAGCCATAGGTTATAAAGGGATTATGAGCAGGTAGCGGGTGCCGCGCCCCGGAGCCGTATCGAGGGTGAGACTTCCGCCCAGCAATGCTGCCCGGTTTATGAGATTATGAAGTCCCCGGCCTGTTTTTTTGCAAAACGCTTTTTTTGCATCGAAACCCTGTCCGTCATCACCCGCCTGTAATACCAGCTGTGAGCCGGTTCGCTGTAAGCGGATAGTCAGTTGCTGTGCCTGCGCATGGCGGAGGGTATTGGAAATAATCTCATGGGTGATGCGGTACAGATGCAGGCTCGTCCCTTCCGGCAAACCCGGTAGTGGACCCGCATCCAGCTGCACCCGCAATATGCCCTGGTTATTGTAGGTATCAATTGCCGCCTGCAATGCAGCAGATAGTCCTTTCTCCTGCAACAAGCCCGGTAGCAGGTCGCCTGCAATTTCTGTCATGCGCTGCAACAGGGTAAGCAAATGCGCCTGTACCCGGTCGAGGGTCTGTGCATCACGTTCCGATGCCGGCCGAATGCTGTGCAGGCTCATGCGGATACCTGCAGTGAGCGCTCCCAGCTCATCATGCAGATCGGCAGAAATACGCTGACGCTCCTGGTGCAACAGGCTCATTTCACCCCATACACGTTTGCGGTACGAACGGATGGTACGCTGCTGAAACCAGATACACAAACAGGCAAATGAAATAACGAGAATTAATACCAGCAATGCGGTAATTAAAACGGCAAGGTAAAGCGGAGTTTCGCGGGCATCCATAATATAGCCAGAGCATAGATAAGGTTACAAAGCACATTAATGTATATCAGGATCCATACCATACCGCGTCTGAAATCGGCACTCCCGCCAAAGCCATAGATCCAGAATACACCGACGATCACCGTATAGGTGAAATATAGAATAAAAGCCAGGCAAATAAGTACAACCGGATTTTTCAATAACCTGCCACGCTCTGTACTCAGTTGCTTATTCAGGCATTCAATACTCATGATCACCAGAACAAAGGAATAAAAAATACGGAAACCGGTAATGCTTTGATTCCATGCGGGCACCAAAAACATTTCAAACGCCCAAAACGCTATACAAAGCAGGAGGAATACTGTATAGAAGCCTTTAAAATAATGAATGCCGTTCCAGTTACGCAATTGCCAGGTTATCAGAAATACTTCGCCCAGTACAAACAGGTTGCCATTTACAGCATTGGAGTAGCCGTTATAAATAAGGATATAACTAATGAGTTCGTTCAGCAATCCCAGCCAGCAGAGATAAATAAAGGGATGATAGGTTGGGTGTATCTTTCGATAACGCACCCAACCTATTGCAGCTGCAATCAGGATAGAAAAACTAAACGCATCTATAAGAGAAAATTGCAAGTGCATAAAAAACAGTTAACTGTCTCAAAGCGGAGGATTCGGACAGAAATCCGGACAGGGGCGTCCCAATTCAATAATACCCGTGTCAGGATCATCTGCAGAACGCTGTGCCGACTGCGAAGGTAAAATGTCTTTATTATCGGCGTCTACGCCCACAATAATAACTTTTACTTTCAAATCTTCTTCCATGCCGAAGTAAATACGCAATCCCACACAACCTTCTTCAGCCAGCACGCTGTCAAATGGCGCACGGTTAAAGGTCTCGCAGATAGAAAGAATGTTTTGTCCCCGGTACGCAGGAGCCAGTATGTTTTCTTTTTCTGCGCGGAAACGGGCTGTCATGGCCTGGGCGGTAGCCAGCGAAATAAAATGATTGTGGCCCGGCAACAATTCTGTGTTACTCATACAAAGATGATTTTGGATTGAAAAAAATTGTGTGCTGCCAAATTGAGCGATCGAGACTCCGCACTATGGGGTATTTGTACGGAAAGAGCTTCCGTAATTGCCGCAGATAAAAAGAAGAGAGGATAAGAAAAAAAAATCCCGGCCACTCTTGCCGGGAAACTTTCAGGAATAAGGTTCAGGTTAATAGTTACAAACTATCGCAAAACTGGGGTATTCTTTTATTCCAAACAACCCGTGTAAACACGGTTTTTTATTTCAAAGGAATGCCTCAAATTGCCAAAGGCCAGTGTTAACTCTTACCGAAACGCTTATTCATTACCTTATCCGTCTGTCATGATCTGTAAAACGTTTTTCTCACCCGTGCATCTGTCTGCCAAGGGCTCCTGTTTATCGCCATCTCCCTGATACCATTGTTTCGGCCGGCAGCAGGTACTCATCTCATCCCTGTATTTATCCTTTCAGTATGGATACACACGAAGTCAAATTATTTACAGCTATTATCATCACTGCAATTGTGCTTGCGGTAATCATTGGTTATTTTATATGGTCTATTATGCGTCAGCAACGCCGTACGCAGGCCCTGCATCAGCAATTGCTGCTGACGGAAATGGCTACACTGGAACAGGAACGCAGCCGCACAGCCGCCGATCTTCATGATGAACTGGGGCCCCTGCTTTCCGCTATCCGGTTCAGGATCGATCATGCACGGGGCGAAAATGAAGACCTTGCTCTGGCCAGCGCCCAGATAGATGAAGTAATTGTGCGCCTGCGTGCTATTGCCGGCAATCTTATGCCACTGGCGCTTCAACGTAAAGGTTTAACCACTGCGCTGCAGGAACTGGTTGCCGACACCGAAAGACACAGTCATTTACAGATTTCATTTACTACATCAGCAGTCATAGAACTGCCTTATCAGACATCCGTTCACCTTTACAGGGTATTGCAGGAAGTGATTCACAACTGTATCAAACATGCCGGAGCCACCCGGCTCAGCATCAGCATCACCAAAAGAGAATCAAAACTCGTAATCAGTTGCCGGGATAATGGACGGGGTTTTGACCTGCAACAGGCAGTTGGGAAAGGGATCGGATTAAAAAGCCTGCGCAACCGCACTGAGCTTACAGGCGGACAATTGCAGATCGAAACAGGCATCGGAAAAGGCACTTCGCTGATGTTTGATATTCCACTGAAAAACGAACTAATCACGATACAAAAAAATCAAATGCATGCCAATTAAAGTAATGATAGCCGACGATCATGCTATTTTCAGAGATGGTTTCAGGTTACTGCTCAGGGATCAGCGCGATGCCCTGCTGGTAGGCGAAGCCGCCAACGGACGCGAACTCATTCAGCGGGTGGAAGAACTGCATCCCAACATCGTGATAACCGACATCAAAATGCCCGATACAGATGGTATTGAGCTCTGCCGTCAGTTGCGCACCCATTATCCCGACGTGGATGTGATTGCTTTATCTATGTTCAGCGATGATCACCTGATTGCAGACATGCTGGAAGCCGGGGCTAAAGGTTATTTACTTAAGAATACTAACCGTACCGAATTGCTGCAGGCTATCCGTACCGTATTTGATGGCGGCACCTATTACTCACCCGCCACCGGTGAAAAGCTGGCTCGCCTGATCGGCAAAAACAAGTTTCAGTTACAGAAAAAACAACTCAGCGTAAGGTTTAGTGCGCGGGAAAAAGAGATCCTTCAACTCATCTGTGAACAATATACGACCCGCGAAATAGCGGGTGCACTGAATCTGAGTATCCGAACTATCGAATCATACCGGCTTAGCCTGCATGAAAAAACCCGTTCGCGCAATTCGATCGGCGTTGTCATCTACGCCATCAGAAACGGCCTGTTTCCCCTGAATGAATAAGGAGGGGATGAATATCCCCTCCGCACAGCCAGATAACTGTCATGAGAAAGAATGGTTGATGAATACCGACTAAACTTATACCCGCAAGCTACAGCCTGCCTGTATTGGTTGCAGTACTAATCCATCAACGCTATGGATATAAGGATGAACACAGAGACGCAAAGGAAACTACCAGCCACGTGAGCTAAACAGGTGAACAAGTGCGGCCGTGTTGGGCATACCGGTCTTTTGCAGTATGCGGTAGCGGTGTACTTCAATTGTTTTCGCGCTCACTTCCAGCAACTCAGCAATTTCGCGCGAAGAGAGCCCCTGCCTTACCATTGCTACCACCTGTTTTTCCCTTTTGGAAAGTGTTTGTAGTAAAGGAATAAACGGATCATCGCCCGAAAGCTGCTCCCGGGTAAGGCGATCCTTTATTTCCCGGCATATATATTTCTGTCCGGCATACACCTGCCGAAGTGCTTCGAGCAACTCTTCCTGAGGCGAATTTTTGGTAATAAATGCGCGGGCGCCGGCCTGTAAAATACTTTTGGCATAGGCAACCGTATGATAAGGGGAAAGAGCGACCAGGGCTGCCCGGTCATATCCTGCTCTGAACTGGCGGATATCTTCCAGGCCCTGGGCGGGATCGACAGGCATTTCCATCATCACCACATCGGCATCGCTGGTATCAAGAAAATGCAGGGCCTGTGCTACGCCGGTAGCTTTACCGATTATATCAAACCCTTTAACGGAAGCGAAAAAATGAGACCATGCATCAAGCAATAGCTGGTGAGGATCTACCAGCAGTAAGCGGATCGGATTCATGTTGGTTTTGGCGTTAGTTGGTTACGTTGGCATAAATTAGAAAGATTTCCGCCAGCGTAACTATCAACATGCGTCAACGGATCAAATAGCTGCATGAATACACCACAAGCAAGCATGAAAAAAAATAATTGCTGATAAAACAAGGGGCAGCCGGCAATTGCGGCCACCCCCTCCCATCGCACTACCAGACCTTAACCCAGTAATTTATCCGGGTTGTAACCCATCAGGACAGACCTTCATGGGTGGCGGATTATTCTGCTCCTGTGAAATAATATGAATGCGGGCTTCCAGCTCTTTTTTATACCCTTCGCCAAAGGCGAACTTCATGCCTTTGAGAATTACTCCATCTTTATCGAAGGAGAGTATCCGGTTGATGGGTACTATTATACTCCGGTTGACACGACAGAACATATCCGGAGGCAGCAAACGGATAAGCTGCTTCATGGTCATGGGTGTAAGGTAGGGACTGGTTTCTGTATGTATTTTTACATAATTGGCCAGTGACTCTATATACACCACTTCACTATAAGTAAGCTTTACATGCTTACGACCAACACGAATAAAGAAAAAAGGTTGAGCAGGCATAACATTCTGATCTAAGCGTTTTCAATAGAATCACAATACCGGCAGGCATCACAATTCTTTTGCTTACCGGCAATAGCGGGTTCAGCACATTTTTCCAGTAAATAGCGATTGAATAAACAGGCGATTCCCTTTCGGCACTTATACCTCTTGGCACAATCGCTACCGTAATCGGGTTGCACATTTATCTTGACGGGTTGTAAGCAGGTTTTAAACATCTGCGGATGACACTTTTTTTTTCGCCAGACAAATAGTGCTAAACTTGTTAAGAAAAATTTCCATTGCGGATATACAACAGGAAAAGAAATGAATCGGGTATCGAAGACTGACTTCAACCCCACTGCTTCCTGCCAGTTTTTTTTGTGCAGCGCCATAATCAAATGCAATCACATTCATCAAAAAAATAAGTCGGAACCGGTTGTCGGGATAATATTTATGCGGATAATCGGGTCGCATAAGAAGAAGAATAAGGTTTATGATGAAAAGATAAGCGGCCTGTTTTCAACCTGCTGATTTACTCCATATTCCCCGTCAGTTTTCTGATGAAGGTTCTTTTTTCCCATTTTTTTGCCTTATATGTTACTATCATCATTTCTGTGTAAAAGGGACGGTAGAAACCGCCCCCGGGTATTTACAAGAAACAGATCACAACATTTTTACAGCCATACGCTGACTGTAAACAGAGGGGAAAGTAGAGACCCTCCCCGTATCTATCACATGAGAAAAAAGGCTCGCACTAAATCGCATCTGTCAAAAGCCGCTGCAATATAGAGTTCACCACCACCCGTATTTTTTTCATATTATAAAAGCGATTGATTTCGGGATAAACACGAACAAACGACAGCAAACAAATTTGAAGATGAGATGATTTGAAAATTTGAAGATTCCACTTAGGCCAACGCACTCTTGACGTTCTTACTTTCCCATCAGCAGTGATAGGCTGATTGAAAACCATTAAGCGATGTAAAGGTTCTGCGCACTCAACACATACAACATATAATTTAATATACTCCCCTTCCTCCATTTTCAAACCCTCAAATCATCTCATCTTCAAATCATCTTCATTATACTATCTTTACTCCCGCTTGGATTCCATTACTCATATCGCCCTGGGCGCCTGTATCGGCGAAGCTTTTTTTGAAAAAGGATTTGGCAAAAAAGCTATGCTGTGGGGTGCATTGGCACAAAGTGCGCCTGATATTGACTTTATTGCCGGTGCATGGATGGACTTGCCCGAAGAACTGCTGGGCCACCGCGGCTTCACCCATTCTATCCTCTTTGGTATGCTTATAGGCCCCGCACTGGCCTTACTGGCTGCCCGCATTCACCGCAACTGGGCAGTACCATTTCGCAAATGGATCTTGTTTTTCTGTATAGAAATATTCGTGCACCTGCTACTCGACGGGTTCAATAACTACGGCGTGGGATGGTTTGAGCCGTTCAGCCATCATCGTTTTTCTTTCAATGCCCTGTATGTTGCCGATCCCTTCTTCTCTATCTGGCCCGGTATTGCCCTGGTAGTCTTACTGATTAAAAAAGCAGAAGCCCGGCACCGCACTTTCTGGTGGCGCCTGGGCCTCTTCGTTCCGCTGCTGTACCTCACCTATTGCAGCTATAATAAATGGCAGATCAACCGCGATGTAAAACAAATACTTGCGCAGCAGCAGATTCCCCATACCCGCTATTTCACCACTCCTACTCCACTCAACAACTGGCTCTGGTATGTGGTAGCCGGTAACGATAGCGGTTATCACGTTGGTTACCGCTCCGTATTTGACAGTAAAAAAGAAATTGATTTTCATTTTTTCCCCCGCAATGATGCCTGGCTCGATCCGCTGCGCAACACAGAAGATATGCAACGGCTGATCCGCTTTTCGCAACAGTTTTATACGGTGGAACAATGGGGCGATACCCTCGTCTTTAATGATCTTCGTTTTGGACAGATTACCGGCTGGCAAAATGCCGGCAACCGCTTTGTATTTCATTATTTCCTTACACATCCCGAAGCCAATAGCCTGGTGGTGCAGCGGGGAAGATTTGCCGGCTGGAATGCCCGCACAGCCCGCGCTATGCTACGCCGCATCCGGGGCAATTAAATCCCCCATCCCCATTTCAGAAAAACAGGCATAGCCCTGCCCCAGGTAGGTATATCATGACGGCCATCGGCCATTTCGAGATAATATATGTCCTTTTCCCGGTCATATCCTTTATTGACCAGTTCCTGCATGAGATCGAGGGTATCATCGATTGAATCAATAATACCATTATTATTGCGGTCATTGGTTTCATCCATGTTGCCGCTCTGAAAAAAGAAACGTTGCCCGGGGTGATAATCACCCTGCCGGATGACCTGGTGCATAATCCGGTGCTGCTGATCATCGTACGCTGCCTGGTCCTGATCAATGCTGCGCCACCACAGCGATCCCGAAAAAACGCCCGCTTTTGTAAATAAGGCCGGGTGATTCCATACTATATCCAGCGCCATCAATCCCCCGAGCGAAAAACCGGCAAAAGCCTGCCCGGCAAAGGACCGGATAGCATAGGTCTTCCGGATGTGCGGAAGCAGTTCTTCCAGTATAAAGGAAGTATACTGACCGGCATAAGCGCCGCGGCCCAGGTAATCGGGATGACCCGAGATGCCATACTCCATCTTACGGTCAGTACCCGCATGAACGGCAGCACAAAACAGGGGCCTGATGGCTCCTGCAGTATAGAGTTCAGATAAAATACCGGCAAACCCCATTTCCTCCATATTCTGTCCATCATTGAGGATCAGCAGGCTCATCTCTTCGGGATGAGTTACGTGAGTGGGCAAATAAAAGTCGATTTCCACAGTACGCTGCAGATACAGCGATTCCAGCTGGCAGTTTTCAATCATCAGTCCTGGCACATTGAGCAGTTGCATGGATTCAAAAATAAGGATTCAACGATAAATCGCTGCGTTTACAAAAATGTTTCGGGAGCTTATTTTCAGAAGTACTTCCCTGCAGATTTCAGCATGATTCAGCCCCCACGGTTTTTTATCGGCTGTCGTCTGCGGGCACAATTTCCCCCGGGAGGCACAGATATATGCAGACAAATCCATCCCGCCTTTCTAATTAAGTCACCACCTGATTTTTTCTGCATTTCTTTCATTACCTTAAACAGTTCATTTTTCTTTCCCTCCTTACCCAATAGTTAATTTGTTTATGTGATCCTGAAAAAATAAATTTGGTACAGCCCCTTTCGCAACAGCAAAGGCACCTTTTATCTATCCAAAAAACTTGTTTATGAAAAAGATTGGCATTCTCCATGGTAAAGAACGCTCTTTTCCCGAAGCCTTTGTGAGCCGGGTCAACAGCAAAAATATTCCTGGCATTACAGCTGAACCCGTACGTATTGACAAAGCCATGCAGGGCGAGCCCAGTGGTTATGCCGTCATTATCGACCGTATTTCGCAGGACGTTCCCTTTTACCGTACCTGGCTCAAAAACGCCGCCCTTACCGGCACCGCAGTTATCAACAACCCGTTTTGGTGGAGCGCAGATGATAAATATTTCAATAACTGCCTGATGACAAAAGTGGGCGTACCTGTTCCCAAAACAGCGATCCTGCCCAGCCGCGATCTGCCCGATGACACATCCGATGAATCCTTCAGCAACCTTGCGTTCCCCCTCGACTGGGAATCGATTTTCAACTATGTGGGCTTTCCAGCTTATATGAAGCCCTTTGCCGGCGGCGGCTGGAAGCATGTATATAAGCTCCGCAATGCAGAAGAGTTTTTCCAAAAACACAGCGAAACTGGGCAACTGGTGATGCTGCTGCAGGAAGAAATCGTGTTTGATGAATATTACCGCTGTTATTGCATAGGCGGCAAACATGTACGCATCATGCCCTACGAGCCTCGCAATCCGCATCACCTGCGGTATGTGGCCGATTTCAAACCCTCTCCCGAGCGCCTGCAACAAATGACAGATATTGTACTCCGCATCAATCAGTACCTGGGTTATGATTTTAATACAGTGGAACTGGCAATACGCGATGGTATTCCCTATGCCATCGATTTCTGCAACCCTGCTCCCGATGCCGATCTTGCCAGTGTGGGTGAAGAAAATTTTGAATGGGTAGTGGAAACCGCTGCCAATTATGCTATTGAAAAAGCACTGGCCAACAATGGCGGCGATAACCTGACCTGGGGCGAATATGTAAAACGCAGCTCACAACGCCATCCACTGACCTGATCAGCGCCGGCGAAGCAACCTTAAAGAACCACAATAAGTAACCGATCAATATGACATTAAACTATAAAAGCTTTACCCTGGGCGTTGAAGAGGAGTACATGGTACTGGATCCGGCAACCCGTGAATTGAAGAGCCACGAGCAGAAAATTGTGCAGGAAGGACAAAAAGTGATCAAGGATAAGGTGAAAGCCGAAATGCATCAGGCCGTAGTGGAAGTTGGTACAGATATCTGTGCCAATGTAGACGAAGCCCATGCCGATGTAAGCACACTCCGTAAAACGATCTCCGATATTGCCGGCAGCCTGGGCCTGGCTATGGGAGCATCCGGCACCCACCCATTCAGCCATTGGGAAAGTCAGTTGATCACCGACCATATCCGCTATAATGAGATCGTGAACGAGCTGCAGGAAGCAGCCCGCAGTAATCTCATTTTTGGCCTGCATGTGCATGTGGGTATGGAAAGCCGCGAGATGGCCAACCATATCGCCAACTCTACCCGTTATTTTCTGCCCCACGTATTTGCCTTAAGCACCAACTCCCCCTTTTGGGAAGGCCGCAAAACAGGGTACAAATCGTTTCGCACAAAGGTTTTTGACAAATTTCCGCGCACCGGCATACCCGATGCATTCGAAAGCATTGAAGCATACGACAACTATGTAAAACTGCTGATCAAAACCAATTGCATTGACAACGCTAAAAAGATATGGTGGGACCTGCGCGTACATCCGTTTTTCAATACTGTAGAATTCCGGATCTGCGATATCCCCATGACTGTGGACGAAACCATTGCACTGGCCGCTTTGTTTCAGGCACTCTGCGCCCGCATTTATATGCTGCGTTCCAAAAACCTGAATTTTATCCAGTACTCCCGCGCACTGCTCAATGAAAATAAATGGCGTGCCAGCCGTTATGGCGTGGATGGTTACCTCATCGATTTTGGCAAGGAAGAAGAAGTGAATACCAGGGCACTTATTTATGAGCTGCTCGATTTTATTGACCCGGTACTCGATCACCTGGGCAGCCGCCACCGCGTGGCATATGTTCACAAGATTCTCGAAAATGGTACCGGTGGCGACCGTCAGCTCGCCGTTTTTGAACAAACCAAAAATCTCTCCTCGGTGGTAGAGTATATCCAGAATCAGTTTCTGGCCGGAGTGTAAGCAAGGTTTAAAAGTATAAAAGTTTAAAGGTATAAGGGTTGATGGATATCTCTGTTGATAGACCTTCATCCTTTATACCTTTATACACCTCCTCTTTAGCCCTATTTCTTAAAATACGTTAACAACTCCCTCCACTCGTCCCAATCGACCGATTTGCTGCAACGTTAGGTCTGTGTTTTGTGTCAAACCCGCCAGAAACCAATTGACCTTAAACGTATGAAAAAATGGATCGTGTTATCATGCCTGCTGGTAGTGCTGGCAGCATGTGAGAAAGAAAAAAGAACCTGCACTGCGCAGGAAGAAAGAAATTATTCCAGTACCGGATTCAGCAAAATTGCCGCCGGTGAAACATTCCGCATCAAAGTAACCAAAGGAGAACAGTTTCAGGTAAAAGCCACTGGCTGCTCCAACGATCTCGACGATCTGCGGGTGGTAAATGGTACCGGAGGCATACTCAGTTTTGAATATGACCGGTTTGAGAACGATCGTCAGCCTGTAGATATTACCGTAGTATTACCTCATCTCGCCAGCGTACAACTGAATGGCGCCGCCCGCGCAGAGATCAGCGGATTTGGCGGACAGCAAACTGTCATCCGCAATGTACTTACCGGCGTATCTGAATGTAATATGAGAGGTACCGGCATCAATGCCCAGGTAGATTTGTCGGGCACATCGGTACTACACCTGAGCGGCGATACAGAAAGCCTGTATGGCACCATCAGCGGTGCTGCACGCCTGCATGGGTATGATGTAAAAGCCACAGAAGTAGATATCAGCACTTCCGGCACTGCAAGGGCCTATGTACAACCCACTCAAATGATCTTTGCAGAGGCCAGTGGAGAAAGCCGAGTGTATTATCGCGGCAATCCTCCCACTACACACTTTTCAACCAGTGGTAACGGGAAAATTATAAATGAATAATGTGCTAATGAGATGAATGTGCTAATGTGTTTAATGTGCCAGTGTGCTAATGTGGGTAACGAAATCTTTTCGCCCTTACTCTGCTTTGCGTTCTTTGCGACTTGAAGATGAGGAAGAGAGAATGTGCTAATGTGGTTAATGTGCCAGTGTGCTAATGTGGGTAACGAAATCTTTGCGTCCTTACTCTGCTTTGCGTTCTTTGCGACTTGAAGATGAGCGGGAATGTGCTAATATGCTGATGGGTTAATGTGCCAATGACTTCTTGGCGTCCTTTGCAACCTTTAAACTTTTAAACATTTATACTTTTTTGCCCAGCTGCAGTACTACTATCATCGCCTGTTGCCACGCTCGGTTCCGGGTTCCGAACGCTGGTCGGCAATTCAGGGCATTCTAAATATGATTTGAAGATTGGGTGATTTGAAAATTTGAAGATGAGCGGGAATATGCCAATGACTTCTTTGTGTCCTTTATTTGCTTTGCGCCCTTACTCTGTTCCGGGGAAATAAATGTGACAAAACAGAGGTTTGATAATCAGATTTGAAAAAACAGTGCATACTTACCTGTCATTCAGTTTGAAAAAAACGGGAAGGATTTATCTGCGTAAATCTGCGCCATCTGCGGGAAATTTCGCCTGCAGAAAACGTAGAATGCCACATATAAAGATATTTCCCCGGACAGCAGTGATTTGGCAATTTGAAGAGCTAACACGGACCGTTGCCGGTTCTTCCCTCAGCTCTTCAATACATAATCTACTGCCGCCCTGGCATGAATACGGGTAGTATCAAACAGAGGCAGATGACTGTCATCCGCACTTAGCAGCAACGGAATTTCGGTACAACCCATAATCACCCCATCGATACCCTGCGTGGTATATTTATCAATAACAGCGAGATACCCAGCCTTCGTTTCCGGTAAAAACAGGCCACGCCCCATCTCTTCATAGATACTATTGTTGATATAT
>JAGODE010000381.1 GCA_017998385.1 Chitinophagaceae bacterium | reverse complement strand
CCCCTTTTTCCATTGGTTTATGGCTGGCCTGGGTGGTGAAGCCCTTGGAAGGTTTCCGGCTGGTTGTACCGTGAGCGGGGTACTGAAGGGTATGTTCCAGAATAATGCAGGTGGTGCATGGGATAATGCTAAAAAATCATTTGAAAAAGGCGTGGAGATCAATGGCGAAACCTATTACAAAAAATCAGAACCCCACAAGGCTTCTGTAACAGGTGATACCGTAGGTGATCCGTTTAAGGATACTTCAGGTCCTTCTATGAACATCCTGATCAAACTGATGTCGATCGTATCACTGGTTATTGCCCCCACCCTGGCCCAGATTGACGGTAAATCTGAGGCCTCGGCTAAACAGGAAACAAAGAAAACGGAGTGGAAGGCCGAAAAAGCTACTGCAGCTATCGACCCCGCCACAACGGCCAGTTATAAATAATTGAAGTTCTTAATCAGAACCATTAATGAAGTCCTGCTGTGTCTACAGCGGGACTTATTTTGTACATTAGATGAGGAACTGCAATAAGGCGTTCCTGCTGACAGCGAAAGAATGGTTATGACGCAGCTGCCCCCTACATATCCACCAAAGAGTAAGCCATTGAGCAGTTCGCTGCTCACCGGAGTACTGACAGCTATACTGGTGGCCTGCGTTTGTTTTGTACTGATCTATCTCGATTACCGTCTCCGCAAAAATGAAGAAGACCGCAACCTCTATACAGCTGCTGAAATTGTGCGCAGCCGGCTGCAGCAGGCCCTGCAGTACAGCCTCTCCGCAACGCAGGTGATGGAGCTCACCATCAATGAAGAGGGCATACCAGTCAACTTCGATTCAGTAGCTTACCGGGTGCTCCGGCAAAACAAATACATTGACGCGCTCCAGCTGGCTCCGCAGGGCGTTATCCGGTATGTATATCCGCTTGAACCCAACAGAGCAGTACTTGGCTACGATGTACTGGGCGATTCTGCCCGTAATAAAGAAGCCCTTAAAGCCCTGGCACTTCGTCAGCTTTTTTTTGCAGGACCTTTTGAGCTGAAACAGGGAGGCCTTGGCGTGGTAGGAAGATTGCCCGTTTTTATTCAGAATAAATTCTGGGGATTTTCTGCTGTTGTCATCCGGATGGGAACTTTGCTGCAGGCAGCCGGGATTGATACAACCGGTAAAAGCGGTTATTATTATCAGCTTTCAAAGATCAATCCCGACACGCAAAAGGAGGAATTCTTTCTGCCCCGGATGAATAACAGCGAATCGGCCTACGATGTGTCTGTACCGGTACCGGACGGAGAGTGGAAACTCTCCATAGCCCCGGCCGACTCTTTTCGTCCCTGGCAGCCCACCCTGCTGCTGGGTATACTGGCGCTGGGCCTGTCTGTAGTAGGTGGTATATTCGCCTTTTACGGTGCCCGTACACCTGAGCGGTTGCGCCAGCTGGTAGCACAGCGAACGGAGGCACTCGACAAAAGTGAAAAAAGGAATAAAGCTATTGTTGAAGCCATCCCCGATCTCTTGCTGGTAATTGATAAAGACAACCGGTTTACCGACTACAGCAATCCCCTGGGGCATCATACCCTGATGCCACCGCATCATTTCATTGGTAAAACCATAGCTGAGGTAATGCCCGAACGACTGGTCAATGAAATACTGGTCAATAAGAAGAAAGTACTCGAAGAACAGCAACAGCTTTCTCATCGCTATCATCTCGAAAAAAACGGGCAGACCCGCTATTATGAAGCCCGCTATGCTCCCCAGGGTAAAGAAGATATACTGGTATTAATACGTGATATTACAGATACACAACTGGCACAGCAGCGTATCAGCGAAAGTGAAGAGAAATACCGCACGCTGGTAGAGCAGGCAAGCGATGCCATTTTCATTGCCAACTTTAAGGGAGAATTCCAGGTGGTTAATCCTGCTGCCACACGTATTTCTCAATACACGGAGCAGGAACTGCTGCAGATGCGCATTCATGAACTTACGATACAGCAGCAGTTACAGGCCATGCCTTTCAAACTCGAAGAAATTGCTGCGGGCAACACCGTCACCTCAGAACGGAAGCTGAAACGAAAAGACGGCAGTATCATTGATGTAGAAGTGGCGGCCAAGATTATTGCCGCTGACCGTTTTCTTGCATTTGTGCGCGATATCAGTGAGCGCAAAAAAGTAGAAGCCGCACTGGTGCAATCGCGCGAAGACCTGCGCCGGCTCAGTAACCATATTGAGAATATCCGCGAACAGGAACGGCTGCATATCTCCCGCGAAATACACGATGAACTGGGCCAACATCTGACTGTACTAAAAATGGATGTATCACGCCTTGCTAAAAAACTTGAGCCGGCTGATAAAGTGCTGCGCAACGAAATTGAACATATACTGGGATCAATCAACAGCATGGTGATGGTTGTGCGCCGCATTTCCACTGCACTGAGGCCGGGGCTGCTGGATGATCTGGGCCTGATTGCCGCCATTGACTGGTTTTGCCAGGACTTTGAGAAACGCACCGGCATACAAACCAGTTTTATCAGTGGCGTTCGGGAAGAAGAATTACCCAAAGACTGGAATATCGGCATTTTCAGAATCCTGCAGGAATCGCTCACCAATATTGCCCGCCATGCCGGAGCCACCCGGGCCGATGTATCACTGGTAAAACAAGACGACCAGCTGATTCTGCTGGTGGAAGACAATGGCCAGGGACTCGACCCTCAAATTGTTGAAAATCAGAAAACCCTGGGAATTATGGGTATGAAGGAAAGAGCCATCATGATGGGTGGCAGCTATTTCCTCCAAAGCTCACCTGCTCATGGCACCCTTGCCGAACTGGTACTTCCCCTCCCCGCTGCAACCC
Organism: Chitinophagaceae bacterium; assembly: GCA_017998385.1. Taxonomy (GTDB): domain Bacteria; phylum Bacteroidota; class Bacteroidia; order Chitinophagales; family Chitinophagaceae; genus CAYMZZ01. The sequence goes on along the minus strand of JAGODE010000381.1, from coordinate 832 downwards.
GCTAATCGCGCTGTAACATTTGCATAACTAGCTGCGTCTCACTGTTAATCAATGTTAAATAATACTAAAGCGTGAAATAAAATGTTTGCAATACGAAAAAGGTCGTATATTCGAACCGTAAAACTACAACCCATGTCAGCATTAAAGTCTATCAAACCCACAGAGAGTGAACTGGAAATACTGCAGATACTCTGGAATAAAGGTGTGGCGACAGTACGTGAAGTGCATGAGGAACTGGCAGCTACCAAGGATGTTGGTTATACAACCACGCTCAAGCTGATGCAGATAATGCATGAGAAAGGCCTGGTAAAACGCGATGACAGTATGCGTACACACGTCTATCAGGCTGCCGTCAATAAAGAGAAAACACAAAAGCATTTGCTGGGGAAAATGATCGATAGCCTGTTTGGAGGTTCGCCCACTCAACTGGTAATTCAGGCGCTGGGTGAACATAAAGCCAGTCCCGAAGAACTGGAAAGAATTCAGGCACTGCTCAACGATCTTAAAACCAAATAACCCCCTCCTGCACCATGACTGCTTTCAGCCAATCCGCTTTTTTGCAGGCACTCGGTTGGGCCATGCTCAACAGTTTATGGCAGCTGGCTGCCGCCTGGGTTATATTTCAGTTACTGACCAGCCTTGGAGTGGTAAAAAAATCATCTGCCCGCAGCGCACTGGCTACTGCCCTCCTGTTGACGGCTTTTGCCTGTTTTATTGCAAGCTTCATACAATTGCTGTGGACCAATGGTCATAGCCAGCCCGTTATACCATTATTATATACTGCCAGATATGGTCACGCAGGATTAATGGCCTGGGTACAACAGATCATGCC
>JAGODE010000380.1 GCA_017998385.1 Chitinophagaceae bacterium | reverse complement strand
CTCTTATGGTGTAGGTATCGGATATGGAGCAAATGCCTCAGATCAGTATACTTTATCAATTGGCTATGCCTCTGCTTCTACTGGCGGTATGGGAAGTGTAGTAGTGGGAGCTAATAGCAGCACATCGCACGGTGGAAATATTGTTCTTGGTTACAACATGACTACAACCGGTGTATATCAACTGCTTATTGGCAATGGAACACCCGGATACAGTACCCGTGATGTTTATATCGGAGGTGGGGTAACCCAGACGTTGGCGGCATCTTACGCTCCGCTTACTATACAACCAACCGGGCAAATAGGTACAGATCAGCAGGGACAAACTATCCGGATTGCTACCGGTAAAGGAACAGGCACCGGCAATTCCGGTGATATACATTTGATGACGAGTGTACCCACCAGCAGCGGAACTACCCTGCAATCACTGGCAACTTCCGTAATTGTAAAAGGCTCCGGCAATGTTGGTATCGGCACTACTTCTCCTTCTGCACAGTTACATACTACCGGCAGTGTACGACTCGCTGGTCTTACGATGGACAGCACCCGGATCCGTGTACTGGTGGCAGATAATAATGGAAACATCGCTTACCGGAATGTATCCACTATTGGTGGCGGAAGCGGATCAATCAGCGGTAGCGTCAACTACCTCGCGAAGTATTCCAGTGGTACTACCATTGGCAACAGCCTCCTGTTTGATAATGGTACCGGGGTTGGGATCGGAACCATCTCCATTAATGATACCGCCTATCGCCTTTTTGTGGAAAAAGGTGTTCGCACCAGAAAGGTAAAAGTAGATGTGAGTTCCTGGGCTGACTATGTGTTTGAAAAAAACTATCAACTGCCTTCGTTGAAAGAAGTGGCCCGTTTTATTGATGAAAATAAACGGCTGCCTGAGATGCCCGATGCAGCTACGGCAACCAAAGAAGGAGTGGATCTGGCCGATAACCAGGTATTGCTCCTGAAAAAAATCGAAGAACTCACCCTGTATGTCATCGAACTGGATAAAAGGACCGATAAACTGGAAGCCGAAAACACTTCTCTGCGGAAGGAACTTGAACAATTGAAGAAAAAATAAGAATAGCCTCCAACCAATCAGCTAAGAAATAAATGCGCCACCGGACCAACTATACCTCCACGATTTATCGGCTGTTTATCGGCATACTGCTGCTTTGCCTGGGTACTGCACCAGTGCAGGCACAGCATCCGGTAAGAGGCGAATGGGTGAAACAGGGCGATTCGCTGGTGTTGCGCACTTATTCCAAACAGAAGTTTATTGCAGCCGGACAATTGACGGATGCCGAAAAAGAACGTTTGCTGCAATCTGGCGCAGGTAAGTCATTCCTGAAAGTTAAAGGCAATCTGCGTTATGAGTTTCTTTATCGTTCGTATGCCGACACACCTTTTGCGTTGAATCATTTGCGCCAGCATACAGTACAAAGTAACCTCGAGGTGATGGTAAAGGATCGTTATCCCTTCCGTATAAACCTGGCCGCACGGATTAGCAATTCGCCTTATTTCAGAAATTTTCTGGATATGAACCTGCTTTTTGACCGCCAGCAGTTTAACAGACGATACAAAGAATGGTTGCTCGATAAGGTCAACAGGCAGTTTACGGGCATACCGGATATCAAATCGCTGGAGACTGCTTTGCAGGCAGAGAAAGACAGGCTGGAACAGTTGCGTAACCGGTTGGAGCAACCCGACATAAAAGCAAGAATAGTGGCTGAACGCGAACGCCGGTTCCAGGAGTGGGAATCGAAACGGCAAAATGGGATTAGTGCAGACTCGCTGCATATATTAAGTAAAGCAGATTCGTTGCAGTCTTCTTTTTCCGATACAGTAAAGACAAAAAGAGAAGAATTGGTTGAGCTCAGGGATAAGGTAAGAAAACTGGAACAACAACTGGATAGTACCCGGCGAAAATGGATGGGGCATATCGCCGGTGTGCGGAAAAAAATTATGTCTGCAACCAATCCACAGGAGTTAAAACGTATAGCTGCCGAAGAAGGGATTTCGGACCGGCAAAAGGAAAAAGCGGAAAAAATGCTGTCTAATATCCGGAGTATTGGTATCGGCCGGTCGCTGCTGAATTTTTCCGAACTAACGGCCATGAATGTTTCGCTTACAGGATTGAATGTAGAATATGGAAACAGGATATATACAGCACTGGCCGTTGGGAAAATCGATTATGGGTTCCGCGATTTTATGGGCCGTAACCTTTTGCAGAAAAGCCAGCAACTGCTCATGGGTAGGGTGGGGTTGGGCGATCCCGACAGGCTGGCTGTTATCGTAAGCGGATTCTCCGGCCGCAAATCGGTGTATGGCTCCATTCCCAATGACTCGGTAAAAAATCATGTGAATATCCTGGGCTATTCGGTAGAAGGTATCTGGAAGAAGGATGGACATACGCAGGTAATTGCAGAAGTGGCTAAATCTACCGGTCCCTCTACCGGGTCGTTTAAGCAGAATAAAGAGGTGCAACGGCTATTCCGTTTCAGCGATGAGCGCAATATGGCAGTAAGTCTCAAGGCACAGACCTATATTCCTGCCAGCCGGACAAGACTTTCCGGTTACTTCCGTAAGTCGGGCGAACACTTTCAGTCGTTCAGTTTATTTACCTACAATACCGATCAGCTCGCCTGGTCGGCGAGGGCTGACCAGAGTTTCTGGAAAGATCAGCTGGGACTGATGCTGCAACTGCGCCGCAATGATTTTACTAATCCATTTACAGAAAAAACGTTTAAGACCAGCACGGTTTTTACCAGCATGCAAGTGCAACTGCGGATTAAAAAATGGCCAGCCATTACAGCAGGTTATTATCCCGGTACACAGTTGTATATGATCGATAAGGAACGTATCAGAGAGAATGCCTACTATATTCTCAATGGTTCTGTTGTATATGCATGGCAGGCCGGTAAACTGCGTATGCTTTCTTCGGGCATTTATAATCGCTTCGAATCAAAAGCAACCGATACTGGGTTTATTGCCTATGCAGGCGTGAATTATATGGCGGTGCAGAGTATTCAGGCCGGAAAGCTTAACTGGCAGCTTTCTTACAGCTATACAGATCAGCCTGAATTGAAGTATTCCACACTGGAGTATAATATGGAATGGATGCCATTCAGGTCATTGCGGCTGGGAGCAGGCTGCAAATATAACCGGTTGACCACCGGTCAGGTGTACTGGGGAGAACGTGCAGCTATCTCAGCAGGGATCGGAAAGCTGGGAACACTGCAATTACAATATGATAAATCGTATTTACCAACGATCCGTCGCAATCTGTTTGCAATAGAAACAGGACGGATCACCTGGTTTAAAAATTTCTAAACATGAAGCGAAATCTGTGGATGTTTTTGCTGACGCTGCTGCCCTGGACTTTGACGGGACAAGTGAGTCTGAATGTACAGCTGCCGCCTGCCGGGCTGATTCAGCGCGATCAGCTGTGGAACCTCGCGGTTATCAACAACGGACAGGATGCTATTGATGTTATGTTATTGCTGGATCTGAAAGATGCGCAAAGCGGGCAGTCGGTTGTCACGGCCAGTACAGGCGCTACGTTATTGCCAAAAGGGGTGAAGCTGATCAGCGCGCAGGATATTCAGCCTGTTTATTATAATTATCTCACAGCAGGTTTTGCCGGCAATTACCTGCCATTGGGTAGTTATATAG
>JAGODE010000379.1 GCA_017998385.1 Chitinophagaceae bacterium | reverse complement strand
GGCAGAGACTGGGCGGCCGGGCAGGCAGGCGAAGTAAGGGTCATCACAATCTGCACATTGTTGAGCGGCAGAATGGAAACTTCATAAATCAAACCCAGCTCATAAATGTTTACCGGTATTTCAGGATCATAAATACCCTGCAATACCGTAATCACCCGCTGTTTCAGTTCTTCTGCATCTATTATCATGGCTGTGGTGTTTTAATTTTAAAGGCCAGTGCATAATTTTTCATCTGCTTCACCATCGACAGCAATCCGTTTGAACGGGTTTGTGCCAGGTGGGTTGTCATGCCTATTTCCTTTATAAAATCAAGCGGTGCTTCCAGAATTTCATCAGGCGTACGGCCAGACAACACGCGGATAAGCATGCTGATCAGTCCTTTTACAATCACCGCATCGCTATCTGCTTCAAAATATACCCGTCCATCGCGATAGCTGGCTGCCAGCCAAACAGTCGACTGGCATCCCCGCACTTTGTTATCATCTGTCTTATGCACTGCTGCCAAAGGAGGCAGTTTTTTGCCAAGATCAATGATGTATTCATATTTATCATCCCACGAATCAAAAAGGGCAAACTCTTCAACGATTTCCAGTTCTGTTTCGCGGATGCTTTTCTCGTTGCTCATAATTTCAGCTTAATAGGCTAATAGCTTTTTTCAATGCCTTTGCCAGTTGATCCACTTCCCCGCGGGTATTATACAGTGCAAAAGAAGCACGTACCGTACCGGGTATACCAAACCGGTCCATCAGGGGCTGTGCGCAATGATGTCCGGTACGCACGGCAATGCCTTTATTGTCGAGCAAAATACCCAGATCCTGCGGGTGTGCATTTTTGACAATAAAAGATAATACACTTGTCTTCTCCTTTGCCTGACCAATGATCTGCACGCCATCCAGATCGCTGATCAATCCGGTGGCATATTGCAGCAGGTCATCCTCATGCCGGCGGATACGTGCACGGCCCAGCGCTGTCACATAATCAATCGCTGCTTTGAAGGCAATGGTATCGGCAATATTGGGAGTGCCTGCCTCAAACTTATAGGGCAGTTCATTGTAAGTAGTCTTTTCGAAAGTCACTTCACGGATCATTTCTCCGCCTCCCTGAAATACGGGCATTGCTTCGAGCAGGGCTTTCTTTCCATAGAGTACGCCCACTCCGGTAGGACCATATACCTTATGCGAAGAGCAGGCAAAAAAATCACAATCCAGCGCCTGTACATCTATATCCATGTGTACGGTTGACTGGGCACCATCGATCATTACGAGGGCGCCGGCTTTATGGGCGGCAGCTATTACTTCGCTCACGGGGTTGATCGTACCAAGTGCATTCGACACATGTACCAGCGATACCAGTTTGGTTTTTTCGCTGAGCAGGCTGTGAAATGCCTTCATATCCAGGTCACCCTGTTCGTTGACAGGTATCACCCGCAGCTTTGCACCATTCCGTTCGCATACCAGTTGCCAGGGCACGGTATTGGAGTGATGCTCCATCCCGGAAACGATAATCTCATCGCCGGCCTTTACATTGGCCATACCCCAGGTATAGGCCACCAGGTTGATGCTTTCGGTAGTGCCGCGGGTGAAAATGATCTCCTCGCGGCCAGCTGCATTAATAAAAGCCTTCACGGCATCGCGTGTGGCTTCATAGGCGGCCGTAGCCTCTTCGGCCAGGGTGTGAATACCACGGTGGATGTTGGCATTATAATAAGTGTAATAATGCAACAGGGAATCCACTACAGCCTGCGGCTTTTGTGAGGTGGCTGCATTATCCAGATAAATAAGCGGGTGCCCCTTTACTTCCCGGCTCAGTATGGGAAATTGTTCCCGCACTGCCTGTACATCATATGCTACCGGTATGCCTGTTGTTACTTCCATATCACAACAATTCTAAACGCTGAGAAATCAGTTGATCTGCATAATCGCGGATCACATCGAGTTTTATTTTTTCCAGTATATCGCTGGTGAAGCCATGCAGCAACAGCGATTGTGCCAGTTTTGCAGGTATGCCGCGCGACTGCAGATAAAACAGCCCTTCTTCATCGAGCCGGCCGATAGTGCAACCGTGCGAACATTTTACATCATCCGCAAAAATCTCCAGCTGCGGTTTTGTATTTACACTTGCCGCGTCAGACAGGAGAATGTTCTTGTTTGACTGATAGGCATTGATCTTTTGAGCATCCTGGCGTACAAAGATTTTACCGTTGAATACGCCCGTGGCGCTATCACCTACCACGCCTTTATACAGCTCATTACTATAACAATGCGGTTTGGCATTGTCTACAATCGTATGATTGTCTACATGGGTGTTTCCGTTAAGGAAATAAAGACCATACAGATGCGCTTCGCCATGCTCGGACTCCATCACCACGTGTGTATTGTTTCGCACAATATGCCCGTCGAGCGAGATTGTAACGGCATAAGTATAACACTGACCGATCTGGCGGATATGCGTTGTACTTACGAGGTTGGTATGCGGCGCATCGTGCTGAATCTTGTAGTAAAACAGGCGTGCATCTTTTTCTGCCACAATCTCCACCACCTGGTTGGTAAAACTTTCCTGAGTACCCAGTGTATGAAAGGTCTCTACCCAGTGCAACTCTGCTGCCTGGCTTACATAGACCAGGCTGCGGGGGAGTGACAGTGAGTTGCCTGCACGTGCATCGGTAATATGACAGGCATACACCGGCTCGGCAATGCTTTTATTCTTTGCCACGTGTACAAAAACTGCCCCCTGCATAAATGCGGTATTCATAGCATGGATGCCGTCTTTGAGGTAATCGCTGCTATGACCCAGGTGAGCGGCAACAAGCGGCTCAAACTCACCGGCGGCAGCTTCTTCGAGCGACAGCACCGTCAGGTCTTTGGAGCGGATCACTGAAAGCTCTTTGGAAAAACGGCCATTTACAAATACCAGTTCATTGGCTTTTTCGGATCCGGGCAGGCGCAATGCCTGCATCTGATCTTCGCCTACTGCAGTGCCGGACTGATTTACCGGCCATTCAAATCCTTTATTAAACAGACTGCTGATGCGGGTATATTTCCATTCTTCGTGACGGGTAGCCGGTATGCCCTGCTGCACAAAAGCATCTGCGGCTTCCTGCCTTATACGGGCCAGGGCAGCCGGTTGTGTTTGCGGCAGCTGATTCAATTGTTCTTTAAAATAACTGATCGTATCCATTATTCCGTTTGTTGAAGTTTGACTGAGCATCAGGCTTCTTCGCCGATGTTCACTTCATTTTTAATAAAATCATATCCTCTTTCTTCCAGCTCAAGTGCCAGCTCTTTGGTACCCGATTTTACAATACGGCCTTTGTACAGCACGTGTACAAAATCAGGAACGATATAATCGAGGAGGCGCTGGTAGTGAGTGATCACCAGTACAGCATTGTCTTTACCACGGATTTTATTTACCCCATTTGATACAATGCGGATGGCATCGATATCCAGACCAGAGTCGGTTTCGTCCAGGATGGCCAGGCGGGGTTCCAGCATTGCCATCTGAAAAATTTCATTCCGTTTTTTCTCACCGCCGGAAAAACCTTCGTTGAGCGGACGGCTCAGCAGCGACTGATCAATATTCATCAGTCCCATTTTTTCTTTCATCAGCTTCAGAAAACCTACTGCATCCAGTGCATCCTGTCCACGGTATTTACGTACTTCGTTAACGGCGGTCTTAATGAAGT
>JAGODE010000378.1 GCA_017998385.1 Chitinophagaceae bacterium | reverse complement strand
CATCTACATATAGCTTAGCTGTTGAACTCAGATTCACCAGTTTTATTGCCAGATCTGTTGCTCCCGCTGGTGCAATAAACGGTGCTTCATATCGCTGCCAGCCTTCAATAACCGGGCCTGCGGGACGTAACTCAATAGTAGAGCCGCCGCCACCGGTAAACTGCAATTGTACCTTGTTATTAACATAGGTGGTACAGGGCGCACTGGCACAGGGTTCTTTCACCCAGGCGCTAAACAGCATTTTCTTTTCTGCCGGTACAGTAAATACCGGATTAAACATTGTGCTGTCTCCTTTAATCGGAGTCAGATATTCGCAGAGATCATTGTAGGTAAGGTTTTTGTAGCTGGTAGAGCCGGTGTTGGAGCTGTAATCAAAATAAGCTCTGAACTGATGGAAAACGTCATTACTTCCATCATACTCACGTTGAATATCTGCCGACGCAAAACATTCGATTTTGTATATATCGCAGGTCAAAAAGACAGTATCATTCTGTGGAGAATTAAAATTATAAGTATCAAACTCTGCTACCAGTTCGTTTGTACTCACATTAGTGATCTTCATATATAACTGACTTTTAAACATAATATAACTCTCCGGATCAACATCCTCTACCTCTGAAAGGTCAGCTGTTAGCACAAAAGCATATCTACCCGGAGTATTGATCTTTGTATATTGAACTGTTTTGTAATCCAACATATATCGCACTGTACCACCAATAATATCTCCAGGAGCATTGATAGAATTGAATTCCAGTTCCATCCCCAGATCGCTCGTTGAAAAAGAAGGAGCCACAATGGGAGCACTTGATGGCACCGATGTTGTCTTTGACAGAGTACCTCCCAGCACACTTAATTGACGCTGCATTTCAGTTCCCATATCCAGCGAATATTGTTCGGGAAGTGAACTGGCTACCTTAACATTTACTGCAGCAGTACTATTTGCTGAGACTTCGAGCATGCTCTTTCCGGTATGTGCAGGGAAACCTGTCTGGGTAGAATTTTTAACAGCTGCATTGCTAAAACCAGAAAAATCAAAATGTGGCTGACCACAGGAGTTATATCTCGTACGACTAAGTGCATTAACATACTCATTGTCTTCGAAGTTTCCATATGCCATTTCAGACAACCGTGAGTTATTGACAATAGCGATTGGCATTGTCCGGTTATACCCATATTGAGCCGCCGTATAAATGTTCAATGCATCGCGTGTTTCGAGTTCCATTCCTTTAGAATTGATACGGGTGATCTCAGAATTCCAAACCCACTTTGTGGAACTAATGGCTGGCACAAGATTATTGTCATTATCAAAATCCCAGTATAGAGAAAACCCAGTATCCAGTATCCCGTCTTTTTTGATATCAACGGTTTGATCGATCGACTTTTTAACACGATCACCGTAATAAACCAGGCTGCGGTAATTTCTGAATGTACCTAGCAATCCGCGCAAATAGGGATTTATCTTTTTTTCCAAATAACCTGAACAATCTTCCTCCTCCCAACGATTGCAGGTCAGTTCGTCATATTTCATTACCAATCTTCGGATCACATCATTATCTGTCTGCCATTTTTCGCTGAAATCCGCTGCCCCGGCATTTATCACTTCGCTGGCTCCGGTAACGGTAAGCGTGCGGATGGTAGTACCCTGTATCGGACTAATGCGGCTGACAACCGTTGCAACCTTTTCCCCAAGGAGATTACGTTTACCGCTGCGTATAATGCGGAAGTAAACATTGGTGCGTGTATAAGGGCGACCCAGGCTATCCATAAACACGAATTGCGGCGTAGTATTACTCAGCGAGCTGGTTTGTTTGTCACGGTCAAAAACCCAAAGTCTTCTTATGCTATCGCCCGACCTGAGTGCTTCACTACAGGCATCATCCGTTGAGTTATCAATTTTTGTAATCATTATTTCATCGCCGCTTTCAAAAATTTCTGACAGATCTGAACCCAGGCTGGTAGTACATATCCCTCCCAGGAAATTTACCGGCCCAAACCTCGCATCTATATTTCGGTAAGCAGGCCCCATACCGCTATAGGCCCAATAAGCCGGATAATTGGTCGAATAGACAGGATCCTTGAACTCGTTGTTGGTTCGATTTACGATAACATCACCTGTTTCTGCATCGTAAACAAGGTTTTTAGTACTTACACGACTGCCTTTATCCACAACGATAACGCTATCAAGAATCGCATGATAGCTGATCACCTTAGTAGTAGTCACTGCTCTGTAAACATCTTCCGTTTCACTGCTCACATCCCAGGGAAAAGGAAGCCAAAATGGAAAAAATACGGGGAAAAGGTCAAGTTGTCCCTGAAACTCTGTAGAATAGCTTCGTGTAGAAAACTCCCGCACATCAGTCATTAGTTCAATATCAATTCCCATCCGGCCCTCTTTAATAACGCCACCGTCTTTTGCATAAACAAAATCAAAAGTCTCCTGTAAACCTTTTTTTCCCGTATTACGATAAAAATTTTCCGTATAATTAATAGCTGTGTTGGTATCAGTAGCACTAAAAGATGATTGCGATTTCATCTTCCCATGCATATCATTTGTTGCCACCAGAAATCCCTGCGATATAGCCCGGCCATCATAAACCGATTTAAAAAAGAAACCGTCCAAAGACTGACTGTGATCAACTTTATCAGAAGCGGGATCTAATGAAGTATAGGAATAAGTAACCGGAAAGTCTTTTGCTGTATAAAATTCAGTTACCTGTTTACCAATTGCACTTCGTGCTTTTCGTGTTGTATCAATATCGCCACGACGCAGCGAACGTACGGTTACTTTACTGTATCCTACCTGCGGTGCCGGATAAAAGGCCTCGAGTATGGGTTGTTCTATTGCGCCGTAAGAAGCCGGCCCCATAGGCACTTTGTCAGAAATGCGTACAATACTCTGAAAAGGGTTCTCCTCACTACCAATGCCTGGTTCATAGGATGCTACTCCACTGCTAATACGCCGTGTCGTACCATTAAAATTCTCAGTTGTCGTGTAATCGTATACCTGGCCATACTCTGAGGTATACTGGTCTGTCATCGCCTTCCAGTTATCTTTTAGTTTCACTGATTTTACTCTTTGCCCTCCCCCATACTTAAATCCTGTAGGATTACTCAGCCTGACAAAAGATTTTCCGCTTACTACATTCTTTGCCAAGCCTTTATTCTCTCTCAGATATTTCACCGGGTCTTTAAATGCGCTGGCTAGTCCTTCAAACAATCCCCGAAAAATGCCCGCCAGTTGTTCCAGCCCCGAGTCATCTGACAAATCATATCCTGCAAAAGCCTGGCCTGGTAACTGTTCACGCAAGTACTCGACAGCAGCCAGCGAATACGGACTTTTACCATCTATCTTCCCAGTTTTTACCCAAATAATTTGATCATTCAGCCTCCCATAATCGAGAATAGTTCCATACCCCGTTATATACTCCAGACCAGCAGGCATTTGCACAGCCATCCGTACCAGCAACTGATCAAGATCACGAAGGTATCGCTGATACACCTCAGTCTTAGTAGCACATGGTTCCGGAACACGAATAAACACATAATCGTTTTCACGTATTGAGCCTCCAATATTTTCATACAGCCTGTTGCCATAGGAGGATGCATCATTGCCAAAACCTGCCAGTTCCATCATTTGCGCTGCTCTGCGGTTTTGAACGAATGCGTAGTCATCTGACTCATAGGTTACCTCGATC
>JAGODE010000377.1 GCA_017998385.1 Chitinophagaceae bacterium | reverse complement strand
GTAGTTATATAGCCTGCTACCGTATAGCGAAGAATACCGGTGAAACGCCGCAGGTATTGGCCGAAGAATGTGTGCGTATCAATATTCAGCCATTAAGTCCGCCGTTGCTCAACCTGCCTGCCGACCGGGATACGCTTACCCATGCTTATCCCCAGTTTTCCTGGATGCCGCCATCTCCGGTTGATATGTTTAATGACCTGCAATATGAATTGCTGCTTACTGAAGTATTGCAGGGACAGTCGCCTGGCGAAGCTATCCTGTATAACACGCCCGTGTATACGAGCAATTATCTCACCCGGCTGTATGAACCTTATCCGCCCAGTATGACGGCTCTTGATACCGGTAAGTTATATGCCTGGCAGATAGTAGCGCGCAATGGCGGCAGTTTTGCGGCTCAGTCAGAAGTATGGACGTTTACGGTAAGGCCGGGCTCAACCGCGTCTGAGACAGGTTCTCAGGGGATGATCTATCTGGTTTTAAAGAATGAAGGAATGGGAGGCGGGTTGCATTATATTAAGGATAATCAGTTAGGAGTCAAGTATAATTCACTCTATGCAGCACAGGACGCTATTGTGTTAATAAAGGACTCAAAAGGTCAGACAATTATGGAGGTTAGAAAAAGAATTGTTTATGGGGATAATTTTCTGACACTGAAACTGGATAAATCCCTTCAAAAACAGAAGGTCTATCAAATAGAAATCACAGATCCAAAAAACAAGGTGCACAGCGCCAATTTCATTATCCAATAACGACTAATTATTTAGCTATGATTCAGCGTTTGGCACAACATTATCAGTTTTCGATTGCGTATGGTTTTTTTCTGCTTTTTGTGCTTTCTATGGCACCAGCATCATATGGTGCTGTTTCTGTCAGACATGGATATAAACTTTTCCAAGGCCGAAATATTCACGGAAATATTTCGCCTAAAGCGCAATTATCGGAAAGCTCAATCTTGCCAACTTCGATAAACTATTCAATGCCGGAAAGAGCAGGTTATAGTAGTATCCATGCAGTGGATAGTACAGCAGAACTGCCTGAGGACATTGGAGGACCGACTCAACCGGAGATGGCTTCATTTAAATCAGCGAGTGCAAACAATATGGTCAACCTGTTTACAGGCGATTTCAATTATAATATCCCACTGCTTGATGTAGGTGGTTATCCAATTAATATTTTTTATGATGGTAGTATAAGTATGGAACAGGAGGCAAGTTGGGTAGGTCTGGGTTGGAATATCAATCCGGGGACAGTAAGCCGTAATATGCGAGGTATACCGGACGATTTTAATGGTACGGAACAATTGAAACAAACTCAGAAAATGAAACCCAATAACACCTGGGGCATTAACCTGGGTACCAATTTGGAGACTTTGGGAATACGCATTGGAGGTTCTGCATCACTTAGCCTTGCATTTAATAATTATCTGGGACCATCCCTTGATCTGGGAATCAGAGGCGGCGTAGCCATTTCCATCGGACAATTAGCTAAGTCGGAAAAAATTGCGGGCTCATTATCTGCTAATTTAAATGTAAACGTAGGATCCCGTTCCGGTACAACATTTACTCCCAGTGTATCGATGTCTGCCCGGCATTTTGTCGGTAGCATGATGGCTTCTCACGGATTATCGATGAGTACGAGTTACAATTCTCGATCTGGTATTAAGAGTTTACAATTGACTGAACAGACTTCCTTGAATGATTTGAATATTAGAACCTCATTATATGGAAGCAGTATCAGCTTTGCACGCCCTTCCTATATTCCGGCTATTCGTATGCCTGTTACGAATTCTGCCGGTGCAGGTAATTTTCAATTAGGCGCAGGAATTTTCGGAAATTTTGGTGGTGGACAGGCAGAAGTATTTGTCAGAAAGTCAACGATAGAAGATGATGATGTGCTGCAACAAAAACCAATGGTGGGTTATCTCTATTACGAGAATGCGCAAAAGAATGCGAATGCGGTCATGGACTTTACAAGATTTAATGATGGTGGTGTAACTCCCAATACACCCATTATTTCCGCCCCGCAGTACGCGTATGATGTGTTTTCTATACAGGGTGAAGGTACAGGCGGATCAATTCGCGCCTATAGAAATGATCAGGGTTATGTCAGAGATAATGAAACCCGTTCCCGGGACAAAAGCTGGGCAGCGGGAGCAGATATTGGCCCTATCGGGCATTATGGAGTAAATTTTAACCAGGTAAAAACCCCCAGCGTGATCGGAGACTGGACAATTGGCAATAACCTTCGTCAAACATTACGTTTTGCTGCTTCCACTGGGTTGAAGGAGAATGTTTATTTCAGAAGTCCCGGAGAAACCAGCGTACTTGACTGGGATCAGTACAATCAAATAGGAGGAGATACTTTAGTTCGCTATAAACTGGGTGGTACTGGCAAAAACCCTACTGTAAATCCTGTGCTCGAAAAATTTGTGGGTAATAGTACGTCAGTTGGTACGGTCAATATGATGACAGCTGTTCAGCCTCAGAATCGTAAAAAAAGAAGTCAGGTAACCAGTTTTTTAACAGCGGAAGAAGCTTCTCATACAGGACTGGACCGGTGGATACGAAGTTATGCTCAGGATGGTTTGTTGAATGGAGCGAATCTGCTAAAGTATGATAGCATGTCCCGTGTTAGTGATATACGTAAGCCACATCACATATCGCAGATCAACGTCACGGAATCGAATGGCATGCGCTATGTATACGGTATACCGGTATACAACCTTATGCAGCGGGATTTTACATTTACCGTTCCTAATACGACCGTACAGCAGGCCAGTGAACTGGACAAAGTCACTGTTACTGATCCCGAATGGATGACTGCAGCATCCGATGAGCTTAAGTCGGGAGCAAAACGGGATGGATTTCTGCAAATAACTGAAACGCCGGCATATGCGCATTCGTTTCTGTTATCTGGGCTCCTTTCTCCTGATTATGTTGATGTAACAGGTGATGGTATTACTGACGATGATTTGGGAAATGCTGTAAAGTTCAATTACTCTCAGATAAAAACTGGTGGTGTATGGGGAGTTCGTAAATGGCGTACACCGCTTTCTTCCGGACAGGAAGCCAACTTTAATTCCGGAAGCCGTTCAGAAGTAAAAGACGATAAAGGAATTATTTCCTATGGAGAACGTGAGCCGTGGTATATGCATTCCATAGAGTCAAAAAATATGATTGCGGTATTTACATTAGGGAACCGGGATGATGGAAAAGGAGCTACTAACGAGCAGGGGGGGATTAATGGAAGTGATCAGACTGTCAAGCGTCTTGATAAAATTGATCTATACAGCAAATCTGATTTAAAAAAGAATGGCTTAAGCGCTGCCCGGCCAATCAAGACCGTTCATTTTAAATACAGCTATAGGCTTTGTGAAGGCTCACCCGATAATACAATAGGTGAGGGTAAGCTTACGCTGGATACTATTTATTTTACTTTCAATGGACAAAACAAGGATAATAAGAACCAGTATGTTTTTTCTTATAATGATGATGTTACCGGCAATCCGGATTACGAACTGAATGCTTCGGATCGTTGGGGAAATTATAAGCCTAAGAGCATGAACCCGCAGGGGTTGCGGAATGCAGATTATCCATATTCGATACAGGATAAAAATCAAAAGCCTGCTATTGATGCCAATGCCGGAGCCTGGGCTTTAAAGAAAATTCTTTTGCCTTCTGGCGGACAGATCGAGGTAACCTATGAGT
>JAGODE010000376.1 GCA_017998385.1 Chitinophagaceae bacterium | reverse complement strand
AGTGTAGGTGTTTATATTTTCCTTACCGTTGATATAGTTCACATTCCGTCCGCCATTGGCCTGAGGAGATATTTCATGAATCAGTTTCTTTTCTCCCTGCCCTGTGTTGAATGCACTCCACATATACCAGCTACGGTTTCCATCAACGTTGATGGGCATATAGGTTGTTTTACCAAACTCGTCCACACTGCTGTAATTGGTAATGGCATGCTGATTGAAATTCATTCCCACATTGACGAAAAGATACTGTCCTTTCAGTGTTTTATAATCGTTGAAATTAAAGTTTACACTGTGGTTAAATCCTACACGCAGATCAGGATTACCTACATAAATACTCAGCGGATCGTTATTGTTGCGCAGCGGCTGCAGCTGGTTCAGCGTGGGCTGCACAGTGTTGCCACGATAAGAGAAGGATATACCTGTCTGCGCTTTCAGTTTATAACCTACCTGAAACTGGGGAGTGAGGCCCGTGAAATTGTAATGCGTCTTGCTGACCAGATCCAGGTTGTCGAGATTAAGACGGATCGCAGACACCCCCGATCCGAATGCGAGGCGCAGTTTTTTACCCATATAGCGCGCCGTAAGTGTACCACTGTTTGACAGGGCATCGAGGTCAAAGTTGTTGCTGAATGTAGGATTGAAATCGCTGTACTTCCCATCGAGCGATTTGTCGTAGCTGTTGTTGCGCGATTCAGATACATTCTGATTCAGGCTGTATTCAGCCACGATGTTCCATTTATCAGTAATGGGTTCGTTGTAGGTAATCTTGGTGCCGATGGTTCTTGACTGACCGGTATTGATCTTTTGCTGATCAATCACATCTACCGAATCGACATTGCCATTGGTATAAAACTGGGAGGTGGAAGTCAGTAATCCGGTAGACTCATCATCTACAAAACCGAGACGGAAAGTGGCGGTCAGCTGCCGGTTCTTTTTCTTAAAAAGCTGTTTGTAGGTGATGGTATTGTCGAGTTGTTTCTTTTTGCTTACCAGATCATTTATCCGGTTATTGTTGTTGACGAATTCTGACTCTTCGTTGAGCGCCTCGCTGTAGCTCTCTGTACGGTTGGTCTTTTCGCGGCTCAGTGCGGATATATTAAATTTGATACTTGCCAGCGAGTCAATCTTCCACTCATACTTTCCTCTTGCAGAATGCTGCTGGGAAAGGCCCTTGCTGCGTGAGCGGGAGTTATTAAAGAACGTTGTATCCTCCAGCAATGTCTGAGACAGGTTGTAAGAATTGTTGGTTGTGCCGAGGCGATTGTAGAGGTAAGAAAGATTCAGTTTTTGTTTATCCTGGCGCCATTTATTGGCATATAATGCACCGGCCGTATAAGCCGTTGGCAGCCCTTTCAGGTTCCAGGAAGAATACTCATTATCGCCGCTGCCGAAGCTATAATAGAAACCGCCAATCTCATCATATTCATAGTCGTCTTCATCATCAATACCCAGTTTGCCCTGGTCTTCCCAGCCCAGACTACCGGTATTGGTATTACTTTTCGTTCCGTAGATAGAAATCTTTTCAGATCCTTTAAACTTATTAAGCATTACTTTGGCATCGTTCAGATTGTTGAAGTTGGTGCCGCCTTCTACTTTTCCGAAATAGCCGCGTTTGGCATCTTCCTTCAATTTGATGTTGATGGTTTTATTTCCATCGCCCGTGGCGCCAATACCTTTAAGCTGATCCTGCTCGGTTTTGGTTTCATAAACCTGCACTTTATCAACAGCTTTGGCACTGATATTTTGTGTAGCAATGGTAGGGTCATCACCAAAGAATTCCTCCCCATCTACCAGCACCTTATCAACGCGTTTGCCCTGTGCAGTCACTTCGCCTTTTGCATTTACCTGCATGCCAGGTATTACTTTGAGCAGATCCTCCACAGTAGCGCCGGGTTTTACTTTAAAACTGTCTGCAGTAAACTCGGTGGTGTCACCCTTTATACGCATGGTATTGTTGGCGCGAATGACAACCTCATTGAGCAGCACACTGGTGGGAGTCAGGGGAATGATACCCAGATTGCCGGGTGTGCCAGCTTTTAATTCAATCTTATCGGTATAATCGGCAAATTTTGGATATGTAACCATCAGTACATAACTACCCGCTTCCAGGTTGCTGATATTAAACTGACCCTGGTTATCTGTACGGGTAAATTTCACAAGTACAGAATCGCTTCCACGCAGCAGGGTCACTACCGCATGCGGAAGATTACGGTTTTCTACCGTGTCTTTAACGAATCCCTTAATAGATGTACTTTGGCTGTATGCTGCATGGAAAATACCCAGCAGCATGAGGAGAGACAAGAGTTTTCTCATGGCTTGTTTTTTTGGCTATACGGGTGTAAAATAGGTGCTACTGTATAATCAAAACCCATCTTTTACACGAACACGGCAAAAATGCTGATTTATGGTAATAACTAAAAACATAGTACGCTCAGATACTGTTAAACTTTCAACAATTTTGCGTAAGTTGAGAAGTACTGTGTAAATCAGCACTCCCGTACAATTAAATGGGTATGAAAAAGGATATTGGCCGGAACAGTCCGCAAATTAACGGCGATAAAAATGAAAAATTGCATCCCGATCGCACAGAGGGACGAAAATTGCCGACAGCAGCATCAACGGAAGAAAAAAGGTATGAAGACCTCAATTTTGTAGATACAGAAAAGACGGTTTGGAATTACTCCTTGCTGGATGCCGACGATATACGCAATTTTCAACAGGGTTCCCATTACAGCATCTATAAAAAAATGGGATCGCACTCCTTAGAGGTATTGGGCAAATGGGGCATGTATTTCTGTGTGTGGGCCCCCAATGCCACCGCCGTATCCGTCATTGGCCATTTCAATGAATGGAGTCCCGGGCTTCATCCGCTCACTCCGCGCTGGGATAAGAGTGGGATCTGGGAAGGTTTTATACCTGGCTTTGGTTTAGGAGAAGCCTATAAGTATCATATTACGGGTTTTGAAGGCCGGGAAACACAAAAAGGCGATCCGCTGGCTCACTTCTGGGAGAAACGACCGCATACGGCTTCCATTACCTGGGATCTCTATTATGAATGGCAGGATAAAAACTGGATGCAAAACCGCCACCGGCACAACAGTCTTGATGCGCCCTGGAGTGTATACGAAGTACACCTGGCCAGCTGGCAGCGACCTGTGCCCGGCGATGAAGAATCATACAACAGCTACGATCAGCTTGCAGAAAGACTCGTGCCCTACGTAAAAGAAATGGGCTTTACACACGTAGAGTTTATGCCGGTGATGGAACACCCGTTTGATGGAAGCTGGGGTTACCAGTGTACCGGCTTTTTTGCGCCCACTTCACGCTTTGGTGACCCGCAGGGACTCATGCGCCTCATCGACGCATTTCATCTCGCCGGCATTGGCGTACTGCTCGACTGGGTCCCCTCTCATTTTCCCTACGACGCCCACGGTCTCTATATGTTTGATGGCACCCATACGTATGAATATGCCGATATGCGCAAGGGCTTTCACCCCGACTGGAACAGTTATATTTTTAATTATAAAAGAGGAGAAGTAAAATCATTTCTTATCAGCAGCGCGCGCTTCTGGTTCGATATATTTCATATTGACGGTATAAGGGTAGATGCAGTGAGCTCCATGCTTAAACTCAATTATTCGAGAGAAGAAGGAGAGTGGGAGCCAAACGAATTTGGAGGTGATGGAAATCTCGAAGCCATTGCTTTTATTAAAGATCTCAAC
>JAGODE010000104.1 GCA_017998385.1 Chitinophagaceae bacterium | reverse complement strand
TTTAAGTGGTTGAGAAGGGCCATATTCGGCTCTGATAGCCATCAGACCGGGCATTTCTGCTTCGGCCAGACGAATTTCCTTACGGCCCCATTCTGCCAGCGAAATATCGGCAACTTTATAGGGAAGGGAGAAGTCAATGGATTTAGTTGATGTAGACATTTGTATGATGTTTATTTTCGGCGGCAAAGGTACATTATTGGCCAATACCAATACGATATTGCTCCTTTCAGAAATGTACATGTTTTTTCCCCACTCAGGTGGCATTCCGTATCTTTGAACAATACCCAATTTTTCCTGATATGCATGTATATGATACCATGACGGCAGCTGTTAACGGACTGAAAGCCAGGGGTTACAGTGTTGATTTTAATTTGTCTGAAAATTGTCTGGTGTGCCGGGATGCCCGGTACAATGCCGAAGATTTTGAAATTGTGGAAACTTATCGCTTTGAAGGCAATACAGACCCGGCCGATGAGGCGGTGGTATACGCTATAGAAGGCAACCAGGGCCATAAAGGCATACTGGTAACCGGCTATGGCACATCGGCCGAAGGCATAAGTGCTGAAATGGCCCGCAAACTTTCATTCAGCAAGGAATAATATGATGAAAAAAATGATTGGGCTATGCCTTTTAGCCTTTTCCTGCATATCCGTAAGTGCACAGCGGGGTGAAGGGGATACGCTGCGGCTGAGTTGTTTTTTGACAAATGCCGTTCTGCATGCTGCGGAATCACGCAATCAGCTTTTTAATACAGACGAATTAAAACTGGTATTGAGCAGTACTTCCGATACTGTTGTAAAAGCCTGTATTGATGGAGAGGTGACTACTGTACAGCGCGAAGCAGATGGCACTTATGAGATCGTTTTTACATACAGAGATTACTGGTTCTGGTTGTCCGGATTACAAAAGACCACCGTCAGGGCCAAACAAAAGTTTCGTCGCGGAGATCCCATTGGTATATTAAGTCAGGGCAGCAAACTGGAATTGCTTTTGTTTGATTTTGAAACACCGGTTGATCCGCGTCCGCTCATGGATTGCGGTAAACATTAACTGATGTTTTTTTCCATGATGAAATCATTCATGAGATAACCTTTGCCGATATCAATATCTTCTTCACCAATTACGACAAACCCCAGCTTCTCGTAAAAGGTCCGGGCCTGATTATTACGGTTTACATTAAGCCTTATTTTAGAAGCGCCGTCGCGGTGCATAGCGCCGGCAAGCCTGTCTATGGCAAAGCGACCCGTGCCTCTGCCTTGCTGGCTGGGCAAAACGTACAATTTATGCAGTTTGAAAGTATCGGGCTGCAGACGGCTGAATGAGGCGAAGCCTACCGGCACATTGTCGTCATAGATAATCACAAATTCATGACCAGCCTGAAGCTGTTTATCCAGTGAGGCCGTACTATACATCATATCCATCATGTAGTCGATCTGCTCTTTCGGTAAAATAGACTGATAGGTGGCCGGCCACACTTCGTAGGCCAGCGACTGGATCACGGGAATGTCATTGGGGCCTGCGCGGCGTACCAGCATAAAATCGGTTGGCCGGTTTGTTTTTTGTGATAAACGCCGGTGTTGTTTCAGATGCCGGAGGCTGAGCCGGAGTGATACCAGCAATGAAGCAATGGCGCCCAATGTGAGCAGGCCGGCTGATACACTGGCATTCACTTCTGGCGATTGCTGCAGGAAGAGAAAGAAATCATAGGCGCCATGAAATACAGTAGCCCAGAATAGTCCCGTTAGTAATAAGCGCTGCCTGTCTTTACTGAACCGGGCTTTACCTACAAAGTAGCCCATCAGTACACCAAAAGTGGCATGAGCCGGTACAGCAAGAAACATACGCTGAATGCCAACGGTCATACCAAATTTCTGTACATAGAGGATGTTTTCGACAGTTGCAAACCCCATACTTACGATTACGCCATACACAATACCATCGAGGGGTTCATCAAAACTGGGTTGCCGAAACGAATAGTAACGCAGGGCAACATATTTCACCACTTCTTCTGTAAGAGCCACCACCAAAAATGCCTTTACCGCAATACCGGCAATGGAATTGTCTGCCTGGTTGTAAAATAACTGCTCTATAAAAATAGCCGGCAGGATCGATAATCCGCCCAGCGCAAAGCTCACAAGCAGGTTCAGTTTGGGTTCGCGGTTATAGGCATCGCGATGCAGAATGAAAAGAATGATAGCGATGCCCGGAGCTATCGCAATTGCCAGCAAATCCATTGGCCTGTTTTTTTGGAAAGATAGGCAATCCCTTACCCGGGTGAATACCCAATTTGTGGTAAAAAGAAAACAAAACCGCCCGGACTGCAAAACAGCCGGGCGGTTAAATAAAGAGGCGGGGTCTTATGATCAGATGCCCATTTTCTTTTTCAGGTTGCTGTCAATAGCATCCAGGAACTCTTCTGTATACAGGAAGTGCTCACCATGTTTTACTTTATTACCATGGATACAAACGGCGAGATCCTTGGTCATCTTGCCTGATTCTACTGTTTCGATACAAACTGCTTCCAGAGCCTGGCAGAAGTCGATCAGGGGCTGATTGCTGTCAAGTTTACCACGGAATGCGAGACCACGTGTCCATGCAAAAATGGAGGCAATGGGATTGGTGCTGGTTGGTTTGCCGGCCTGGTGATCGCGATAGTGGCGGGTTACCGTACCGTGTGCAGCTTCGGCCTCCATGGTTTTACCGTCGGGTGTGATCAGTACAGAGGTCATAAGACCGAGTGAGCCGAAGCCCTGGGCTACTGTATCGCTCTGCACATCGCCATCATAATTTTTACAGGCCCATACAAAATTACCGTTCCATTTGAGCGCGCTGGCCACCATGTCATCTATCAGGCGGTGCTCGTACACAATACCGGCTGCATCAAACTGAGCCTTAAACTCATTCACATAGATCTCTTCGAAGATGTCTTTGAAGCGGCCATCATATTTTTTAAGGATAGTATTCTTGGTAGACAGGTAGAGGGGCCATTTTTTGCTGAGCGCCATATTGAAACAGCTGCGGGCAAAACCACGGATGCTCTCATCGGTATTATACATGGTCATGGCGACACCATCGCCTTTGAAGTTGAAAACTTCGAAAGTTTGGGGAGCGCCGCCATCCTCGGGCGTAAAGGTCATGGTGAGTTTGCCCTTTCCTTTAATCACCGTATCGGTGGCGCGATACTGGTCGCCAAATGCGTGGCGGCCTACAATGATAGGAGCGGTCCAGTTGGTAACCAGACGGGGGATATTGCTGATTACGATCGGCTCACGAAATACTGTACCGTCCAGGATATTGCGGATGGTGCCATTGGGGCTTTTCCACATCTGCTTGAGACTGAACTCCTTTACACGGGCTTCGTCGGGGGTAATCGTAGCACATTTGATGCCTACACCATGCTCGCGAATGGCATTGGCTGCATCAATCGTAACCTGGTCATTGGTCTGATCGCGGTACTCAATTCCGAGGTCATAATATTTGATATCCAGCTCCAGATAGGGCAGGATCAGTTTGTCTTTGATAAATTTCCAGATAATTCGGGTCATTTCATCGCCATCAAGTTCTACCACAGGATTGGCAACTTTGATCTTTTGGGCCATAGTTTCATGTTTTAGATTAATAGTCAGGATACTGCCTTAGCATCCGGGCTGGCAAATCTACAATTTATCCCCGCTTTTTGACGGCTTCGGTCAAAGTCCCCCGAAAAGGGTTCAAAAATAAATATGGCCCGGACCTTGATTTAGCTCAATTTTTTCACTAACTTATGATAGAAATTTTGAATATGGAAGCCACGCGGCCATTCCTCAATTACATCCGCAGATTCGTTAACATCACCGATGAAGAATTTGTGAAGGGACTTTTGCCCATCATCCGCATCAGGAGATTTGGCAAAAGGGAGTTTCTTATCAAAGCAGGTGAAATAGAAGATTATTTCAACTTCATCAGTAAGGGGCTCATACGTAAGTATTACAAAAAAGGAACGCTCGAGATCAACACGCAGATCTCTACAGAAGGGCATATCATTTTAAGTCAGGAATCATTTCACAGCCGTAAGCCTTCGGAGTATTACGTGGAAACTATTGAACCTTCTATGGTAATTTCCATCAGACACGAAGATCTTGAAGAGCTGTACAGCAAGTCAAAAAAAATGGAACACCTGGGTCGCCTGGTGGTAACGCATACCATGGTGATCAAGGATAACTGGCAGATGCAGATGATCAAGATGACACCACGCGAGCGGTTCCTCAATTTTGTAATGAAGAACCCCGAATTGCTGCAGCGTGTGCCGCAGAAATACCTGGCTTCTTATCTCAATATTAAACCTGAAACATTCAGCAGGTTTAAGCATTTGTTGCGCACAGCATCGCCACGAAAGAATGGTAATGGCGCAGCCGGATAATGTGCTACACGTGTACTACCAGTACCGGTATCTTTAACTCATGCCGTACCGTGTTGACCGTTTCACCATAAAAAAGATCCTTTAGCCCTGTATGGCCATGTGCGCCGATCACCAGCATATCACATCTGTTTTCCAGTACCAGCCGAACAATTTCTTTTGACCGGTTGCCGAAGCCAATACGTGCTTCTGCATTGAAGCCCTTTTCTTTCAGCTCGCGGGCATAATAGAGCAGCCTTTCCCTGTCTTTTTGTGTTTCTATATCATCACTGTCGTGAGCGTAGATACGTGCAGGAACGCTTTCTACAACATGCAATAAGAGATAGCTGGTGCCGGCATGACCCTGCCCCAGTGCATGCGCCAGCAGCTTGCTGTCATTTTCGCTGAAATCAAGTGCCACGGCGATAGCCGCATACCGGGGAATTTCAAGGCTTTGCAAAGGGTTAATAGGTCCATGCAGGGGTGTAGCCTGGGCTATTTTCCTTTTTTTCAGCAATGGGTATACGATAGTAATGATCAGCAAGGTAATAAAGGCCAGGCCCGACAGGGAGATCACTATTTTCCAGAATAAATTATCAGAGCTGGCAAAATAATCAGCTGCCTGACCTATAACCATGCTCAGGTTGAGATAGACCAGCACCGCGGTGACAAGCCAGGCGGCTATCTGCACAATGGGTTTGATAACAAAACTGCCCATTGTTTTTTTATCACTTACAAAATGAATGAGCGGAATGATGGCAAAGCCCAGTTGCAGGCTTAGTATTACCTGGCTCAGAATAAGCAACTGGTCAATATTTTCTTCTCCATTGATAAGAATCACTATTACCGCTGGAATAATGGCCACCAGTCGCGTGAGCAATCTTCGCATCCATGGATTGATGCGCAGGTGCAGGTAACCTTCCATAACTATCTGGCCAGCCAGTGTACCTGTAACAGTAGAGCTTTGCCCGGCAGCAATAAGTGCAATGGCAAAGAGGGCGGGAGCCAGTTTGGTTCCCAGCAACTGATCGAGCAGGTGATGGGCGTCTTTGATTTCAGCCACATCGGTTCTGCCTGTTTTATAAAAAACCGTAGCAGCCAGTACAAGTATGGCGGCGTTTACAAAGAAAGCAAGGTTGAGGGCTACTGCACTGTCAATGAAATTGAATTTCAGGGCCCGTTTGATACCTGCTGTATCACGGCTGATTTTGCGTGTTTGTACCAGTGCGCTATGCAGGTAAAGGTTATGTGGCATAACCGTGGCGCCAATGATACCAATAGCAATGTATAAAGCAGTATCGTTGGGAATATGAGGCACAAATCCGCTGGCAATTTCGGAGAGCTGGGGTTTGGCCAGAATGATCTCGATGAGAAAAGAAGCACCAATGATAAAGACCAGGCCAATGATAAATGCTTCCATTTTGCGCATGCCCAGTCGTTGAAGAATGAGTAGCAGGAAGGTATCAAGCACAGTGATGAGCACACCCCATATAAGCGGTAAACCTGTGAGCAATTGTATGCCGATAGCCATGCCCAGTACTTCTGCCAGGTCAGTTGCAGCAATGGCTACTTCGGCGAGAATATACAATACAAAGTTGGCGGAGCGGGGATAGGTTTCGCGGTTGGCCTGTGCCAGATCACGGCGGCGTACAATGCCGAGTCGTGCAGACAGGCTTTGGAGCAGCAATGCCATGAGGTTGCTCATCAGTAATACCCAGATCAGCGTATAGCCAAACTGACTGCCGCCAGCCAGGTCGGTTGCCCAGTTGCCCGGGTCCATATATCCCACACTTACAAGGTAGGCTGGCCCGAAGAAAGTGAGTATGCGACGCCACACCGGCCGGTGAGTGGCGGTGGTATCAATTGTTTCGTGCACCTCACTGAGGGATTTGTCCGAAAAATGTTTATTCATCGTATTTCACAAAAATGTTCCGTGCCAGGTCGCCACTGATGGTGGTGATCTGTTGTTTCACTTTTATTTCCATCGATTGATCGTAGCTGAGACGTTTCCGGATTTCGACCCGGGTACCAATACCGATTTTTTTATGTCCCAGCAGTTCAAGCATACCGGATGACTGATCGCTTACATAGCAGACAGTACCCTGTTTGCTGGGAGGCAGCTCTGTCAGACAAACCTGTTTGCTGGTCTCGATACGGCCCTGTGCATCGGGAATAGGGTCGCCATGCGGATCGAAGCGGGGAAAGCCCAGGTATTCATCGAGTTTGTCGATGAGTTTTTTGCTGCTCACATGCTCCAGGTCTTCGGCTACTTCATGCACTTCCTCCCAGCTGAACTTCAGTTTTTCGGCCAGGAAAAACTCCCACAACCGGTGTCGCCGGATGATGATGAGTGCCAGTTTACGTCCTTCGGCTGTAAGGCGAAAACCTTTATAAGCTTCGTAGTGTACCAGTTTTTTGGCACGCAGCTTTTTCATCATATCTGTGATAGAAGCGGGCCGTGTTTTCAGTTCGGCAGCCAGTTCATTTGTAGTCACAGAGCCATCCTTCTGCAGGTGATAGATCGCTTTTATATGATTCTCTTCGCTGGTAGAGTAGTTCAGCACGACTAAAATTAATTTTAGACAAACCTAAAAAAAATATCTTTATTTTCAAAACGCGGGGGTTGACGCAATGGCTGGAAACGCTTAATTTGCCCACCCAAGAGGAATTGTATGCGTTTATTGCTGAAAATTATGCCGCTTTGCCTGCTGCTTACAGGTGTACTGGCCTGTAAGGACAAGAAGCCTGATCTGTCGGGCGAAGCACCGGTGACAGTCAGCGATTTCATCGATTTTTTTCCAAAATTATCCCTGTCTTTTCAACTGGAGGATACCAGCCTGCTGCGTAAGGATAAGGATTCCCTGCTCATCAGCCGTAAGGTATTTACCCAGTTTGTACCCGATTCGGTACTGAATCGCCTGATGGGGAAGGCTGCGCGTCCTAAACTATATGCTATGGGCCGGGCCAAAGGAGATGAAACCTATCTTTTCGCCAAGACAGTAGCCGGCGAAAAACGTGCGGTGTATCTTTTTGCTTTCGATAAAAAGAATAAGTTCATTGCGGCCATGCCTTTTCTGATACCCGACCAGGCGCCTGCTACAAGACAGGTCTCTGTATTTGATAATAAGTACACCATCAGCAAAAATGTGACCCGCCGTAATGCAGATGGCAGCGTCAATGAGGGCAAGGATGTGTATGTGCTGAATGCAGCTGCAGGCGAGTATATGCTGATCATGACCGATGCGCTCGATGAAAAACCTGCAGAGCTCATCAATCCGATTGACACTTTATCACGTAAACAAAAATATACTGCCAACTACGGCTCAGGAAAAACTACTTTATTCTCCTTCCGCGATGGCCGCCGTGCCGATCAACTCCGCTTTTTTATACACTTCGAAAAAAATAATGGCGAGTGTGTGGGCGAGTTGAAGGGTGAAGCTCAAATGAAAGGTCCCAACCGGGCCGAATACCGCGAGCCGGGTGAACAATGTGCTTTGCAGTTTACGTTTACCAATTCTTCGGTAACCGTAAAAGAACTGGAGCCCTGTGGATCGCGCCGGGGATTGCGTTGTTCTTTTGATGGCACCTATTCGCGCCTGCGTGATGCGCGCAGCAAACCTGCCCGCAAATAAAATAGTTCCGGGCCCATTTCTAAATTTAATTTTATCTTGCGCCTTCGTGTAAAAAAGACACAATTATGAGTTTTACAAATTTTTCAGTTCCTTACCCCATCGAATCATCTTACTCCAAACGTGTTGCTTACTTTTCTATGGAGTTTGCCGTACATCAGCCCCTGAAAATATATAGTGGCGGTTTAGGTTTTCTGGCAGGCTCTCATATGCGCAGTGCATACGAATTGCGGCAGAATATGGTGGGTATCGGCATATTGTGGAAATATGGCTATTATGATCAGGAGCGCAACCAGGATCAGACCCTGGATGTGACCTGGAATGAAAAACAATATAGTTTCCTGGAAGAAACAGGTATTAAATTCCAGATCAATGTGCATGAGCATCCGGTATGGGTGAAAGTGCTGTACCTGAATCCCGAAACATTTAAAACGGCTCCTTTGTTCCTGCTTAGCACTGATGTGCCGGAAAACGATTATGTATCTCAAACGATCACCCACCGCCTGTATGATGCGAATGTGGCGACCAAGGTGGCTCAGTTTATCCTGCTGGGTGTAGGTGGTGCCAAATTGCTGGATGTAATCGGGTTTAATCCGGAGTTGTATCATTTGAATGAAGCACACGGACTGTCTGCTGCATTTTACCTCTACAGCAAATACAACAGACAGATCGAAGAAGTGCGCAAGCGCCTGGTGTTTACCACGCATACACCCGAGGAAGCCGGCAACGAGAAACACGATATTTATCTCTGCCACAAGATGAGTTATTTCTGCGGACTGAGTGTAGACGAAGTACGTAAGCTGACCGGTATTACCGACGATGCTTTCAACCATTCACTGGTTGCACTGCGTTTTGCACGCATGGCCAATGCTGTATCACAACTGCATGGTGTGGTATCGCGCGAAATGTGGAGTAAATATTCCGGCGTATGCCCCATCATTTCTATTACCAACTCGCAGAATTACCGTTACTGGGCCGATAAACAATTGTACCGTTTCCGCGAAGCGGGTGATGACTATGGCATTGATGACCGCAAAAAATATCTGAAGAAAAGGGCGTTCGAAATAGTGGCTGATCAAACCGGTAAGCTGTTTGACCAGGATGTGTTTACCATTGTATGGGCCCGTCGTTTTGCCGGATATAAACGTGCCGGTCTTATCACTACCGATGAAAAAAGGTTTGCCGCTTTGCTGGCAGACAGCAAATATCCGGTGCAGGTAATATGGGCAGGTAAACCTTACCCGGTCGACCACCCGGCTATCAGTGAATTCAATCAGCTCGTACACCTGAGCAAGCGCTATAAGAATATGGCAGTATTGATCGGATATGAGCTGGGATTGTCTAAACGGTTGAAACAGGCCGCTGACTGCTGGCTCAATAACCCGCGTGTACCGCGGGAGGCATCTGGTACCAGTGGTATGACAGCTGCCATGAATGGCGCAATCAACTTCTCTACGGATGACGGCTGGATTCCTGAGTTTATCAATCATGGCCACAACGGATTTGTGGTACCCAAGGCAGATTATGCCAACATGAATGTATATGATCAGGATCAGTACGACCTGGATAAGATTTATGAGATACTGCAGAAAGAAATTCTGCCGCTCTATTACGAAAATTATTCTACCTGGCGGCAGATCATGAAGAACAGCATGCAGGATGTACGCTTTCAGTTTGAAAGCAACCGCATGGCGCATGAGTATTATGATCTGCTTTACAAATAGAGACAACAAGGTATAAAAGTATAAAGGTTTAAAAGTGTAAAGGAGATAGGCGACTTGCGCACTCCACACTTTTAAACCTTTATACTTTTATACTTCTTATGCGAACTGTTCTATCACATTTTCTACGGTCACTTCTGTATTGTAAAACGACACCAGCTTTCTGATAACACCTTCAACGAGTGCATCGGGGCAGGATGCGCCGCTGGTGATCAGTATATTGACGGGTGTGGATG
Organism: Chitinophagaceae bacterium; assembly: GCA_017998385.1. GTDB lineage: Bacteria > Bacteroidota > Bacteroidia > Chitinophagales > Chitinophagaceae > CAYMZZ01. The sequence continues at coordinate 4,538 of JAGODE010000104.1, read as the reverse complement.
ACGGAAGAAAATTTTCGGTCTGCAATTCTACCTTGTGGTGAAAATCGTAGTGTGTAATACTGGTAGCTGAGTTGATTTTTTCTTCGCTATTGATAAAATAGGTGGGGAGTTTCTCTTCGCAGAGTTCTACCAGGTGTGAGGTGTTGGATGAGTTGTATCCACCTACTACAACTGCCAGCTGTGCCGGAGTCTGCAGCATGCCAGTCACGGCCGACTGATTATCGTTGGTGGCATAACAGAGTGTATCGCGAGTATCGGCAAAACGGCTCACTACATCTGCTGCACCCAGTCCATAGCGGCTGATCATGGTGTCGCGCAGATAATCGGCAATGGCCTGTGTGTCGGAGGCCAGCATAGTGGTTTGATTGACTACCCCAATACGTTGCAGATCGCGCTCCACGTCAAAACCGTCAGAATACTGTCCTTTAAACTGCTCATAGAAACCGGCAGGTTTGTACTCGCCGGTGATATACCTGGCCAGCTCCAGCGTCTGTTTCATATCCTTTACCACTACGGCAGGTCCTTTGGCTGCGGCATGAGAAAAGGTTGCCCGGGTCTCTTCATGCTGAGGTTTACCGTGAATGACAATAGTATAGTTTTTCCCTGCAATGACTTCGCTGCGGTTCCATACTTTTTCTACAAAGGGGCAGGTCGTATTATATTTCTCTACCTGTATGCCGATACGCCGCAGTTTATCTTCAATTTCGAGTGTGGTGCCGAAGGCGGGAATTAGTACAATATCGTTGGCAGCCAGTTCTTCAAAAGCGATCAGCTGGCGGCCATGTGTGTCCTGCAGAAAGCGTACTCCATGTGCTTCCAGGTCGGCATTGACCTGTGGATTATGGATCATTTCGCTCAGGAGAAAAATGCGTTTGCCCGGATTTTCTGTCACTGTCCGGAAAGCGATCTCAATTGCATTTTCCACCCCATAACAAAACCCGAAATGGCGGGCCAGGTAAATGCGTACCGGGCCAAAATCGAGGAGGGTAGGCGTGAAGTCTTTCTTCATCTTATCCTGCTCCTTGCGTTTTTTCTTAACGGCCGAAATCAGCGGGCTGCGATAAATAATGGGGACTTCGAAAGATTTCATAGTGCAAAGATAGGAGATCAATGTGCTAATGTGCTAATGTGTCAAATGTGCTAATGCCAATCAGTCTTTTTACCTGCAGACTATTAAGCACTTGAACTGTCTCATTCCGAAGATATTGAAACCCAGTAGTAACTTTCCACTCTCTTCATTAGCACATCAGCACATTAACACATTAGCACATTTTTCCTTAGTTTCACTCCAAAGCTTGCTTATGAAAAAATGGTTTTTACTGATGGCGGTTACAGGCGGTCTGGCTGCCTGTAATAATGCCGGCTCTCCCACAACTAAAAATGAAGGAATGACTCAAACCAATGGAAAGACGGTGGCCTGGGCACACCATACAAACATCTATGAAGTAAATGTGCGTCAGTATACGCAGGAAGGCACATTTAATGCCTTTGCGAAGGAGATGCCACGCCTGCGGGAAATGGGTGTGGAGACACTCTGGTTTATGCCGATAACGCCTATTGCGCAGAAAAACAAGAAAGGAAGCATGGGCAGTCCCTATGCCTGCTCCGACTATACATCTATCAACCCCGAATTTGGTACGCTCGACGATTTTAAAAGCCTGGTAAAAAAAGCCCACGAGCTGGGTTTCAAAGTAATCATTGACTGGGTGGCCAATCATACCGGCTGGGATCATGTGTGGACCAGGTCGCATCCGGATTATTACCTGAAGGACAGCGCCACCGGTGATTTCAAAATAGCCAGTGGTATGGATGATATTATTGAGCTGGATTATAAGAACCCTGCGTTGCGCCAGGCCATGGCAGATGCCATGAAATACTGGGTGCAGGAATGCGATATTGACGGGTTTCGTTGCGACCTGGCTGCCTGGGTAGAAGTAGACTTCTGGCAGGAGGCAAGGCCTAAGGTGGATTCAGTTAAACACCTGTTCTGGCTCGGCGAATTTGATGAACTCGAAAACGCCGATTACGGAAAGGTGTTTGATGCCAGTTACAGCTGGAGCTGGATGCATAAAACAAAAGATTTTTATCAGCAACGTCTGCCACTGGCAGAGTTGGACAGCCTGCTGAACCGCTATAGCCAGCTGGGCGATAACTCCATGCGGGCCTGGTTTACCAGCAATCATGACGAAAATAGCTGGAATGGTACCGAGTACGAGAAATATGGGGATATGGCAACCGCACTGGCCGTTTTTTCGGCTACATGGAATGGAGTGCCGCTTTTGTACAGCGGGCAGGAACTTCCCAATCACAAAAGGCTGCAGTTTTTTGAGAAAGATCCTATTGACTGGAATGGAAAATATGAGCGGGCGGGTTTTTATAAAACATTGCTGCAACTGCATTCAACGCATCCAGCGTTGCGGGGAGGAGATGCTGCTGTAACTACCTATCGCCTGCATACATCTGCACCGGACCAGGTAATGGCTTATCTGCGCCGAAATGGCGACCAGGAAGTGCTGGTGTTGCTGAATCTGTCTGCACGGCCGGTTGATATGACCCTCGCAGATGACCAGGTGAAAGGAAATTACACGGATGTGTTTTCGGGTCAGTCTGCATCACTTCAGAATGGCAGCAAGGTAACACTCGCAGCCTGGGGCTGGCAGGTATTCAAAAAATAAACAGTACGGGTACTGATAAAAAAAATGTCCGCCAGAGCGGACATTTTTTTTATCAGTAAGTTGTGTGGCTTAATATTCCGAATCGGAATCGATATTCACCTGGTAAGTGTAGGTACCGCTCCAGCCGGGGTACATACCTTCGAGTTTTACTTTTCCATTGCCATAGCTAAGTGCCTTGGCAAAGTCTTCAGAGTTTTTAATATCACGGCCGTTTACAGTAGTGATGATGAAGCCGGTTTCCATACGTGAGCCGCTGAAAGGACCACCTTCCCTGATCTTTTTTACTACCACACCGCCGCTGATTGCGTACTGCGTGGCTTTTTTGCTGTCGAGGTCTTCCAGTTCGAGGCCCAGGCGGTCGCCGATGGCTTCATTATAGCTGTAATCTATTTTGCTCTTTTCACCTTTGAGGGTAATGTAAGCAGTAGCTTCCTTGCCATTGCGCAGATAAGTTACCGGCACTTTTTCTCCGGGACGGAAACCTGCAATATGTCCGCTCATTTCAATACCGCTTGACACAGGCTGACCATTTACTTTCAGGATTACATCACCTTTTTTCAATCCGGCTGCTGCTGCTGCACCGTCGGTAGGTACAGTTTGTACATATACACCGCTCTGACCATCTTTTACACCAGCCTGTCTTACGAGGCGGTCATTTTCGTTTGCGTTGGGGTTGTAAGAGATGCCCAGATAGCCACGTTTTACGTCACCATATTCGATCAGATCATTCACGATCTTTTTCACAATATTTACCGGGATAGCGAAGCCGTAACCGGCATAGGTACCGTTTGGAGCCAGGATCGCGGAGTTGATACCTACCAGCTGACCATCGGTGGTGATAAGCGCACCGCCGCTATTACCCTGGTTGATAGCTGCATCGGTTTGAATGAAGGCTTCTACAGGGCTATCGCTCTGACGGCTGTTGATGCCGATTGAGCGGCCTTTGGCACTTACAATACCCGCTGTAACGGTTGTTTCGAGAGACAGGGGGTAGCCTACAGCCAGCACCCACTGACCCAGTTTCACGTTATCGGAGTTGCCATAAATCATATAGGGCAGACCGGTACCGTCAATTTTTACCACCGCCAGGTCGCTGCTGGGGTCGCGGCCAATCACTTTTGCCTTATAGGTCTTTTTGTTATTGAGCGTTACGGTGATTTCATCGGCCACACCTTCACGTCCGTCAGAGATGACGTGGTTGTTGGTAACGATATATCCGTCCTGGCTTATCAGCACACCACTGCCGGAAGCACGCTGCTCGGGCTGTATCATGGGCTGGCCAAAGCCGAAGAAGTCGTTGAACATATCTTCCATGCTGTTGCCACCCTGGCTACGGGGCAGATCGTTTACAATACGTTTGGCCGGAATCTTTGTTTTGATGTGTACCACGGCAGGTACAGATGCGTTGGCAGCTTTCGTAAAGTCAACAGGATCTACTGCGTCTGCCGCATTGTCAAGATAACCTGCATAATTTACAGGCAACTTGCCTTCCTGCGTTTGTGAAAAAGACAATTTTGCGGCATTTCCGCCATTTACTTTGCCATAGATCCAAACACTACCAACAGCTGAAGTTGCGCTAACTGCAATAACCAGCAGAAGTTGTTTCCATTTCATACTCTTTATGAATTTTTATTGCTTGAATAGTTGTACAGACATTTTCAAATCTCGTGCCTGCTGTCTACAAAGTAACAAACTGACATAAGAAGTTCTTTTCCATTCATTCAGTTTAACAAATCATTTACTAAGAGCTTCGTACTTCAGGGCTGCTGTAAATTTAATCAAGATTTACGTAGAAACAAAGACGGGAGTTTTACAAGCTTGTTAAGAACCGGAGTGTATCCTCCCCATCTGCATAATCAGTAA
>JAGODE010000375.1 GCA_017998385.1 Chitinophagaceae bacterium | reverse complement strand
CCTGTGATGCCTACGCGTAACATGTGACGAAGCTAAAAAAGAAAACCAGATACCCCAAAGAGTATCTGGTTTGAATAAAATAGAAAGAAATATTATTTCTTTTCAGCAGTTGCTTTATTGAGGTTGGCTGTCCAGTCCATGCTGATAGCTGACTTCTCAATTTTGATATAACTGCCGGGGCTTACTTCGATATTGAGGGTGCCGTCTTCGTTTACTTTGTTAACCACGCCATGAATACCTGCAATAGTTACGATCTTGTCACCTTTCTGCAGTTCTTCGATAAATTTTTTCTGATTCTTGGCACGTTTGGCCTGCGGACGGATAAAGAACAGCCAGAATACCAGGATCATACCTGCCATAAGGATCAGTGATGTGTACTGGCTCATTCCGGTGGCGGTGCCGGTGGCTTGCAATAAATTAGTGTAGTTCATTTCTTGATGTTTATAATTATTCGGTAACCTCTACTTTGAAACTGAGTGTATGTAACTGCATTGTTTTGGTATTTGCTTTTACAAATACATTCTTGTCGTTGACACCCAGCCGTCTGTTGCTGTCAAATTTAGCCTTGATCACTCCTTCTTCACCGGGGGCAAAGGGGCGATCGGGCGTTTCGGGTACGGTGCAACCGCAACTGGCGCTTACGTTTTCAATAATCAGATTTTTGTCTCCGATATTTTTGAAACGAAACCGTACCTCTACCACCTGGCCTTCTTTTACTTTGCCCAGGTTTTGGGTAGTAGAATCAAGCCACTGGATAGTAGTATAATTAGCCGTATCAGCCAGGCTTTTGCGGCTTTCTTCCGCACTGAGCCGGGGAGAATTTTTGTCAGATGTACCGCAGGCTGTAAAAGCAGCAGCAATCAATACAATCCAGATATTTTTCATTTGTCTGATTTATGCCCGGCAAAGGTAGGGTGAACCGGTGAAACCGGAAAAGCCTGATCTGCCGGAAAAGTTAATTACGCTTTTTTGTAATCTACTTTCTGCATTTTTCCCTGTTGCACCAGTTCCTTGTGAATGTTGTCAAGTATGCCATTGACAAACTGTCCGCTTTGCGGGGTACTGTATTCCTTGGCCAGATCAATATATTCATTGATGGTAACCTTGGGAGGGATAGTCTCGAAATAGAGAAACTCTGCCACACCCATTTTCATGAGTACCATATCGAGATGAGCAATCCGTTCAGGATCCCAGTTTTTTAATTTAGGTACAATGACACTTTCGAGGTGATCGGCCTTTTCTATAACAGTTTGAAGAAGGGCTTTTGCAAACTGTGCTTTATCTGCACTCAGCAGGTTTTTGAAATCATAGCTGCCGGGTTTTTGCAGGTAACCTGCCAGTAGCTGTACTATCAGTTCTCCATCATCATCCCAGTTGCTGAAGTTTTCTTCAATATGAGCAACAACGGTCTCGTTGGCCAGTATAAGGTCGTTGAGGATGAATTCAAGTATCTTTCGTTCTTCCTGTTTTTCGCGCAGGGGAGAGGTAATATATTGTGCATACTCAGGCGTCTGTACCAGGTCAAGATAAACCTTACGTATCAGTTCCATATCGCCACGCAGTTGCGGTTTGTCTTTGTCAAACTGCTCGCGCAGACCAGGGTCTTCCATTAATTTCCAGAGCAGGTCATTGCCGGCAATCTTTGTATTTACGTTGAGATCTTCTGCTGTGGGGAGATGTTTGCTGGCCCGTTTGTGTGCTTCTGTTTCAGCATACCGCGCCACTTCCATCAAAAACCAGTTAAGATATACGAGCAGCGAGCGGGTTTGATCAAAATGTTGCTGCAGGATTTTTTGCGGTTCACCCGGTTTGGTCAGACCTTCCAGAGATTCTGCGGTATAAAGGGTCTGCATCACTTTTACCCGGATATTTCTTCTACTAATCATTGCGGTAAGAACTATTTGAGCAGGCAAAGATAGGTGATAAGTTTTAAGTTTTAGGTATTAAGTGAGGAGAATGGTTAAGGGGTAAGGGTAAAGAGAAATAAAGGTTCATCGTGGTCTGGGCGAGGTATTAAATATAAGAAAGCGAGAAGAATACACGGCATGGCGCGCTCTTTGCGGATGTCTGTAGCTGTTTTGTTTTAATATTGTCCTTTAATATTTTATACTGCACAGGATGCGGAAACGGATCATAATTTTTGATGACGATAAGGATACGCTGGCTATTTGCTCGCTTATACTGGGAGGCCTGGATTTTGAAGTGATTACGCAGGAAAACTGCATAGATATCCTGCGAGTTCTGGATGAGCATGCCCCGCAGGTAATACTGATCGATAATCATTTACCCGGTATGAAGGGCGCTGCCGGTATACGACTGGTGAAGGAATCTCCCCGTCATATGCACATTCCCGTTATCTTTTTTACCGGTACCAATAATGCCCGGGAGCTGGCTGATGAGGCCGGGGCCGACTATGTGTTGCCCAAACCGGTTGACCTGGCCCGGCTGGAGGAAGTCATAGGGCTGGCTATTAATAGCTGATCAACTGCACGTTATGGCAGGCCAGACGTGAAAAAATGTCTTTTCGGCCGGACGGAGTGCAATTTTTGCAGGCAGATAAGGGGTGCGGGAATGAAAAAATGACCTGTTTGCACGAGTGGCATATTATTCGTGTAGCTTTGCCGTCCTTTATCGGCCCGGGATGCGGGCCTGAATAAATAGCACAAAACAAAAAAATCAATACAATTATGGCCAAGAAAGTCAATGTTACCCCACTTCATGACAGGGTAATTGTGAAAGCGGCTGCTGCCGAAGAAAAAACCGCAGGTGGTATCATTATCCCTGACACTGCAAAAGAAAAGCCCCAGCGTGGTGTAGTAATCGCTGCCGGCCCTGGTAAGAAAGACGAGCCTGTAACTGTAAAAACCGGCGACACGGTACTGTATGGCAAATATGCCGGTACGGAAATCCAGATTGATGGACAGGATTACCTGATCATGCGTGAGTCAGACATCCTGGCAATCGTATAATTGACCGTCATATAGGAAGCATGATTCAACGATCATCTTCAAATCATCAAATCTTCAAATTTCAAATCGACTAATATGGCAAAGCAACTCTTCTTCGACATTGAAGCAAGAAATAAAATGAAAAAAGGCGTGGACGTACTGGCCAACGCCGTTAAAGTAACCCTGGGTCCCAAAGGCCGTAACGTGGTTATTGAGAAAAAATTTGGCGCTCCTGCTGTTACCAAAGATGGTGTTACAGTAGCCAAAGAAATTGAACTGGAAGACCCCATTGAGAACATGGGTGCCCAGATGGTAAAAGAAGTAGCTTCTAAAACGGCTGATATTGCCGGTGATGGTACTACAACTGCCACCGTGCTGGCCCAGTCTATCATCAGCGAAGGCCTGAAAATGGTTGCTGCTGGCAGCAATCCGATGGACCTCAAAAGAGGTATTGACAAGGCTGTCGTAAAAATTGTTGAAAACCTGAAGAGTCAGTCTCAGGCTGTAGGCAACGACAACAGCAAGATTCAGCAGGTAGCTTCTATCTCTGCCAACAACGATACAGAGATCGGTAAGCTGATTGCTGAAGCGATGAAAAAAGTAGGTAAAGAAGGTGTGATTACTGTAGAAGAAGCCCGTGGTACTGAAACAGGTATCGAAGTGGTAGAAGGTATGCAGTTTGACCGCGGTTACATTTCTCCCTATTTCGTTACCAACAGCGAAAAAATGGAAGCAGAGCTGGAAAGCCCTTATATCCTGATCTATGACAAAAAGATCAGCAATATGAAGG
>JAGODE010000103.1 GCA_017998385.1 Chitinophagaceae bacterium | reverse complement strand
GCCCATAGGTTCCAATTAAAAAATAATCTTTGTACCTCAGGAACGACCTGACTTTAGTTGTCAGCCCGGGAATATGGACGGTATCGAGTGTTGCTTTTTTTGTATTGAATAATACCAGTTTTTCAGTTGCAATAGCTATCGTACCGGGCGTCCATTCAATAGCGTCCGTTGGGTCCAGGTCGTTCTTAAGAACTGTCCGGGGTAATTGATACAGCAACCTGAATCGGTCATTGGTTATTTCACCAATAGTATAATTGGAGATTGCATATAGCCTGTTATTGGATTCCGCAAACACCGTCCTTATCGAATTATCGTGCAGCGCTGTCAGTGTCTTGCGTTGCTGGCCGGGATAAACATGAAAGATGGTATCATTCGACGAATACCAGTAGTCGCCTGTTTTAGCCAGAAAGATATTATTGCGCGGAAAATCCGATGGCGCTGGCAGCAATTCGCCCTTAGTGGAAAAAGCCGTTCCACAGGCAGTAACAACAACCCCCGGAACTATTTCTGCTTGCGCATACTCCACTTTTGCAGCATTACTGCCAGGATTACCGAGAATGGTTTTTATGAACGGGTATCGCGTCACATACAAACCGTTCACCTCGCTCGACATAAAAATAAGGCCTTCTTCTTCCCACACCTGCATACAGGTAATATAGGAGCCACGTGGATAACACTCCATGCAAAGCGGCTCTGCGATAAGACTTTTACCGGCGCGCCTGACTTTCCATATATCACTTCCATTAACCAGCAGAGGTTCTTTCATTCCGGGTTTCCACATGATACCCGGAATTTCTTTTTCGCCAGCCGATAAGGCCGGCATTCCCGACAGTGATACGGGTACTAATGTTCTTAATGCACGGTCATATTCCCATACCTCATGACCGGGTTTTTCAAAATATACATGGCCATCTGCTTTGAAAAGCTGTTTGAACCCGGAAAATTTCAATAATGTATCATATTGCCCATCGTAATGATAGGCATCCTGCGCATAAACAAATGAAAAGCTGTTGAAATCATCCACTTCATCATGAAAAACGATCCATTCGGGAAATAAAGAATCCGCGTGATGGCGCACCCTGTCTACGATACGGCTGGCAGCAATATCCGCGGGTACTTTATCCCGTATACTTGCAGGTACAACAAAAAAAGTGTCAGTGGTTACAAACTCCGGTTTATTACTCCGGATGCGGAATACAGAAAAGTTATCGTCTTCACAATAGATGATACCCTGCCTGTTTTGCGTCATTAGCGTAATACGCGAAGCCACTGCCCCTCCTTTTACCAATCCAAAATTGGTAAAGTTTCTTCCGTCGAATCTCACGAGGCCACCTTGCGTACCGATCCAGAGAAACCCATTGGCTTTATCTAATTGAATACCTGTAACGCCGATGGCGGGCAAACCATTTTCATTGGTATAATGCCGGATGTTATAGGATGTTTGACTGAATAAAAAACCGGGTGGAGATAATAATAAGATAAAACAAAAGAAAACCCTCAGACCATGCACAGTGATATCCCTTATGATACGGATAGAAATAATTCTCATAGTTTACCGGCAGTTCCGGTTATGGATAAAAAAATCATGGAAAGACGATACAACACAAATATAGGTTGAAATGATATTAATAGATCAATGAACTGATGGGCTGCCACAGTTACCGTACATCTCTAAAACCGTCAGATATATAAATATTCCCTTTAAATATGGTAGTGATTGCTTCTTTCAGCCTTCTTTCTGATTCTGATTTGAGCAACAGGCCCTGTGCACCTGCGGCAACAAAATGCAGTGCATGTGCCATAAGGATACGCCCGGAAAACATGAGTATCCGGATGCCTGGTTGCTTCCGCCTGATCATATCCAGTATTTCCCGGCTGTCGCCCCCGGCAAGGTCAATATCAAGAATGAGCAGATCGAAGTTTGACTCGTCAAGGCATACTACCAGTTCATCCAGGTTTCCCGCGGTGGTAACCTGCGTTCCGGGAAACTGTTCCTGCAAAATATGTGTAGTACCATAGCGTACGATTGCGAGGCCATCTGCCAATAGAACATGCGTCATAAAAAAAAGGTATGGGCAATACTTTTTGAAAGCTGTCCCGCCAGTTGGCAGGACAGCGTTTCTATCCATCTATCCGCGCCTTAACGCTTTACAATCTTAAAGCTTGTCACGTTATTGCCATTGATAACCCGGAGCATATACACAGCCCTGGGCAATGACCCAAGCTCGATGTTACGTACAGTACCCGATCCGTTGACACCGGGGTGTATCCGCTGACCTGAAACAGTGTATAGTTCAAGTTTCGCGGCTTCATACCCCTGTGGAAGAATAACCTGGACATTATTGTCGGTTACTGTTGGATAAACTTTCAGTTTATCCAACTGGCACGATGCGCGCACGGCAACCACTGTGCTATACGAAGATGATCCATCCATATCTACCATTTTCAATCGGTAGAATATTGTTTTGTTGTCGCTAACAGGATCAGAATAAGTATAGTTCGATTGCATGTATGGAACTTGAGCAATCGCAGTGAAATTTCGCCCATCATTGCTGCGCTCGATAACAAAATGACTGAAATTAACAGCGTTATCTGTTTCCCATCGGATCTTCGCTTCGCAATTCCGGATTGCAGCTGCGAAACCGGTTAATGTAACAGGAAGGGTTGAATGAAGACTTACTGTTATCGTATCACGTACTACACAACCATCGGGGAAACCTACCGATACATGGTAACTGCCAATGCTATTCACAACAAGGCTATCAGCCGTGCTGCCATCGCTCCAGGTATATGTGGAAGAAGGAGAACCAAAGAATCCATCGGTACGCAATACGATCGGAAAATCGCCTGAATTTACTATCGTATCAGATCCGAGACCATAAATAGGTGCCGCACCATTATACGGTAATATATTCCAATTGATATTATTACCGAGATCGGTGCTGTGTTCCCGGGCAATAAAAGGGAGTGTACCGGCGCCAGTAATCCGTTGCACGCGTACATAATCGAATTCGGCGGTGCCGTTGGTTTTGGTAATAGTTGCGTTGGTGCTGTTAGTGCTTCGTATTTCTGTAAGCCTGCAAGGGGTGCCGCTGCCAAACCATTCATTCCTGATGGTATTGTTGGAACCACCATTGAATACATAACTGTTTCCAGGGAAGAACACGAGGGTATCCATTATGTTGTTGGTGCCATATATACCGCCGCTACCCTTGTATTCCACATAGGTAATCGTATTGTTATTTCCAGTAATTCCTACGGTGGAAGTGGTGGCAGGATTTGTAAAAACGAGCCTGTTGATGGTAGAAAAATTCATGGCCACATCCGTATTGATGGTGCCGGTTACCAATACAGTATCATACTGCATTCCCTCTGCTTTAAAGTCGCCGGTTGTAATGCTGGAATTAGCAGCATTCAACGTATGATTGGCCGCAGGACCCTGGAAACGCCAGCCAAAGGGCGCAATAATGGTAGAATTGCTGATATCGATGGAAAATGTATTGGCGGTTCCCCCGGAATTGTCGACCTGAAGAACAGTGAGCCTGCGTCCTGCAGCATTCAATGCACCCCTGATTAAACCGATGGTAGTTTGACCATTGCTGTAATCGTTCAATATAGTTAGACTACTCCCCGGCTTGTCGATATTAAAATCGAAGTTGCCTAGAACATTACCTTTCAAAAACGCGGGGGTAGGTCCTTTAGCTGTGACCAATGTATTAAATGTAGCCGTAGGGTTAAGAATGATGCTGTCACCCCAGATCTCCATGTTCCAGATGCCCGTTTTGTTCCAAATAGGGGCATTGGGAGCACCTGTCCAGTCTATGTTGTGGCAATAAGCATTCCCATTTGCTATAGAAACAGTTTTACTAAGGGCAGTAAATCCGCTTGCTGCGTTAAAAAACACATTATCATTCACCGTAGGGATACAGGCACCGGGCGCTCCTCCGCTGGTAGTGCTCCAATGATTGGGATCGTTCCAGTCGCCTGAGCCACCAATCCAATAGCGGTCGCTACCAGCAGCGGAAGAAATGGCCCATCCTGAATTTCCACCGGCATCCGCGCCATTGAATGCAATGGGGGTGATTGAACCGGTAGCGCTCATGTTTTGCATATAAACGTTGTCGATCAATACAACGGCTGAATTGCCAAATGCCAGAGTCCCCGTAAGGTTACCCCGCATCTCGATCAACCCTGTACAGGCCGCAGATTGTGCTTTCAGGTATTTATTGATGGTACTGCTTCCTGAAAAAGAATAGTTACGTGAACCTGCCAGAATGAGGGTATCGATAATATTACCTCCGCCAACAAAATAGCCCGCTCCTTTGAATTCCAGTTTGCGGATCGTGTTGAGGGCATCAATACGTGCTACACTGGTTGGTGATGTGGAGGTAAACGTCAGTTCCCCGAAACCGGTACCATTGATATCAAAAACGTTGACAGTTCCTGCGTATGTCAGGTCGACCTTTGGATAAGTATGGACAGGCGCTCCCGACTGCCAGTTGGTAATAAAGTTCTGCGTTGAAAGGATATATGAGCCGGTAGCCACCAGGAATTTGTTCAAACCTGTATACTGCCAGCGGGTGGTGGTGGTGATGGTTGCATTGCTGATATCTAATGTACGTGTCAACTGGCCCACACTGATAAAACTCAAAATTGAAATCGTACGTCCTGCCAGGCTGAGTCCACCACTGGTCAGTGTTATACTTCCATTAGTTGGACTATTCCAGTCATCTACTATTGTGGCAACGCCGCTGCCGGTTTTACGTCCGCCCAACTGAAGTGTGCCGGCTGTACTGCCATTGATAGTCACCGTTGTGTTGGCAGACCCTCTCAGTTCAATCGTAGCATTCATCGTTACGGTAGGCTGCAATACTACAGACCCATACGCACTGAACATGGAAGAAGCAGATTCATTGAATATAACATTACCCACGCCGGCCATCCAGCTCATATCCCTGCAAAATGAACTGCTGCTGGTAGTCACAGTACCGGATGCAAGACCACTGTTGATATCGAAAATAACATCATCATTCATAAAAGGTACACAGGCACCGCCGGCACCGCCGCTGCTCGTGCTCCAATGCGCACGATCATTCCAATCGCCACTCCCGCCTACCCAATAAAGCGTAACGCCAGCGGTAGTAGCCGGGGGAATAATAGTAAAACCAACATTGTTATCGCCATCAATTCCATCGACAGTAATAGGAGTAACAGGGCCATACGCTTTTACACCGGTAAGAATTACATTGCTGAGATCTACCACTGCGCCCGGGGCAAAATTCAATGACCCGTTTGTCGAGTCGCCATTGATATCAGTAAAAGCTTCGCAGGATGCACCATCTACGTACAGATATTTATTGATGTTGAAAGTGCCCTTGAATGTACTGAGGTGATTTGCAGCCAGCAGCATACTGTCTACGGTATTGGTAAAATTGCCGTTTACCTGGAAATCTCCCTGGCAGGTGATCTTACTTACAGTGTTATTCGTTCCGCTGATAAACGCGGGCATCCTGAAAAAAACTTTGTTTACGATGTTATTGCCGGCAAAGCCCCCCGCGCCAGCAAAAACCAGCGAATCAGTAACTGTATTGCCATTTCCCAACCTGGCCTGTGAGTTTACATTAGCCAACGTAAAATAAAGTGATGATAAGATTGTATTGTTGATACCAATTTGATTATTGAGACCACCGCCTCCACCGACTACTCTATTATACGTACCGCCGTCGGTAAATAAATAACTTAATGCGGTGACGGTAGATCCTGAAGCGTTGATAGTCTTGTTAAGGCCGGTTACCCGAAACTGAAAATTGTAGGTCAGGTTTGCATTGGTCATTTCGAGTGTCCGTACATTATCATTCTGACTGTAAAACATATGACCGGAAAGTCTTTTTCCTGCCATATTGAAGACACCCCTGGTAACAGTTGTAGAATTGGTACCCAGCGAGTTGGTCAATGTGGTTTGCACAAGACTATCTACTACGGTAAGGCTCCCTCCCGCTTTGTCTATCACCATGCCAAATTCGCCCAACACATTACCATTACTGGTGATCGTATTGGCCGTGGCCCCTTTGAACGCAAATATCACGGAGTAGGTAGCAGTTGGACTTAATGAAAGATCACCCCAAACCTCGATAGTAAACGCAGAATTGGCTGTAATGAAGCGAGGGCTGTTAGGAACAGTATTGCTCCACGTCATGTTGTTGCAAAATCCGTTTGCATCTACCGTAATGGTACGCGTGGCAAGGGTTGTACCGAAGCCGCTGTTGGCATCAAAAAAAACATTATCACCCGGCGAAGGTATTATGCTGGGAATGGGTCCTCCGCTACTGCCCAACCTCCAGTGATTGAGATCACTCCAGCTACCGCCGCCACCTACCCAATAATAATCGGCAGCCTGCAGCCTGGCAACAAACAAAAGCGTTAACAAATAGAGTAAACATTTTTTCATAAGTAAAGACTTTTTAATAACTATTATTATTTATGATACAGGCCAAAGAGATGGGTCATTCATAAAGCAATAGCCTGCGTTCCCGTGCACAGATCAGGCAAGGGTGGGGCGACTGCGTGTACACACGACATCAGTTAAGCCAATAGAAGAAAAATAAGAATGAGTGGAAGTTAAACAACACAGGATCTTTCAGAACACTCCCGTAAAGCATCGATGTAATGTTGGTAAAAGCATTGCATTATTTTTTTTCATGGTATGGATTGGCTCAATCGCGGCAACATATCGTTACCGGTTTTGATGAAGTAAAACTATAGTGGCTTGACGCAAGAGCTTGTACAAAATGGAGATTGATTTGTACAATTTTTAGTACATGATAAAATTGAATTAAGACCAATAAAACCGAAGTATCATTTACTGCGAATGGCGGGTTGCATACAAAACTATGTTGAGCACTCCCAGGTTGAACTTAGTGAACGGACTGGCTTATCTCAAACCTCCATATCACAAATCGAAAGCGGTGCCAAGAACCCAAGCAAAAAATCAGTGAAGAAGATTTGTGAAGCCTTCGAAATACCTGAAGCTATCCTTTATGTCATGGGAATGAAGGATGCTGATGTACCTGTACCCAGGAAAGGTGTGTTTAAGGATTTGTATCCTGCGATGAAAGATTTTGCGATACAAATGATTGGCAGGCGAAAGTCCAGGATTCTTCAATAAAAGGACTAGTTTGTCCTTTCTAACTGCGCAGAAATGAATCATTTTTGTCACTGATTGCTATTTTGAACTGCCGTCATACTTCTTAGGGCTCACGATAATATTTCATTTGAGTACGGTCGGATAACTTCCTGATTTTTAATCACAAGTTCGATTCCAAACGAGGCTACGTCATAAAATCCGAAATCAACCTCAATCCGGCGATAAAATCCTTCGTCTTTGTGCTTCTTAGCGCTACAAATACCCGCGAATGCTCATGTCCTCTGAAAGAAAGTTAAATTCCCTCAAATCCCTGAAGATTTGATTCGAGCATGCTAATACACAGGTAAATTAGCAGTTACATATTCAAAATATTTTTTAAATGATACTTTTCAACCTGTAAAAGAATTTGGGAAAATCTCTCGTTCATCTGTAGCCTTAGTGCAACACTCCGCCGTCTTTTTAACAATTCCGGCAATGTTTCCATGTTTTGGGCATCAAAATGAAACCAACTAAACCAGGTCAAATTGCCCTGATGACCGGTCATCCGAAAATCTGACCACTCAACAGCTTAATAAGCCAAGCAAGGTATTATGTATAACATGATACAGTATTTTAACTATATCTTTGTTATGCACGTGAATGGAAGGCGGCCGCTAAGGGCTAAAAACCATAATACTAAAACAAAATGATTTCTGAGGTGCTCCACAAAAAAAGACCCTCCGTTCGTGTCTCACGAACAGGGATCGTAAGATATAATGGCTTGAGGATATAAGTGAGGATACCATTGAATACGAGGTAAAATCAAACATAAAATAGAGGAGGTGGTTTTGGACAGCCATGATCGTCAATGACAAAAATTGGTAATACAAAACGAATACAAAGACGTTGTTGTAAACTCCCTTAGAATGTTTGAATAACAAAGGCGGGATCAATGTATATGTCTTTGTGATTATGCCCAATCATCTACAATTGGTTTGGAAAACAAATGGCACACAGGCCGGACGGCCGGAGTGCATAGAATTCTATTGCCTAAAAGCTTGCTATGAATAAATTACTGATCAAAGATCTAAACAAGACCTACTCCAATGGAGTAAAAGCCATCAACAACATTTCATTGGAAATAAGCAATGGTTTGTTTGGATTGCTGGGGCCCAACGGTGCAGGGAAATCATCGCTCATGCGCACTATAGTTGGACTACAACAGGCCGATAGTGGCGAGATCATTTTCAACAACGTAAATGTTGTGGATGATCCTTTCTTCCTTAAAAAACAGTTGGGTTTTTTACCCCAGGACTTTGGTGTGTATCCTAAAATAACTGCGTATGACCTGCTGAACCACCTGGCAATTTTGAAAGGAGTTACTGATGCCCATGAAAGAAAGGAACAAATATTATCGCTACTCCAAAAAGTGAACCTATACGCTTATCGAAAAAAGGAAGTACATACTTTTTCAGGTGGCATGAAACAAAGATTTGGAGTTGCCCAGACATTATTGGGCAATCCGAAGATCATTATTGTAGATGAGCCCACGGCAGGACTTGACCCCGAAGAGCGCAACAGGTTTAATAGTCTGCTCAGTGAACTGGGAGAAGACATCATCATCATTCTCTCAACACATCTCGTGGAAGATGTTCGCAATTTGTGTTCGCAAATGGCTATCATTAATAACGGGGCTCTTTTAAAACAAGGTAATCCCAACGATCTTATTGCAGGCCTTCAGGGGCGCATCGGACGAAAGCAAATAATAAAGCAGGAGCTCGACGGTTATAAAAGAGATCACAGGGTTATATCCTCACAATTTATAACAGGCAAGCTAAATATTCATATCATGGCCGATAGTATGCCTGCCGGGTTCCAGCCCATAGACCCCACCCTGGAAGATGTGTATTTCTCTATACTTAACCAGCATTCAAATTAATTATGACTGCCTTATTCTTATTCGACATAAAGCGTTTCTTCAAAAGGTGGAGCACCTGGGTATTGCTGACATTGATAGTTGCATTGGGCATAGTGATAGGGAAAGATGCACAATTTACAATAAGCGAAAGCATCTATCAAAATTCACCTTACCAAATTTCTTTTATCACCGCACTCTTCAGTTTATCTGCTATATTATTCTCAACCCTTTTTGTCGCCCAGTATGCAAACAAAGAACTGGACAATAATTTTCAGCAGATATTTTTCAGCACTCCAATCAGGAAAAATCAATTTATTGCAGCAAGATTTGCCTCCTTGTTCACCATCAGTTTTTTACCCACCCTTTTATTTACAGGTAGCTTTTTGCTAGGCCATTCTTTATCGGCTACCAACTTACGGAAAGAGCATGTTTCATTGCTCTATTATATACAACCTGCTCTCCTGTTCACTTTCATCAACACATTTTTCATAACGGCTGTGTTAAGCTTTGCCGGATGGATCTCAAAAAACAAACTGATCATTTACGTTAGCGGACTATTGTTGTACATGATATATATGGCCACCCTCATTTATTCGGGTTCACCTTTAATGGCGGGTGCGCTGCCACAATCGGAACAATCCAGGTTTATCAGTGCTGTTGTGGATCCATTTGGGATGTCTGCATACTTTTACCAGACAACCTCCTGGACAGTTGAACAAAGAAACTCACAACTGATTTCATTGAAGGGATTGTTTTTGTTGAATAGAATAAGTGTTGTACTTGTCTCTCTATTGTTGCTGTATATAAGTGTGAGGAAGTTTAGTTTTTCAAAAAAACAATCAAAGCTCTCATCCAAATCAAAAGAAAACACATACGAGAATAATTTGGCCTTCAGCTACAAACGCACACCTACTCAGCATAATACCCGGGCACAGGCAAAATCGTTGCTTTCTTTTTCTAAAATACATTTAACCTATATCGTAAAAAGCATCCCTTTTATACTGGCTTTATTGTACGTACTTTTTGGCGTAGGTATGGAAATGTATGCAGCAATTGAAAAGGGCCTCAGAATTCCGCAGCAATATGTAAACTCCGGGTTAATGACCAATACCATTATTCAGCATTTTTATGAATTAGGTTTGATAATCGTATTATATTATGCATTTGATATTTTTTGGCGAAGCAACACTGTACGTTTTAACCTGATTGAAAACAGTACCGCCAATACCTCAACCGCTTATTTCGCAAAGTGGATCTCATTAACAGTAGTAGCATTAATTTTTACTGTTGTATTAATTTTTGAAGGAATTGCATTCCAATTATTATACAACTATCCGGCTATTGAATGGAAAGTCTATAGCAACCTGTTTCCCTTTATCACGTTGCCATTGATAGTAATGAGTGGGTTTCTTTTGTTGATTAAAAAAACAATCAACCGTAAATACGTAGGACTGGGTGTTGCAGTGCTGTTCGTTTTTATAATGGCAACTTCCATTGGTAAAAATTTTATCACATATCCCCTGGCGAAAATATTCTACGTCATTCAGATGAAGTACAGCGATATGAATGGATATGGCCAATATGGTTCTGCGTATTTAAAAGGAATATTCTTTGGGCTTTTTTGCCTGGTAGCGCTACTCAGCATCTACTACCTGGTGAAGAAAACCAATAGAAGCTGGCAGGTATGGATGCTGTTAATCGCGTCTGTCTCTCTATCTTCTTATACCGGAATAAAATTATTGGACGGATATAAGCCAAAAAACGAAACAGCAGCTTTTACAGCACAGGCAAATTATGAAACGAAGTATCGTAAATACAGCAACCGTCCTCAGCCAACTGTTACCAGCATAATTACAACTGTAGATTTGTTTCCGGAAGAGAACGCTTACCATATAAAAGGCACCTACACGCTTGAAAACAAAACCGATTCAAACATCGACAGCATCCTGGTCAATTTTGCAAATGATTTTAAAATAAAAAATGCAGCACTTCAAATTGCTGATGAAATAATTACAGTCAAAGATCAGTACCAGGTTCTTGCTCTTCAGAAAGCGTTAATGCCAAATCAAAAGGCAACCTTTCATTTCAATATTTCCTACCAGTGGAAGGCGGTGAACGGTCATCAATCATTTAATGCCATTGTTGAAAATGGTTCCTTTATGCGCATTAGCCGATACTACCCCCATTTTGGATATGTACTGGAAAATGAAATTGAAGATGACGCAACCAGGAAAAAATATAATTTGGGAACCAAATCAGCAATCACTGCATTTGATGCACCAAAGACTGCCAATAATGATTTCATTACACTAGATATGACGGTCTCCACATCAGGCGACCAAACCGCTCTTGGCGTTGGAGAATTGACCAAAAGCTGGAAACGGGAAAACAGGAATTACTTTCAGTACAAAACCGATGATCCTATTCCGTTCAGGTTTGCGGTTTCCTCTGCTCAATACGCTGTAAAAAAAGAAACCTATAAAGGCAAAAGTTTTGAGATCTATTATCATCCAACACATGCAGAGAATGTAGATCACCTCATGAATAACGCACGGTTAACCATGGATTATTGCGAAACAAATTTTGGAAACTATCCATTTAAAACCGCCCGGTTTGCAGAAGTATCGGGCTTTACCGGCGGCTTTGCAGCTACGGCTTATCCTGCAACGATCTACATGACAGAAAACATGGTTTTTCACTCCAATATTAAAGCCGATAAGCAACAGGATGTGATCAATGAATTAGCCGGGCATGAACTGTCACATTTGTGGTGGGGCAATAATCAAATAAATCCTGACGACAGAGATGGATCGGCCATGCTTACAGAAACACTGGCCATGTATACCGAAATGATGTTGCTCAAAAAAATGCATGGCAAAGAAAAAATGTTGGATCGTATAAAAATGCACCTCGACATTTATTCCTTCAGCAAAGGCTTTTCAATAGAGCAACCATTGTATAAGGTTCAGCCGGGAGAAACGCATATATCCTATTCAAAAGGAGCCGTGGTGATGTATCTTTTAAGTGAACTAATCGGTGAGCAAAAGGTAAATGAAGTACTGAGAAGTTTTATTGAGAAGCACAAATATCCCAACCCAAAACCTGTTTCAACAGATTTCTTAGATGAACTATACCGGTTAACGCCCCCCTTAGTTCACGCTAAAATAGATACATTATTTAAAAAAACGGAGCCGCTAAGTCTGTGATTGCCAGTAATACCGGAAAACTCTTTCAGCACTGGTATGTTTTCATACATAATGTCTCAATTTTCCGGTAATACACTTAATTCCCTTAAACCCGGCAAAATCTGGTTTGAGTATCCAACCCGGCATGAATGATGAACATAATAACGCGGAAAACTTCCCCAAACAACCTCACAACAAACGCCCCTTCGTTTTTCCATCCCTCAATTCCCATAATTTCGTCCTGCAACAACCTCCCCCATGCCCCAAAGCGACACGAAACGCCTTTCGCGATTGATTGCCCTGCTCACCCACCAGCAATGGGATTAACAGAAAAGCCGATCGGCTTAGTTTTGTTTTCCCGCCTCCAATAAATCGAATATTCTTATTTCTTCGCTGGAAAGTGCATTACTGAGGTATTCAAATTCTCCAACAGACGCCAGAAGGCCATTCTCGTATACGTTTGTTTTGACGATGGGACATTTTAGGGAGTCACTTATCGATTTCAAGAATGTCACTATTGCCCCTTTTTTATCGCATCTTAAATAACTTTCAATTTCAACATCGATATTGTTTATTGTTTTTAAAATTTGGTACCGCTGGTATTCTACTCCATTTTCCAGCGTATCGCGCATCCTGACTATTTTTTCATACTCAAAAGGCTGGTCAGAATACAAGTCCAGCGCTCCATCTTTTAACACCGAATCAATCTCAGAAAAATACTTGATTCCCTTTAGACTTAAACTCATTTGAGGAAATGAGCAATAAGTTTTTGTATCCGGATTAATATAGGAATAATGGGTAATTGCAACTGTCACACTGGTTTTACCCAAGGTGTCCTGCACAAAATTTACAATGGGAATCTCTTGTATTGATGTATTCCCCCGATACCAGATTCTGTAGCTGATTGTAAAAGATGGCAATCCATTCTGATCACCATTATACACGTGTTGAAAAGCCTTAACAACTCCCTGCACTTCAGCGGTGCCCTGCGCCTGACTACACCCAGCTATGATAAACTGAATTAAGACCAATAAAATTATACAGTGTCTGACTATCATTCTGCAGGCCAGCTTATTTGAGAAATTTTTTTTGGAATCGTATTGGCAACTCTAAAATTAGTTCCATTGGCAAACTTAAATGTGCCGTCCCTCATTGCGGTTGCCTGAGTAGCAGAGTTCACCGTAACCGAGGCGTCATTTACTGCGAATGGCGGGTTGCATACAAAACTACGTTGAGTACTCCGCGGCTGCTGACAGCCTCCCATATTCGCGCATAAAAATCGTCGTTCCAATTCATGCAATTTCTGCAAACCACAACAGCCTATTTTCCCTGGCTATAACTTTTGGTATTTCTGAACGCTTAATCGTTGTTAATGCACCTCTCCATATTTATCAACAAAAAAATATATCAACATTCAAATTACCTTACCTCCAATTTAGCCTATTTGACACGTAAATAAGTAACCAAATTCCAACTTTCTCCCGATTCAATTCCCCTAATTTCGCCCTGCAACAACCTCCCCCATGCCCCAAACCGACACCAAACGCCTTTCGCGATTGATTGCCCTGCTCACGCAACTGCAGACGAAACGCCTGCTGACGGCGGCATGGCTGGCGGAAAAGTTTGATGTGAGCAAGAGAACGATCTACCGCGACATAAAAGCCCTGGAGCAGGCCGGCGTACCGGTGCTGACAGATGAAGGCCGGGGCTATAGCCTGATGGAGGGATATAAGATTCCGCCTATCATGTTTTCGGAAAGTGAGGCCAATGCGCTCATCACCGCCCGGCAACTGGTGATCCAAAACAAAGACGCCTCCTTTGTAAAAGAGTATACGCAGGCCATCGACAAGATAACGGCTGTCTTGCGCGACCATACACAGACAAAGGCCAACCTGCTGGCAGAGCGGGTACTGTCCGGACAAAATGCGCAGCAGGACCGGAGCAGCAACAATCTGTCGACACTGCAGCTGGCACTCACCCATTTCAAGCTGGTAGATATAAGCTATTGCAGCCTGCAGGGCGATGTCATCACAAAACGAACCGTAGAGCCCTTTGCCATCTATACGTTTCAGGAAAACTGGCTGCTGGTAGCCTTCTGCCGGGTCAGACAAGACTACCGCGCCTTCCGGCTCGACCGCATTATGAGCCTGTCTGTACTCGAAGAGACCTTCACTCCCCACCAGCTTAGCTTCGAAGATTATTTTGAGCTGTGCAGAAAAAAATGTTCCCCACCCCTGCCATAGGGCTGTCACAGGCCCCTGCTAGTTTTGTGCGGTATCAAAACAATTACAGATGCAGCAC
>JAGODE010000102.1 GCA_017998385.1 Chitinophagaceae bacterium | reverse complement strand
TCTGTACGGGTAGTCAGAGTACCTGAACCCAGGCTGGGGTCAGCCACTACTTTACCATCAGGAGCAGTCACCATGATATACATATCAGCGGGACCTGAGCGTGCGATACGGTTTTCTACATCAAAGGATACAACCAGTTTATCTACACGTTTGGCCTTTGAAGTGTTTTTCTCTTTACCATTCTTTCTTTCATCCACAGGAGTGATCTGAATATTGGCAGCGCTGAAAGTAGAACCTACGTCAACTGTCTGAGCCAGGGCTTCTTTTTCAGTAGCCGAAGTCTGCAGATTTTGCTCCAGTACCTGCTTTTCAGAAGACAGTTGCTGATTGTTGGCTGACAGTTCCTGATTTTCGCCTGTAAGACGGGCAACTTCAGCTTCGAGGTTACCAATCTGATTGTTGAGGCTGGCAATCAGTTCCTGTGCCTTTTTCAGATCGGCAGCTGTAGCATTCTTGTCATTCAGGATGCGACGAATCTGGGCTTTGTCTGACTCGATTTGTTTCAGCAGTGTGCTTTTTTCGCCCTGCAGGCTATTGTTTGCACCAGTGATTGAGTCGAGGCGCAGCTGAGCTTCATCAAACATAGATTTGAGTGAATCGCGCTGAGACATGTAGTTTTCAGACTGGGTCTGCGCCAATTGAACCTGCTCGCCGGATTTATTCTTATCCCAGAGCAGGTAACCCCATGTACCCAGCAATACAGCAACAAGAATACCGATCAGGAGGTTCTTATTACCAGATTTCTGAGGCTGGTTGGGTTCATTCTGCGGAGTGGCAGATGGATAATTTGTGTTTGTCATACAAGTGGGTTTTAGATGAATTTTAGGTTTACTGTCAATGGATTCGATTTTCATTCGTCCGGTTAGCAATCGGCCTGAAAATCCATTTGAACCCGATAATTCCGAAAACCGTGCCAGAAAATATCCCGGACAGTTTTCCAGTGTTCAAAAACTTGTGGCCGACTACCGGCTAAAGCCTGTATCTTAGCGCTTTATGGCAGTAGAAAAAATCATCGCAGAGTGGAAGAAGGGTACCTTCAAACCAGTTTACTGGCTGGAAGGCGAAGAGACCTATTTCCTGGATAAAGTGGTAGATTATGCAGAACATCATCTGTTGCCCGAAAGCGAAGCATCATTTAATCTTTCCGTTTTTTATGGCCGCGATACCTCATGGACAGAGGTCGTAAATGCCAGCAAACAGTATCCGATGTTTGGAGAAAGACGCGTGGTGGTATTGAAGGAAGCACAGCATATGCGCGATGTGGAAAAGCTGGAAAACTATATCGAAAAACCACTCACATCAACCATACTTATTGTTGCCTACAAAGAAAAAAAAGTAGACGGCCGCAGCAAGTTTGCAAAGCTGCTGAAAGAAAAAACGGTTTACATCAGCACCAAAAAGATTTATGACAATCAACTGCCGGAATGGACACAACAGATGGTGCAATCGCACGGTCTAAGCATCTCTCCGAAAGGAGTGGCCCTGCTGGTAGATCATATCGGTAATGACCTTACCCGGCTCGAAAATGAAATTGAAAAGATTTCTGTCAACCTGGGATCACGAAAGTCAATTACGGAAGAGGATATTGAATCGTTTGTGGGCGTTAGCAAGGATTATAATGTATTTGAACTGCAGGCAGCCCTTGCCCGTCGCGACCTGGCAAAAAGCCTGCGTATTATCCAGTACTTTGCCGCCAATCCCAAGGCAGCTCCCATTCAACTGGTCTTACCTTCTCTCTACGGTTTTTTCAGCAAGGTCTTTATGGTCTTTGGTGCCGGAGGGGGCGATGAAAAAGCAGTGGCAGCAGCCATAGGCGTAAACCCCTTTTTTGCCAAAGACTATCTGCAGGCATCCCGTACCTACAACTACCAGGGCGTGGAGCGTATACTCCTTTTACTGCATCAGTATAATCTTAAAAGCGTGGGAGTCAATAGTGCCGGGGTGGAAGACGCCGAGCTGCTTAAAGAAATGGTTTGTAAAATGGTGGCATAAACTGAATTATTCCGTTCTTTGTCAGGCAACCGCGAACCGGCTTGCAACTAATTTAATCTAAAACACATCTTTCCGCCAATTAAACACTTTGTATGAAACGAATTCTATTAGCTGTGGCTGCAATTGGAACGTTGATGCTGACCAGTTGTGAAACCACTCGTGAAGTAACGATCAATCCCGATGGTAGTGGCCAGTATAGCAGTACCTCCGATTTCAGCGCACTCATAGGCCTGGCCAAGATGGCCGACCAGGACGGCAAGATGGAAAAGATGGAAAATAAAAGCATGGACACAACTATCGCGCTCAAAGAACTGACCGATAGCCTGCCCAGTCTTACTGCCGAAGAACGTAAGCTGGCAGCCAAAGGCAGTTTTTCCATGAATATGAACCTGGGAGATGAGAAAATGATGGCCAATGTAAAAATCCCTTTCAGCAAACTCGATGAGTTGGGCAAAATGGATCTCCTGGCATCACGCATCCTGGAACAGGGCATGCAAAAAATCATGGCTGAAGGAAAAGGAGGCGGTATGGATGATATGAAACTGCCCGAAGGCGGTGGTATGGAAGCATACTACACCACCACTTATTCTGCTGATAAAATTGAGAAGAAATTAATTGCAGAAAAATATGCTAAGGTTAGCGATGATGAAAACATGACTGCATTAAAAGAAATCTCTGCTCAGGGTATGCCCATGCAAAGCAAACTCGTGATCAACCTGCCACGAGCCGCCAAAAAAGTAACCGGTAAAAATGCTGTGCTGTCTGACGATAAGAAAAAAGTAACCATCACAGAGTCTACCGAAGACTTCTTTGATGACGGCAAGGCACTGGAGTTTACGATCGAATTCTAACACATCTCCCTTACAATAATAAAAAACCGCAGCGATCCGAATTTCCGGATATACGCTGCGGTTTTTTATTGCTCAGATTCCAGCGTTCGTTATTTTAATATGGCAAGACTATCGATTTTATCCTGATCGATTTGTTTGACCAGCGCCTCCAGTGAATCGAATTTCACTTCGGGACGCAGATATTCTATTACATGTACACGCAGCAACCGGTCATATATCTCGGCGGAAAAATCAAACAGGTTAACTTCTATTACCCGTTTGGTACCATCTACCGTGGGCCTGAATCCAATACTCATCATCCCCTTTATCCGGGGCTGTAGGGTTGTACTGCTTTCATCGGGCAGTTCGGCATACACAGCATAAATGCCATTGCCGGGAATAATCTTTTCCTCATCGGGCACGCGGATATTGGCGGTGGGGTAACCCAACTGCCGGCCAAGTTTATCTCCATGTACCACAGTACCGCTGAAGAAAAAAGGATAACCCAGCAGCTTTTCAGCTTCGGCCAGGCGACCTTCCAGCAAATCTTCCCGGATGCGGGTAGAACTTACCGCTATCTGATCCAGCACATGTTTAGGAATTTCCAGCAGCTTATAACCATATTGGGGAGCCAGTTTTTCGAGCAACAGATAATCGCCCTTGCGGTCTCTGCCAAACCGGTGATCGTACCCGATAATAATCGAAGCGGGTTTAAACCGGCTGACGAGAAAGCTGGCCACATAATCTTCTGCCGCCTGATTGGCAAATGCGTCCGTAAAAGGTACGACCACCAGGTGGTCAATACCCATACCTGCCAGCAGTCCGATCTTTTCTTCCAGTGTATTAATAAGCCGAACCCCGAGTATGGCCGATGACACTACTTTGCGGGGGTGTGGATGAAAGGTAATGATCACCGTTTCGCCGCCAATGGCTGCGGCCTCACGCTTCAGGGTATCCAGTATCTGTTGATGACCGCGGTGAACCCCGTCAAAAGTGCCGATAGTAATAACGGCCCTGTTAAAGGCGGGCAGGCGGTCGAGGTCGGTATGTACTTTCATAAAATCTACAGCAAAACTAACTGAAAATTGTTCGTTGGAACACGATTGGTTAGTTTTGCGCCTTAATTCAGACCATGAGCCTGTATGCCAAAAGAGGGGTATCTGCCCAAAAGGAAGAAGTGCACGCCGCTACTCAAAAACTCGATAAGGGACTTTATCCCAAAGCATTTTGTAAGATCTATCCCGATGTGCTTTGCGGTGACGACCAGTGGGTAAATGTAATGCATGCAGATGGCGCCGGTACTAAAAGTATACTGGCTTATCTCTACTGGAAAGAAACCGGCGACCTGTCGGTATGGAAAGGTATCGCTCAGGATGCTATTGTGATGAACCTCGACGACCTGCTCTGTATCGGTATATATGATCAGTTACTATTTTCCTCCACCATTGACCGCAACAAACAGGTAATACCGGCCGAAGTACTGGAAGCTGTAATCAATGGCAGCCAGGAGTTGTTTGACAACCTGAAACAATACGGTATCAACATTACCTATATGGGCGGAGAAACCGCCGATGTGGGTGATGTGGTACGGACGATTGCCGTAAACGGTACTATGGCGGCCCGCTGGCCAAAAGCAAAGCTCATCACTAATGAAAAGATAGCTGCCGGACAGGTTATTGTAGGACTGGCAGGCTTTGGACAGGCCAGTTATGAAACAACTTACAACAGCGGCATTGCCAGCAATGGGCTCACCAGTGCCCGGCATGATATGCTGGTAAAGGTATACGCCGCCCAGTTTCCGGAAACATTCGACAACAGTCTCGACTCATCCGTAGTATATATTGGTCCCTATAAAATGACCACGCCTTTTACAATCGGTGATCAGACTCACCCGATCGGCCAACTCATTCTGTCACCCACCCGTACTTTTGCCCCGGTAATTAAAACCATACTGGAGCAGCATTTTGACGCTGTAATGGGAATGGTACATTGCAGTGGCGGTGGGCAGACCAAATGCCTGAAGTATGTACCCGATAATGTACGTATTGTAAAAGACAATCTGTTTACACCTCCGCCCGTTTTCGGTCTTATTCAGCAGGCCAGTGGTGCCGATGACCGCGAAATGTACCAGGTATTCAATATGGGAACACGCCTGGAGATCTATACAAATGAAAACAACGCTGATGCATTGATCAGCGTTGCAAAATCATTTGGTATCGATGCCCGCGTAATAGGCAGGGTAGAAGCAGCTGCGGCCAGAGAGCTGGTAGTACATACCGCTTCAGGCAGCGAGCTGATTTACGCCGGCTGATCAGTTTTTGATCAGCTTATATGCCTGTGCTTTTTGCAGCCCTACACCAGTCACCTGGATGATGTATTGACCTGTTTTGAGCGATGAGACGTCGAGCGATACGGTATTGCTGCCTTTCTGCACATTTACTTTCTGATATACACCGAAAGCACGTCCGCTCATATCCATCAGCCGGATCTGTACATCGCTGGCCTGATTATCTGCCGGCAATTGCATGGTCACATTACTGCTGGCAGGGTTAGGATAAATGACCGGTAGTGTTGAAGTAGCCGGCAACGTTTCTTTTTTAGGAGCAGACAAGACCTCTGCTTTTTTGGCGAAACCTACTACCACAACCTCATCGAGTACAATTTTTTCTTTTTTAGACTCCTCAACCGGCTGCTCTACTGTTACTGATTGCAGGCCTGCGATTTTTTCTGCTACAGCAGGTTTTGACCGGGCCGTCACGGTAACCTCACCCAGCACTTTTTTAGTTGCAGCCAGCTTAAGCTCTATCGGTTTGGTCTCTTCCACCGCAATTCCCTCAATAGCTACTTTTTTGGGCTGATCACTGGACACAACATAACCATCAACTATTATTTTTTTAATTTCCACATCTTCCGCTTTTATTTTTTCCAGGGTTTGAAAGTTTACCTCTTTTACCCGTCCGATCAGATTTTCTATTTTAACTTCCCGAAGTGCTTTTGTTCTTATCTCCAGTACTCCGCCGCGTCCCTGAATACCATATTGACGCTCGGCAGATTCACCTTTTAATACAGTAATGGATTTGATCTGCTCAGGATTCAGCGAATCCAGTCTGATTTCTCTTTCCTGTACAACATTATCAATTACTACCAGGGGGGATTGGGTGGCAAACTTAAGTGTAATAGTTTCCTTTTTTTGAACCGGTGCAGCGTTGGTAGCTACCAGTTTTACTTCTTTTACCTGCTCACGTACGGGCACAGTATCGGCAAGAATTACGGACTTATTTTCTGACTGTGGTTCTACGAGTGCCCGCATATTATGAAAATTGCGCAGGCCCTGCAAAATCTGATGCGCGAGTTTCTCCTGTGTTTTCTCATCGCTGCAAAATGCCAGATCCTGTTTGTTATTGATATAACCACACTCCAGTATTACCGCTGGCACAGTGTTCTCATCGAGTACATAGATGGAAGAGCCTGTCCGCATCTTTACAGCTGAAGATACTTTATGCACGGTGGCAATGCTTTCCAGCAGACTGGCAGCCAGCAACTGACCTGATTTGTCGGTGCGGCGGCTGGCAATGTACGCTTCGGCTCCGGCATTACTTTGCTGAAATGCAGAGCCGGTAGAGGTGTTGAGGTGAATGCTTACATAGGCATCGGGATTATTTGCCTGGCTGATGAGCAGACGCTGACGGTTGCCATCATCCTTACTGCCGGCATTGTTGGGAAACTGTTCATTGCTGCGCGTCATCACCACTTTGATATTGTACGCACCAGCCAGTTGCTCTACCTTGCGGGCAATAGCCAGAGATAATTCGGCTTCGGTGAATTTTTTGTCCGGACTGTAAGAACCGGGATCAGTTCCACCATGTCCGGCATCGATGACTACTGTAAGCGGTTCTCCCCAACGGGCTGCATCTACAGCAGAATTTTTATACTTAAAGGCAAAAAGAGTGAGCACCAGGGCGCCCAACGGTAATACCAGCAGTTTGCGCAAATAGCGGTGGCTGGTTTTTTGTGGATTTGTAATCATGGCTATACGTCTTTTGATTTGATTATGAAAAAAAGGAGTTACTAATCGTTGTTGGCTATCGAGTGCCTGCATGAGCAGCAATTCTGCATATTCCCATTTCGATTCCTCATCGACTGCAAACCGGTCGGCCAGAAATTCATGAATGATGCGCAATTCTTTTTTCATAAGGTGAAAAAAGGGATTGATCCAGCAGATTGTACGTACCACTTCCATGAGCATTACATCCCAGCTATGTCTTTGCTGAATATGATATACTTCATGCCGGAAGATTTGTTCACCCTTGGCCGTATGCAGGTCAATGTCTTTATCCCAGAAAAGCCAGCTGAAAAATGAAAAGGGTGTACCCGGTTCTTCTGTAGACATAAAACGGATCCGGTCCAGTTTCTCCACTTTATGTTTGCTGATCAGACGCCCGATTTTGATGATGGAAGACAAAAACCGGATCAGCAGCACTACTACAATAGTGGTATAGAATGTTTTGATCAGCCAGTACCAGTCAAATGTGTAGGCCGGCTGCACAGCATCTGTGGTCAACGCTGCTGCATCCCACTCACTGCCCGAAAGGGCAAGCAGTGTTTTAAACATCACCGATGACTGCTCCGGTGCTTCGGTAAAATAAACAGGGATATTCAGAAAAGGAATGCAAAGGCTCAGCACGGTTGCAAACAGAAGATAAAAACGGTTATACTGGTGAAACTCCTTATTGCGGAGAAAGAGATGATAATAGCCATACAGCAAACCCGATGACAGTATTACCTGGAGCAGGTAGGTGAACAGTTGGTTCATTTTTTACTGTTTTGTTTTTTGATTTGTTGCAATAAGCTTTCCAGCTCTTCTACTGATATATTGTTTTCCTTTACCAGGAATGTAACCACATTGCTGAATGAACCTTCAAAATAGCCTTTGACCAGCTGACGCATACTGCGCTTTGAATAATCCTCCTTGCTGAGCAAGGGATAATACTGATGCTGGCGACCGATCACATTTACGCCTACAAATTCTTTTTCAACCAGTATTTTCAGCAGGGTGGCTACGGTGTTCTGATGAGGCCGTGGTGCGGGCATGGCGTCTACAATATCACGCAAAAATGCCTGCTCAAGTTTCCACAAAACCTGCATCACCTGTTCTTCTGCTTTTGTAAGTGCTTTCATATTAAATCAAATTAACGTTGACGAATCTATAACTAATATTTTAGTTTACCAACTAAATTTTTAGTTTATTAAAAAAATTACCCCTTTCCCGGGCAGTTTGCTTTATTTTGCAGCAAACGAAAGGACGAATGGCTGAGCCGATCATTGAAATTAATCATGCGAATATATACCAGGGTTCAAATCTTATTTTACAGGATGTGAACCTGGTGGTAAATAAAGGTGAATTTGTATACCTGGTAGGTAAAACCGGAACGGGTAAATCGAGCCTGCTCAAGACCCTCTATGGTGAACTGCCCCTTACAGAAGGCGATTCAACCGTGGCGGGCTTCAGCCTGCGCAATATGAGCTGGAGAGAGGTTCCTTATCTGCGTCGTAATCTCGGCGTGGTATTCCAGGATTTTCAATTGCTGACTGACCGTAATGTAAATGATAACCTCAAGTTTGTATTACGGGCTACCGGTTGGACCGATGTAAAGCTCATGGATGAGAAAATCCAGGATGTACTGGATAAAGTGGGGCTGAAAGCGAAGGGTTTTAAAATGCCCTTTGAGTTAAGTGGGGGAGAGCAGCAACGGGTAGATATTGCCCGGGCCCTGCTTAATTCACCCAAGCTGATCCTGGCCGATGAACCTACAGGAAACCTTGATCCCGAAACCTCGGATGAAATCATGAACCTGCTGTTTCATATCAGCCGCGACTTCAATACAGCCATTGTAATGGCTACACACGATTATATTGTTGTACAGAAATTTCCGGCACGCATGATCCGCACCGAGCGTGGTCGTGTAATCGACAATGCTACCATAACCATTGAGTAAGACGCTGCGTATTGCGGCGTACATCGTAGGTATTGCCCAGCAATTGCTCACGCAATATCACTTCTTCGCGGGTAAAAGGCTGGTGATACAACTGGAGAATGATTGATGCAAAGGCATTGGCATTACTTCCGATATGACAGGCGGGCTCCAGTCCCGTACCGGCCACCATAGGATCGTTTACAACACAGTGCCGCCCTTCAAACAACGCATGCAGCAGCTTAAGGCGGATACCCGTTACATTCTTATTAAAGCAGGGTAACACATGAATATGGGCTTTCCTGATCAGGTCGCTCATTTCCGATTCGGAAGGATCGGCCACGAGACAGGTATGCTGGCAAAAATGGGCTGCCCGCTGCAGACGCTTACTGGGTTTTTTACCGGCTATTACAAAAGGAAGCCGGGCCTTGGTGAATACTTTGCAGAGCAGCCACAATGCCGCTTTTTCGTTTTCCGGTACAGACAGATTTCCGTGATAAAGACAAAGATTGCCCTGTCCCTCCTGGCTGATTACTTCCTGCCAGCTGGGGAAAGTGGGAACGAAAACCGCTTTATCCAGTTTATAGTCTTCTTTAAATACACGGATATCATTTTCTGATACGCAGGCATATACACAGTCTCCTGGTAGCTGTCGTGTATATTTTCTAAGCAACAGGGATTCTTTCAGGAAAAAAAGTTTGCGTGCCAGGTTATGTTCGGCCCGTGCCAGCTCCCGGTAATACGTGCTTTCTTCATTATGCATACGTACTACAACCTTTCGGCTGGTATGATCCAATTGCTGAAGGATACCTGTGGTATGAATGCCTTCGAGCAACAGTGGATGCTGATCCTGCTGCAGACGGGCCACCAGTTCCTGGCTGTTGCGTGACGCTACGATATAAGGCTCACTCAATGAAAAAGCCTTTCGTGACGGTTCCCGCCTGTATACATTTATAGATTCACAAAACTGGTTCAGTTCATTGGGAGTGCCCCGCTCATTGTAGCTGAAATAATGGAGGTGAATACGTACGCCCAGTTTATGAAACATCCGGATGCGGTTAAACATATCAATGGCGCCGCCATAATCAGCCGGCCAGGGTACATCCAGAGATACAATATGTAAATGACGGTCACTCAAGGGCGTAAGATAGAATGATAAAACCTTATTAATACTTTTTCTTCCTCCTGCCAGTTCAGCTGCCGGCGTACAGCCAGGCAGTTTTGCTGCAGTTTTTCGTACAGAACCGGGTCTGTCAGTAACAGATTGAGCTGCGCCGCCAGCGCTTCAGGGCTCAGGTCGCCAGTGAGTAACGCCACAGGTTGCGTTTTGTTCAGTTCACGGTATACCGGATAATCCACACAAAGCTGTGGAATACCGGCATGCAGGTAGTCGAAGTACCTGTTGGCCAATGAATAATAGTTGCTCAGGCCTGTTTTTTCAAATAAAGTAACGCCCACCCAGGCCTGCTGTGTGAGCTCCCGTAGCTGCCCGGGTAATAGTTTACCGGTAAATTGTACCTTTTCCTCCAATCCGTGCCGGGTTACCAGTGCCCGGGCTTTTTCCATATAATTACCATCACCGGCTATTACCAGCCGGGCATCCACCCATTGCATGGCGGGAATGAGCGTATCAAAACTGCGTCCTTCGTTTACGGCACCCTGGTAAAGGATAAACCGTTCTTTCTTTTCTGCAACCGGGGTCATATGCAGCACGGGTACATTCCGCACCACTTCATACTGCCGCTGATACAGGCGGTGAAATTCATCCGCTATTGGTTGATTGACCGTATATCCGTAACGAAACCGCGGCACAGTGAGCCGTTCAATCCATTTCCAGACACGATATACCCGCGGCCGTTCCACGATCTCCTGCATTTCACAAAACAATTCGTGCGCATCATATACTCTTTTTTTGCGCCGCAGCACCGATACCAGCCAGCAGGAGAGGATCGTATCCAGATCGATGGCGCCAACAACATCAAGCCGGCGAAACAACAGCCACCAGAAAAGTCTGAAATTATAATCGGCATAAAATAACCAGCCTTTACGGAACAAAAGTGAAAGACGTACCTGCTGAAATGATTGCTGGCTCAGGGGCTTCGAATCTGTACGCCTGAATCCGACAAGTGTTACATGATAGCCGGCAGCAACCAGCGATGTACAGATACGTATCATCCGCTGGTCATAGGAAAGATCATTGGTAACAGTAAAAACAATTCTTTTCATGCAACACCCAAAGCGTCAAATATACAGTGTGTAGAGGCAAGAAAAAACCCTCTGGTAATCAACCAGAGGGTTTTGGATATAAAACCAATGATTTACTGGCCCATACCACCGCCTTCCATACCACTCTGGCCTTCGCGCTCACCTTTCATGTTTTTACGCTTAAACAGATTGGGGTCAAATTTACCAAAGCGCCAGTTGAAATTGATCCGTACTACCTGGGGATCGCGGCGACGGAACGCATCCTGAATAAAGAATACAGATTCGGAATAAGTAGACTGGCGGCGTGTGCGGAAAATATCGTTCATATTAATCGAAACAGAAGCTGCCCTGTTTTTGAGGAACTCATAACGTACCGCAATATCCACTCCATAATTGGCACGCACATATCCCTGCGATGACATAGACGGGCCGCCAAACATCATACCACCACCACGGCCTCCACTACCGCTTCCGCCGGGAGGCAGAATAGTTTTAGACTGGTATTCGCCCGAAAGCTGGATAGTTATATTCTTGGGCAATTTGAAATTATTGTTGAGTTTGCCAAACCAGCTTGTCAGTCTGCCCTGATCGGCCTGATTGGGATCATCTATTTTCACATCAGACATGTAAATATTGAGGTTGCTGGTAATTTCCCACCAGGAAGTGAGTTTGTTGCGTGAGATCAGCTCCAGACCTGTTACATAGCTTGAGTTGGCATTGATATACGTATTCAGGATCAGTTTTTCGCCGGCTGTGCCGCGGGCTGAGTCCTGGTAACGCGTAATCAGATCAGTGGTCCTTTTATAATAAAGGCTGGCTATGAAATTGTCCTTATTCTTGAATGTTTTCTCGTAAGACAATTCAAATGAATTGGTGAACTCCGGTTTCAGACCGGGATTACCACGGCTGGGGTTCAGCTTATCCGATGAATCGGTAAAGGGAGTAAGCTGCCAGAAATTGGGCCGGTTGATACGGCGGCTGTAGTTGAGCTGCAGTCCCTGGTCATCGCCCAGCTTTTGCGAAAGAAACACACTGGGGAAAAGGCTAACCGGGAATTTAATATCAAATATCTCTCCTGTACGGGTAAGTTTACCTTCATAGTTGGAGCTTTCTGCACGCAGTCCCAACTGATAGCCAAATGCGTTGACCTGATTCGAATAGGTAGCATAAGCAGCGTATACCTGGTCATTACTTTCATAAATCACCTGCGATGCCGGTTGCAATACCCAATTGCCCTGATCGTCTACATAAAAAGCACTGTTGCTGCTATTGGTACGCAGCTGAGCACGCAGACCTGCTTCAAACTTGGATTTATCGTTGAGGGGGTTTACAAAATCGGTCTGGATAACCACATTGTCATTTTCGCCACGCACCTGCTGCAGCTGACCATATGTACCCAGCAACTTATTTTGCGCCAGATCAATAGTATCTGTTACGATATTACTGTTGTTGTTGTTACGGCTTTTATTATAAGTAGCGTCTGCAGTCCATTCCATACCTGTCTTGGGGAAATTGTGTTTGAAGCTGAGTGTGGATCCCAGGTTACGGAAATTACCTTTTACTGCCGACTCACGTTCATAAAAAGAACTGCCATTTACAGGAGCCAGGGTATCTACCCAGATGCTGCTGGTAGAATTGGGTCTGAAGCTGCCACGGGCTATATTCACACTCAGTGAAAGCGTATTGCGGTTGC
The DNA here is from genome assembly GCA_017998385.1 of Chitinophagaceae bacterium. Classification (GTDB taxonomy): domain Bacteria; phylum Bacteroidota; class Bacteroidia; order Chitinophagales; family Chitinophagaceae; genus CAYMZZ01. The sequence continues at coordinate 1,854 of JAGODE010000102.1, read as the reverse complement.
TGATAAAATAATCAAATCCGGCACGGCCAAATCCAAAACCGCCGAGCATCACTGATCGATCGCGCTGAAACAAGGATGTTTCGGGATCATCAAAGAGATTCTGACGGGTAGTACGACCGGTGCTGATAGATTTGCGCTGGTTATACATACCGCTTGCAAAGAAGTTGACCTTTTGCTGACGAAGGTTAATATCGCCACCAAAGCCTACACGTGCGCGGGAATCTATATTGGCCCGCAGGTTACCATTATAACCTACTTTCTTTTCTTTTTTTAATACAATGTTGAGGATACCGGCTGTACCGCCCGATGCATCAAACTTGGCAGAAGGGTTGGTGATCAGTTCCACACTCTGAATGGCATCGGAGGGGATTTGCTCCAGCGTAAGGTTGCTGGGGCGGCCATCTACAAATATCTGGGGGGCATTGTTGCGCATAGTTACATTCCCATCAATGTCTACATTGAGCGAAGGAATATTGCGCATTACATCAATAGCTGTACCACCAGCCGAAACTATATTCTTATCCACGCTGAAAATCTTACGGTCAATCCCCAGCTGCAGTCCAGGACGCTCTGAAGTTACCGTCACGTTGCCCAGTACTTTTTCTTCAATTTCAACTTTGATGTTACCCAGATCTTTATCCAGGGCACTCATCATGGCTGTCATATCTTTATTACCGCCTGGTTTAAGATCAAAAGAAACAGGCATGATAATTTCTTTAAACCCGATGGCCGATACTTTAAGACGAAGAGGGCCAAATACAGGTACGTTTTCAATGCTGAAATCACCATTTGAACGGGTAAGCATACCGCCGATCACCACTTCCACTTTTTTGCGGGTAACAGAATCCGGCTTATCCTGCAGCAATTGCACGGAAGCAAATTCCACTCCCTTTCCGGAGCTCGCTTCTACAATTTTTCCATAAATCCGACCCGCCATCTGGCTGCCGGCTGGGCGGTTAGCAGCACCGCCAGGCACCTGGGCGAAAATGGAAACACTTAGAATTACAAAGAGTAACGAAATAGATATTTTTTTCATGTGATTACTTGTGTCAATTGGACGTGCAAAGTTGATTTTACTTGCTGACATAGCCATGACATTTTGATAAATGGTAACTAAACGCGGACAACGGTAGACTTAATCAGGCTAAGAGCAACAGGTAAACGGCGGTTTGCAGTAGTGCGGTAAACAAACCGATAAGCAGGGCAGCCCGGCCCAGGCGTACAAAAGCAGGGTGAAGCAGGGGCACCAGTTGGTTGTTAATTTCAGCAGGAGAGACAGCTTCCAGTTTTTCTTTAACAAGTTTACCCAACTGAAGATCTTTTTTCAGATTACCGGCATACTGACCTATCACCCGTGGAAAAAGCTTTTCAATTTCCGCGATAAAAATGGTTTTTAAGGTATTCACCGTTTTATCGCCGATAAACATGCTGATCATGGGCATTTGTTCTTTCAGCTTATTGCGCAGGAAATCATCAATATGCTCCTCAATAGTTGGTTTCAGCCGGCTGAAATTTTCCGGATCAGTCAGCCGGGCTTCCAGTCCTTCCATTTTGTCAAAAGCGGTTTGAATACGCGCAGCGAGTCCATCGATGAGTTGTGGCCGGTAACGATGCAATAGTCCCTGCACACGGAAACCCAGTACAGACCTGGGTTCGGTGGGGTATAAAAGTATTTTTTCGGTAAAAAATACCACACTCCAGCAACCCGCAACAGTAAGCAGGGGGATAAGTAAAAAAAGATAGTTCATTGCTGCAGTAAAATTAAAAACCCCGATCCGCTTGCACGTAACCGGGGTTTACGGGGTGGCTAACCGGGTTCGAACCGGCGACCCTCAGAACCACAATCTGATGCTC
>JAGODE010000101.1 GCA_017998385.1 Chitinophagaceae bacterium | reverse complement strand
CACAGCTTTATTACCGCACCACCCTGCTCTCTACCCGCGATGGACTTTCTGATAATGATGTAACCTGTTTTTATAAAGACAGGCGGGGTTTTATGTGGATTGGTACCCGCAATGGTCTCAACCGTTACGATGGACATGAATTCCGCATTTTCAGGCCGGGTCTGTATAACAGCATCAGCAATGAAGTGATTAACTCGGTAGCCGAAGATGAGGACGGACATATCTGGGTGGCCACCATGGAAGGGCTCAACAAACTGGACCCCGTTACCCTTCGCTGGGAAACATTGTTGCCTTCGGGGAAAAAAGAACCGAAAGGTCTGCCCAATTTTATTGTATGGGATCTGGTATGGGGCAAAGACCACCGTCTGTGGATAGCCAGCGATGTGTTTGAGCTTTCGGTACTGGATGTAAAGACCGGGCAGTATACCTACTACGACTGGCCGGGTTTTGCAAGACAGGAAAAACAACTGAAGCAATACAGCTACCGCTCTATTCAGAAACTGGTGCCAGGTAGTGGACAAACATACTGGCTGGGAACTACCTGCGGGCTCGTGAAGCTGGACGCCGCTACCGGCAATTTCACGTATATGGGCGGACGATACAGTGCCAATGTGGTGGAACTGAAATATGACTCCGTGTTACACAAAGTATTTCTTACCATCGAAAATGGTAAGGCTTATGTATACGATGAGCTCAAAGATCAGTTTAGTGAGTTGAACCCCGAACCCATGCCATATCCTTCACGTTTTTATCATTTACCGCAGGCCAGCGATACATGGATCGGCTCTGCACAGGGCGTGATTGAAATAAGCAGAACTACAGGGCATGCATGGTTATACCGCGATCTGCCGCGGCGGAGCGGTATGCCCCAGCCTGGTCATGTACGAGAGGTGCTGGTAGAACAACCAGGTTTATTCTGGATAGCGACTGCTAATGGCGTGTTGAAGTCTGAAACCAGTTCTTCTTCGCCTTCCTTTCTGCCACTTGTTAAAGTAGAAGACGATGCATTGCCCAATCAGATGGGTGGAGTGATCTGGGATGAACCCAGCAACAGTTATTTTGTGTGTGCCGGCGGGCAAAACGAAGTATTCCGGATTACTCCGGTAACCGGAAAGCTGATTGCTATAAAAAAAGATCTCAATGGCAGGCCCTTTTCGGCCTGTCATTCCTTAAGCATAGACCGGCAGGGACAGGTATGGTTACTCACCACACGCGATGTATTCCGGTACGATCGTTCCCGGGAGGGCTTTGTACGTGAGCCAATGCCTCATGTCAACGGTGAAGAGTTTTTTCGTGATCTAGCCGAAGATTATGAGGGCAACTATTGGGCGGCTGCTTATAAAGGAGGCCTGTTTTTCAAACCCAGGGGAACACATCAGTGGATGGTGCTTGATACCGGCGAGTTTGCGTATACCCGTAAGGTGATGGCGTTGTGTGCCGATTCTGCCAGACAGGCTGTCTGGATTGGCACGTTCAGTGAAGGTTTATTTCGGTATGATCTTAAAAGCCGTCAGCTTTCACATATTGATCTGGCCGAAGTAGCGAGTGTAAGTGCTTCGCATGCCCTGGTACATGATATTCACCTTGATCGCGAAGGCCAGCTGTGGGTAGCCACCCATTCGGGCGGTCTGTATCGCTGGTCAGATAAACCCGGAGGCAAACCAGAAGTCAGACGGTTCAGTATGCGTGAAGGATTACCGGGCAATAACTGCCTGGCACTGGCCAATGGTGCCGGCAACAGCATCTGGGTGTTAAGTGGTCAGCAACTGTTTAGTCTTACGCTCGATGGTAAACCTGTCAACGATCCTGGTGGTAAGATCGGTTTTCCGTTTACCCGTTTTCTCTCAGATGAAAAACTGCCGCACGGCATGTTTTATAATACAAAAGATGAACAACTGGCTGTAGCTGTGGCAGGAGGGTTGTTGTTGCAACCGGCCGTTCAGCTGCCCAGCGTGGAGCCCTATCCGCTGGTGATCACGCGGCTGATTACCGGACGGGGTGAGCGAAGAGATACGGTCGAATCTCCTTCGGGACAGATCAGCCTGGCATTTGCCCAGAATGCCATTGCTTTTTCATTTGCAGGCCTGTCTTATTCCCTCAATCAGAACCTGCGTTATCAGTACCAGCTACAGGGATATGATGATGGCTGGGTTCCCGCTTCGGTCAACCGGTCTGTTGCTTTTCAGAACCTGGAACCCGGCCATTATGCATTTCGTGTGCGGGCGCTCAACAACCGTGACCAGCAGGTAGCCATATCTGCTCCGTTTTCATTTGAAGTAGTGACACCGTTCTGGCGGCGCTGGTGGTTTGTAGGCATCATCATATTAGTACTGGCGGCCGGAGTAATGGCATGGATTAACGTGTTGCGGCAACGGATCAAATCACAAAAGCTCCTAACCTATTTTGCCACTTCTTTGTATGGACAGAATACAGTGGAAGATATTTACTGGGATATTGCCAAAAACTGTATCAGCCAGCTCCGGTTTCAGGATTGTGTGATTTATGGATATGATGAAGAAAAACAAATGCTCGTACAGCGTGCAGCTTACGGGCCTAAAAATCCTGATACCCATACCATTTTTAATCCTATCGAAATACCTCTCGGAGCAGGCATTGTGGGATCGGTAGCGGCTACACTCCGGCCGGAGATTGTATCGGATACTTCCAAAGATTCCCGTTATATAGTCGATGATTGTAAAAGGCTGTCTGAAATAGCCGTACCTATTGTTGTCGACAACAAATTATTCGGGGTTATAGACTCTGAGCATACGCGTAAAGGCTTTTATAACCAACGTCATCTCAAACTGCTCACCCAGATTGCCGGCATTTCTGCTACCAAGATATCCAAGTTTCTGATCGAAGAGCGGCTTCGCATGAAGATAGCCCGCGACCTGCACGATGAAATGGGGTCGACCCTTACGAGCATTAATATTATCAGCAAACTGGCGATGGAGCATGCCGGCGGAAATGAGTTGCTGCTTGAGCAGCTGCAAAAGATAAAGGATCATTCCGGACAGATCATGGATGCTATGAGTGACATCATCTGGGCCATTAATCCATACAACGATAATCTCGAAAAACTGGTACTGCGTATGAAAGAGCAGGCAGCAGAGATGATGGATCCAGCCGGACTGCAATACGAGTTTTTGGATGAGGCTTCGATGTATCCCGTGTTACTGAACCCCGAACAACGTAAAGAAATATTTCTCATTTTCAAGGAAGCTATTCATAATGCGGTTAAGTACAGTCATGGGCAAAAAGTGAAGATTGTTCTGCGTCTTCAGCAGCGGGAACTTTTTCTGAGCGTTATCGATGATGGTACAGGGTTTACTCTTAGTGATAAAACCGGGGGTAATGGTTTGCGCAACATGAAGAGCCGGGCAGCACAACTTAATGCTGTGATTAACATTCACAGTTCTCCGGGTAGAGGAACAACTATTGAATTGGGTGTACCGGTCACATGATTAGGGTATGTACCTGAAATGTTTTCATAGTAAGTTGCATAATCAAATGTTTGGATGAGTAATGGCGGTAAAACTATCAATATACGAGGATAATACCACGCTGCGCGAAAGCCTGCACAATCTGCTTAGTCTTACCGGCGATTATCAGGTGATAGCCAGCTATGGCAATTGTATGGATGTGGAAAGACAGGTGAAAGCAGACAAACCCGATGTGATCCTGATGGATATTGATCTGCCCGAAGTAAGCGGGATTGACGCAGTGAAGCGTATCCGTCAGTTTAACCGCGATGTTCAGATACTTATGATCACTGTTTTCGACGACAACACCCATGTGTATGAAGCATTGTATGCCGGAGCCAATGGGTATCTGCTTAAAAAATATATTTCCGATAAACTGGTACAGGCCATTCAGGAAGTGCTGCATGGCGGAGCGCCTATCAGTCCGGCTATTGCACGTATGATCATTAATAATATGCAGCAGTCTGTGGCTGTTTCCGATAAAGATTATCAGCTCACCAACCGGGAGAAAGAGATATTGCAGCTTTTATCAAAAGGCAACAGTTTTAAACTCATTGCTGCCGAGTTATCCATCAGCCTCGATACCGTACGCACGCATATTAAACGTATTTACGACAAGCTGCATGTGCGGTCGCAAATAGAAGCGGTGAGTAAGGCCCTCAATGAACGGTTAGTCTGAGAACACTTATAGCCCTCTAAACGAAAGGCCCCGTGCATTGCTGCCGGGGCCTTATTATTTGTAAGCACGTAGTATCAGAGTGTTTTCAGCACATCATTCATGCTGCGTACCGCAGCTGCGCTTTTGTTGAATTCAGCCTGCTCAGCTTCGTTGAGACCGAAGTCAAGAATTTTTTCCCAGCCGTTTTTGCCGATGATAACGGGTACGCCCAGGCAAATGTCTTTCTGACCATATTCTCCATCGAGGCTTACACAGCAGGTAAACAATTTCTTTTCATCACGTACAATGCTTTCTACCAGCGCCGCTCCGGCAGCACCCGGTGCATACCAGGCAGATGTACCGATGAGTTTGGTAAGCGTTGCGCCACCTACCATTGTATCAGCCACAATTTGTTTTTGCTGTTCTTCTGTGAGGAATTTGGTAACAGGTACAGAATTCCAGGTAGCCAGGCGGATCAGGGGGATCATGGTGGTATCACCATGGCCACCGACAACAACTGCATTCAGATCGGAAGGGCTGCAACCCAGGTGCTGGCTCAGTTGATATTTGAAGCGGGCACTATCGAGTGTGCCACCCATACCAATGATGCGGTTTTTGGGAAGGCCTGTAGCGGTAAGTGCCAGGTAGGTCATGGTATCCATGGGATTGCTGATCACAATAATGATCGCATTGGGCGAGTGCTGCAGGATATTTTCTGCCACGCTCTTTACGATACCGGCATTTACACCAATCAGTTCTTCGCGGGTCATACCGGGTTTGCGGGGCAGACCGGAAGTGATTACCACCACATCGCTGCCGGCAGTTTTTGAATAATCATTGGTTGAACCGGTGATACGTGTATCAAAGCCAAGCAGGGTAGCTGTCTGCATCATATCCTGAGCTTTCCCTTCTGCCACACCTTCCTTGATGTCCAGCAATACCAGTTCTTCTACCAGTTCTTTGCGGGCGATGTTGTCAGCGCAGGTAGCGCCTACAGCACCGGCACCTACTACAGTTACTTTCATGAACAAATTGATTTATGGAATGAGGAAATTATTTGCGGGGCAAAGGTATAGCAAACCAGCTAGTTTCTACTGCCATATCCGGCATTTCTGCAGTTACCCTTTTTTGAGCTGCGCCAGCATCTCATCTATCCGCATACTGCCTTCGGCCAGCGTTATCAGCTCCTTTTTGCGGTTATAAAATGCCAGTACGGGTAAGCTGTGTGTCTGGAAAAAGCCGGGAAACAGGAACTGCTGATCACGACCTACTACGATGTTTTTGTAATTAGCCAGTCCGTAGGAGTCGTAGAACTTCTTCATCCGCTCGAAAGGCAGTACCGTCACGAGCAGAAACTGTACCTGCTTAAACTCTTTGATATGCGCCAGAATGGAATCGGTCTGGTGCTGACAGTGGTCACAATCAGGGCTAAACAACATAATGACCAGCGACTCTTTTTTTGCCAGGTCTTCCCGCGTAAACCACGTAGTACTGTCTGCTAATAATACTTTAAAGGGAGGTACAGTAGGGAAACGTTTGTAGGGCGGCTCCGCAGGAGGGTTCTGCTGACTCATCGCTGCAGTGCTCAGCAGCAGGCAGCTAACAAAGAAAAGGATCGTTTTCATACCCAAAGAAACTAAATAAATAAAGGCCGGCCGTGCCCGGTATCCTAAATAAAAGGGAAAAAAAATTTGGCCGTCTACGAAAGATTCGTAATATTTACGAAAAATTCGTAGATATGGAGAAGCTGACCATTCAGGAAGAGGAGGCCATGCAGGCCATCTGGAAGACCGGTGAGGGCAATATCAAAGCCTTTATGGAGCACCTGGAGAATCCACCACCCTATACGACGGTAGCATCTACAGTGAAGAATCTCGAACGTAAAGGGTATTTGCATAGCCGCCCGCTTGGCAACGCCTACCTCTACCGTCCCGCAATTACGGAAGAAGAGTATAAGAAACGGTTTATGGGTACTGTGGTACGCGAGTATTTTGACAACTCCTATAAAGAGCTGGTTAACTTTTTTGTGGAACAGAAAAAATTGTCGGCGCGTGAACTGAAGGAGATTATTGATATGATTGAAGGGAAGAAGTAGGGAGCAGTGGTCGGTGGTCAGTTGACAGTAAACCGCTCCGGACGCGAAGCGTCCTGACCGGGCAGCAAACGATGGATAATTCGGAATAGCGGACTGCTATATGGTTCTCATTCGCGCACCAGCACATTAATCAATTAGCACATTTCTCTTTAAACCCTTTAAACTTTTAAACCTTTCTACCTTTCTTATGCCTCCGGTTTTTGAATATATCATAAAGCTATCGCTTACACTCACAGCCATCTACGGCTTTTATCAGCTGGTATTAAGGCGGCTTACATTCTACAACTGGAATCGCTGGTACCTGCTGGGGTATTCGCTGTTTTCTTTTATAGTGGCATTTGTTGATCTCACTCCGCTGCTGCAGCAGCATGCGCTTGCACAAAACAAGGTATTAACCTATATACCCACTGTGCAGGGCCTGGCCATACAAATGACTGGTGCAGGGCAGGAGGCGGACGGTACTGTTGAGACATTCGGAACAAAGTGGGACTGGCTGCTTGTGCTGCTGGCTGCCGGAATGATTTTACTGATAGTCCGGTTCATATTGAGTTTACTGTCGATACGCCGGATTCGCCGCAGGGCAACCCTGGTAGAAGACGGCGCTATGCAGCTTTACCTGATCGACCGTCCCATAGCTCCTTTTTCATTTGGTAATGGGATTTATATAAACAGGGAGATGCATAGCGAATCAGAGTTACAGGATATAATCCGCCACGAGTTTGTTCATGTAAAGCAGCAGCATACTGTTGATATCGTTGTGGGCGAACTGTTGTGTATTCTTAACTGGTATAATCCCTGTGCCTGGTTGTTGCGCCGTGCCATACGGCAAAACCTCGAGTTTATTGCAGACCGGCAGGTTATTGAAAGCGGAATAGATCGCAAACAATACCAGTATCTGTTATTGAAAGTAATGGGAAATAAAAATTTTAGTATAGCCAGTCATTTCAATTTTTCCTCACTGAAAAAACGTATAGCCATGATGAACAAAATGCGAAGTGCAAGCATGCACCTCACCCGTTTCTTTTTTTTATTACCCCTTCTGACAGTCCTGCTGCTTGCTTTCCGCAGCAGGCAGGTAGACGGTGAACATGTCGGTGTAATGTTGTTAAACACAACTATTACAGATGAGGCCTCTCCCCGTGTTTCCGATACCATTGTACCTAATGTCAGAAGCGGGTGGAATCCTCAGCCTACGGAGTCACAAAAAGATTTTATCCGCCGTCATCCTGCAGTGGAGCGGATTGCCTGGGGATATATGACCGATGTAAAAATTGCGGATACAGGTACCGGGCTGGCAAAGGCCCCCCGCTCCGGTTTGAACGAAGGCGATTTGTTTATGACTGATGCAACAATTGCGGATGCTGATGATGCGGATAACAAGAAATTCAGGTCTGCTTTCAGGCAAGGTGATATGTTTATGATCATCTATTTCAAAAATGGCAAGTGGGATATGTATAATGTAAACAATCAGGAGTCGGTCAGCAAGTTTAAAAAGAATTATGGCGAACTGCCGCCTAAGGCGCCTGCGCCACCTCGCAGCAGTACTGTTCATACCGGAAAAAAAGAAATAGCCCCAACGGCCAGTCAGCCGGCAAATCCGGGCCGTTCAGGAAAATCTGCCGGGTTCAGTTACCTGGCAGCTGACAGCCTGATCTGGTCTTCCGATAAAAATACGCTGACGCTGATGGGTAATGCCATGGCGATGGATGAGGCCACCGAGACCATTTTGAAGTCAGATGCGATAGTGCTGCGGCAGGCAAAGCTCGAAAAGGTCTTTGTGGATGGCAATTCGCTTGCTCCGGATGACCTCCATCTCAATCGGCCAGGATATGCTCTTCGTATGCAAACACTTACTGCCGGAGAAGCCACAAGGCGCTACGGGATTGATTTTGCGGGCACTGTGCTGGAGATCACAACTGAAAAGGTGGAAGCGAAAAGGTAGAAGGCGAAGGCAGGCCAGGAAGGGCAGTGTGTATTCATTCATTGGCACGTCAGCACATTAACACATTAGCAAATTATCTTATAGCCTTTTATCTTGCGCCTTCTGCCTTTTCCCTTTAAACTCCTATATTTGCCGCCTCAAAACTGATTTTTCTATGGCAAATACAGCTGATATCAGCCGGGGTATGATCATCAAACTGGATGGCAGTTTGTACTCTGTGGTTGAATTTGGTGAAAACAAAACGGCTCGTGCAGCAGCCAAAGTATGGGCAAAGCTGAAGGGTGTGGACAATAACCGCTCTATCGAAAAAACCTGGAACTCAGGTGATACAATCTATCCGGTACGTGTAGAAAAACGTGCGTATCAGTTCTTGTATAAAGATGATACCGGTTACAACTTTATGGATACCGAAACCTTTGAGCAGCTGGCTCTTCAGGAGAATTTGATTGATGCTCCCCAGTTTCTGAAAGATGGCCAGGAAGTGGGCGTACTGATAAATACAGAAACCGAACAGCCCATGAGTGTGGAGCTGCCCGATAAAATCGTATTGCAGGTAACTTATACCGAGCCCGGTCTTAAAGGAGATACTGCTACGCGTACGCTTAAACCGGCTACAGTGGAAACCGGTGCTACTGTGAGCGTACCCCTGTTTGTGAATGATGGCGAGATGATCCGCATCAATACCAAGACAGGTGAGTATGTGGAACGCGTAAAGGACTAACCTTATTTATAGGAAAATGGCCCAGAATCAACCGGTTTTGGGCCATTTTTTATTGTTTTTTGCCGATTTTGAGGCAAAATCGCAAAAATAATCTTGATTTGCAGCAGGCTATTTCCCTAACTTAGCCAACATTTTTCATTAATAAAATACCTGTTAAATTGAAAAGCATGGACTTCAAACAGATTCAGGAGTTGATCAAAATGATCAACAAATCCAATATCGGAGAGCTGACCATCGAGCAGAAAGATTTTCGCATCACGATTAAACAGAAAGAAGAGCATGTAACACAGGTGGTGTCCAGCGTAGCTGCGGCAGCTCCGGTTGCCTATGCAGCTCCTCAGCCCGCTGCTGTACCTTCCGGTGCGCCTGCGGCTGCCCCCGCAGATAAAGCGAAAGCTGCAGAACCCGCTGCATCAAACCTTATTACCATAAAGAGTCCCATGATCGGTACATTCTACCGTAAAGCCTCACCTGATAAACCCAATTTTGTAGAAGTAGGCGATGATGTTGCTCCCGGCAAAGTGGTATGCATCATCGAAGCAATGAAGCTTTTCAATGAAATTGAAAGCGAAGTAAGCGGTCGCATCGTAAAAGTGCTGGTAGACGATGCTTCACCGGTTGAGTACGATCAGCCTTTATTCCTGGTAGAACCAGCCTGATCTGGCAAATGCCCGTAATATGGACAATACCCACAGCCTGTAAAGACGGTGGGTTCAAGTTTTCAATCCTTAATTCAAAACTGTGTTTAAAAAAATACTGATTGCTAATCGTGGCGAGATTGCCCTGCGTGTAATCCGCACCTGCCGCGAGATGGGTATTAAAACAGTGGCAGTCTATTCCACAGCCGACCGTGATAGCCTGCACGTGAAGTTTGCCGATGAAGCGGTTTGTATCGGTAAACCTCAGAGCAGCGATTCTTATCTCAACATTCCTCATATCATGGCAGCCGTTGAAATCACCAATGCGGATGCCATTCACCCCGGATATGGCTTTCTGGCAGAGAATGCCAAGTTTGCCAAGATATGCAACGATCATGGTATCAAATTCATTGGTCCCACAGCAGACATGATCAGCTCCATGGGCGATAAGATCACTGCCAAAGACACCATGATCAAAGCAGGCGTACCTGTAGTACCGGGCGGCGAAGGTCTGCTGCAAAGTGTGGAAGAAGCCAAAAGCCTTGCACGCGATATGGGTTACCCGGTTATCATTAAGGCAACTGCTGGCGGCGGTGGTAAAGGTATGCGCATTGTATGGGAAGAGTCGGAGATGGAAAGAGCTTACACCACTGCCAAAACCGAAGCCGCTGCGGCCTTCAAGAATGATGGTATCTACATGGAGAAATTTGTGGAAGAACCCCGTCATATCGAGATCCAGGTAGCCGGCGACCAGTATGGTAATGTGTGCCACCTGAGCGAGCGCGACTGCTCCATTCAGCGCCGTCACCAGAAGCTGGTGGAAGAAAGCCCTTCACCTTTCATGACCGATGAACTGCGTCAGCGTATGGGCGATGCTGCTAAAAAAGCGGCGGCTGCCATCAACTATGAAAGCGTGGGTACCATCGAGTTCCTGGTAGATAAACACCGCAACTTCTACTTCATGGAAATGAACACACGTATCCAGGTAGAACATTGCGTTACCGAAGAGGTGATCAATTTTGACCTGATCAAGGAACAGATCAAAATAGCCATGGGTGAGCGTATCAGCGGCGAGGATTATATTCCGCAGATGCACTCGATCGAATGCCGTATCAACGCAGAAGATCCTTACAATGATTTCAGACCTTCACCCGGCCGTATCACTACCCTGCATCAGCCCGGCGGACATGGTGTGCGGGTAGACAGCCACGTGTATGCCGGCTATGTGATACCTCCTTACTACGATTCCATGATCGGCAAACTCATAACCGTGGCCCGTACACGTAATGAAGCTATCGATACCATGTATCGCGCACTGAGCGAATATGTGATCGAAGGCGTGAAGACCACCATACCGTTTCACCTGCAGCTGATGCAGGATGAGCGTTTCAGAAGCGGTGACTTCAATACCAAATTCCTCGACGGATTTAAAATGAAATAAGTTTTTTCTGAAAAGAATATTAATCCCGGCCACTCGGCCGGGATTTTTTAATTTTAGGAACAAATACAGCAGATGAAACTACTGGTGCTGATACCGTTTCTACTGATGCTGGCGGGCTCCCTCCCGGCTCAGCTCTATCAACAGGTGCATCGCAAAGCCACACTCGTAGATACACACAATGATGTGCTTTCGTCTGCCGTACTCGAAGGGAAAGATATCAGTCAACGTCTCACAACAGGACACAGCGATTTCGAACGCTGGAAAGCAGGCGGAGTGAATGTGCAGTTCTTTTCCGTGTGGACCGACAAAAATCCCCGCAATAAAACCGGTTTTTATGCAGATGCCAACCAGGAAATAGACTCACTGGAGCGGATTGTATTGCGCAATCATCAGCGACTGGCCCTGGCCCTGCGCTATAAAGATATCAGGCGTGGCATCCGGCAAAACAAACTCGTGGCAATGGTAGGAGTGGAAGGCGGGCATATGATTGAAGATGATCTCGGTAAACTGGACGCCCTGGCCCGCCGCGGTATGCGTTATCTGACCCTTACCTGGAATAACAGCACCAGCTGGGCTACCAGTGCTATGGATGAAACATCTACCGACCCCGCCGTTCTCGCCGGGCGCACCAAAGGGCTTACTGATTTTGGAAGACAGGTGGTGCGCAGGCTGAATGAGTTGGGTGTAATGGTGGATCTGTCGCATACCGGCGAACAAACTTTTTACGATGCACTGGCCGTTACTGCAAAGCCCGTAATACTCTCGCATAGTTCTGTATGGGCTCTCTGTCCGGTATTCAGAAATGTGAAAGATGATCAGATAAAAGCCGTGGCACAGAACAATGGGGTGATCTGTATTAATTTTTATTCAGGGTTTGTGAGTGCCGCGTACGACAAACGCTCCACCTGGTTGAATGGTGCAGGTAAGAAGGGTGTCCAGGATTCTCTGTTGCGTGTACATCATGGTGATTCAGCAGCCATGCAGAAGGCCTGGAATAGTTATTATGACCAGGCTATGGATGCGGTAAGACCCTCTGTCAGCGACCTCGTGGATCATATTGACTATATTGTAAAACTGGTAGGAGATGACTATGTCGGTTTGGGCGCCGATTATGATGGCGTGAGTTCGGTACCCCGCGGACTGGAAGATGTAAGTAAATACCCCGCCATTACGCATGAGCTCATGCGGCGTGGTTACAGTAACCGCTCCATCCGCAAAATACTCGGCGGAAATGTGCTGCGGGTCATGCGGGCCAATTTCAGCAAATAAACGGGCTCAGCAACTGCTTTAAAGATTTAAAGACTTATCACTTGAAACCTATAACTTAGAACCTTTACTTGCCTGTCATAAACGCTGAAAAAATATGAAACTACTTTTCCTTCTGCTTGCTATCACCTGTACAACGGTCATGTATGGCCAGTCAACCTCTATTTTTAATGGCAAAGACCTTACCGGATGGACGGCGCATGGCACCGAAAAATGGTATGTGGAAAAAGGCGAACTGATTTGCGAAAGCGGTCCCGATAAACAGTATGGATACCTGTCGACTAACAAAGCCTATAAGAATTTTGAACTCACCTTACAGTTCAAACAGGAGGCGAATGGTAATAGCGGTGTTTTCTTTCGTTCTTCCATTGATGGGGTCAAGATCAGTGGCTGGCAGGTAGAAGTAGCGCCTGCAGGTCAGCATACTGGTGGTATCTATGAATCATATGGCCGTGGCTGGCTCATTCAGCCCGATTCTGTGCGGGAAAAGGCATTGAAGGAAGGCAAATGGAATAAAATGCGTATTCGGGTGGTAAACGATAATGTCACTACCTGGCTCAATGGCAAACAGATGATTACCCTGAGCGATGCACGTATTGCTGCCGGCAATGGGTTTATTGCTCTGCAGATTCATGATGGTGGTGGTATAAAGGTGCGGTGGAAAGATATTCGTATTAAGGAGCTGCCTTAAGTAATTCAATTCCGATATAAACCGACTGGTGCAGATGAACATAATTTGTAGCGCCGCCATTTATGGCGGCGTTATTGCGTTTACAGGTTATATGCGGGTAGCGTCATTTATGGCCGTGCTACAGAAGGAGGATTGGAAATTTTATGAGCGATAATTTACGGAGCCTGATTAATAAAATCAGTAACAGCCCTGGTCCATTCTTGCTTATACCGTATAAGATAATTTTCATGACCAGCTTCGGGAAATGTTACCAGTTCTTTGGGGCCATTCAGTGATGTGTATATGCGGTCTGTTTCTGCGCGGCTTACGCGGTCATCCTTTTCCCCGTATAATAAAAGAACAGGTGATTTTACTGCTTTTGCATATTGCTGAGGCTGATGCGCAAAACCCCAGAACCCATTTTGTATGCCTCCCCAGAAAACCAGCAATCCGGCCATCGGAAAGGCAGGGATGCCCATTTTTTTAAATCGGGCACAGGTGGTTTGATACAGACTTCCAAACGGGCACTCGAGGATAATGCCTTTGGGGGTAAGGGCGGTATCATTCTTGCATTTCAAAATAGCTGCTGCACCCATGGATGTGCCAAAGAGGTAAATATTCTTCTCTTCTTTTTGTTGTATGTATTCATACGCAGATTGTACCTGTTTGCCTTCTTTAAATCCGATTGTAGTCTGGTTGCCGGCAGATTGGCCGGCGCCCATGAAGTCGATCACAAGGGTGTGATAGCCCATTTCTGCAAACAGCGCTGCCTTGTCAAGCATGCTCGATTTTTCACCCCCATATCCATGAAAGAGAATGACGGTACCTTTGCTTTTCTCTACGGGCATATACCAGCCGGCAATTTCTTTATTGCTTTGTAGGTATACCAGCTCATAAGGTACGGTCGGGGTCATTTTATTTACCGGTCTTGGCTGATCCACACCAAACGCCAGGGCTTTTACTTTTTCAAACGTTGAAAGTGTATAGGCTGAAGGTCTTTCCGTATCTGCATCGGCAAAATGGGTAAACTTCCATGCATGCATGAAGCATACTGCATTGACTAATAAAAAAAGGCTGAGTAGTAACCAGCCGATACGGCGCGCCCGTTTTTTCATAGAGGCAAATTACTGTTGTTTCAGTGAAAACTGATCTGCCGGAGAATTCGCCTCTTTACAGAGCCCGGCAAATGCGACCGGAGTTGGATACAGGCGTATATAAAAGAAAAGGGTCATCCCCGTAAGGACGACCCGTGGCTTTTCTCATGTAACGGAAAGTCTTATTTATCTAAGAAACAGCATTTCTCTGTACTTGGGCAGATACCATTCTTTGTCGTCTACCAGCAGCTCCAGTTTATCTACATGATAGCGAATCTGGTCGAAGAACGCATCTTTTACCTGGCTCTGGTAGGCAATAGCGCGGGTGCGCGTATCTTCTATGGCATTACAGATCTTGCGGGCTTCAATCATTTTTTCTACCAGGTCACTGGCTTTATTGATATGCTCAGAGATTTTATCAAGAATCTGTTTTTGATTGCTGTAAGCCGATTCGTCCATGCCAATAGCTTTAAGACCATTGATATTTTTAGCCAGCAGATTCTGATAGCGGATCGATGGGGGTAATACATGGCTCGTAGCCAGTTCGCCCATAATGCGGCTTTCGATCTGTACCTTCTTGATGTATTTCTCCAGTTCAATTTCGTGACGGGCTTCCAGTTCGGTATGGCTGTAAAC
>JAGODE010000374.1 GCA_017998385.1 Chitinophagaceae bacterium | reverse complement strand
GTGCAGGTGAGCCCACCAGTACCCCAATCGTATCGGCTTCCTCCCTGATGCGGTCAATCGCCGCATAACACTGCTGTACAAAATCTTCAAACTCCAGGAAATCGCGCGGAGGGTAGCCGCACACGGCCAGTTCAGAGAAAACGATGAGGTCGGCACCATCCTGCCTGGCCTGCCTGATAGCCGCTATTATTTTACTGGTGTTTGCGTCAAAATTGCCGATATGATAGTTTTGCTGAGCGAGGGCGATCTTCATAGTATCAAAATTACGCTAATGTTTTCTTGCCTACATTCGCAACTACAACAATTTGATAACCGGCACGTTTAGTCACCATGCGCATCAACCGAACCATTTACCTGTCATTGCTGATAGCTGCTTCCCTGTTTTTTTCCTGCAGGCAAAAAGAAAAAGCGCCCGATGTATCCGGCATACAGGTGTCTGTTGCTGAAAAAAGATTTGACCGCGACTTCTTTTCGCTCGATACCAACCAGCTAATGCAGGGATTACAGCAACTGCAGGCCGGCTATCCCCAGTTTTTGCCCATGTACTTTCAGGCGGTGATCGGCTCGGCCGAGCCGGCTGAGGTCAAACTGTTTCTGCAACAGTACCGGTTTGTATACGACTCTGCCCAGCGGGTATTTGGCGATATGAAACAGGTAAAGGCCGATCTGGAAAAAGCCTTCCGCTATGTGAAATATTATTTTCCGGCTTATGAACTGCCCCATCAGCTGGTGCCCATACTGGGCCGGCTGGAATCCATGCAGGACCTCGCCCGAATGGATAACGGTGAGTACACTGCCGCTTTTATGGGTCCCGATATGGTAGGCTTTTTTATGCAGTTCTATATGGGATCGCAATACTCTGTTTATCACAGCCAGGAATTTATCACCCGTGTAGCCCCTCTGTATCGCAGCCGCCGTTTCGCTAAAGAATATATACTTCCCGATATCATGAAGCAGATTGCTGACGATATTTTCCCCGACAAAAGCCGCACAGAACCCCTCATTGTTCAGATGATAGAAAAAGGAAAACGCTGGTGGCTGGTCGGAAAATTTTTGCCGGAAACGCCCGACTCAATTATCACCGGATATACCGACAAACAACTGGCCTGGTGCCAGGCCAACGAAGGCGATAGCTGGAGCCTGATCACCCGCAATGAAGAACTATACTCACTCGAACCTGCCGTAATCCAGAATTATATTGGCGAAAGCCCTTTTACCCAAAGCCTTTCGCAGGAATATTCGCCCGGTAATATCGGTCCCTGGTTTGGCCGCCAGATCATCCGCAAATATGCAGACGCCAACCCTAAAAAGACTATTGATGAAATTATGAAAATGCCGGCCGAGCAGATTTTAGAGGGGGCAAAATACAAACCGAGATAAGGTCGAAGGCAGGAGGTGTAGGGTAGTAAGTGTTGAGCTGTTGGCTGATCACCGACCACCAGCCACTGACCACGAATCAATTGTTCTTCATGGGCACGATCATCTCAAATGGCGGAATGTCTACCTGAAACATCTGGCGCGTATGCAGGTTTTCCATCTGGTATGAGCCTTTCATTTTACCCATTTCTGTACGCAGATTGCAGCCACTGATATACTGATACGATTCTCCAGGCTCTATCACGGGTTGTTTGCCAACCACCCCTTCTCCTTCCACTTCGCGATGGCTGCCATTGCTGTCGAAAATAAACCAGTGACGACGATGAAGCTGAACAGGAAATACATTGTGATTTTCGAGCGTAATACGATACGCAAACATAAACTCTGACTGGATCGGATTGCTGTAATCCGGCTGATAAAAGGTCTCCACACTCACCTGTACACCTTCGGAGATGATACTATTCATACCAATCAGTTTTAGTAAAAATAAGAAAAATAATCATAGTTACCAGTGGATAGTGACTAGTGGCCCGTGGTCAGTCAATACAGGACAGTCGACGGATAATCAATAACTTAAAACTTATAACTTATAACTTACGACTACATGACGTAACTTTGCGCCTTCAAAGCACCTCTTAATTTTTATTTCAATATGAAAATAGCTGTAGCCAAAGGAGATGGTATCGGTCCGGAGATTATGGATGCGGTACTTAAGATATTCAGTGCCAACCAGACGCCCCTCGAATATGAGTTTGTGGACATGGGAAAATGGGTATTCGACAAAGGATTCAATAACGGGATGACCCCCGAAGCGCGGCAAACCATCGAATCGCTCGGTCTGCTTTTCAAAGGTCCGATGGAAACTCCCAAGGGTAAGGGTGTAAAAAGTATCAACGTAACTGCCCGCAAAACCTGGAATACCTTTGCCAACAAACGCGCCTTCCAAAGCCTGCATGGCGTGGATACCGTATTCAGCAAAGCAGGTATTCCGATCGACGTGACGGTGGTACGGGAAAATATTGAAGATACTTATGGCGGCATTGAGCATATGCTCACACACGATGTGGCCCTGAGCCGTCGTTTCATTACCCGCCCCGGCAGCATGCAGGTCATCCGCTATGCGTTTGAAATGGCCCGCCAGAAAAAAGCCCGCCGCATTACCTGCGGCCACAAAGCCAATATCATGAAGCTGACCGATGGTCTCTTTCTGGAGTGCTTTTATGAAGTGGCGAAAGAATTTCCTGAATTAAAAGCCGATGATATCATTGTAGATGACCTGTGTATGAAACTGGTCACCCGCCCCGACACATTCGATGTGGTGGTACTCACCAACCTGCAGGGCGATATCGTGAGCGACCTTTGTGCCGGCCTGGTAGGCGGTTTGGGCTTCGCCCCTTCTGCCAATATCGGCGACCATATCTCCATCTTCGAAGCCGTACACGGTACTGCTCCGGATATTGCCGGTAAAAACATTGCCAATCCCACAGCCCTCCTGCTGAGCGGTATTGCCATGCTGCGTCACGTGGGTCTTACAGAGAATGCAGCTGTTATAGAAAATGCCCTGTTGTATACGCTGGAAAGCGGTGTGCATACCGGCGATTTTGGCGACCGTAATATACCTGCTGTCAATACCACCCAATTTGCGGATGCCATCATTGCCAATTTTGGCAAGCAGCCTGAGGTAGGTGCCAAACCTATTATTCCAAATAAACCGGGCACGCCGGCACCTTTCAAACTCGAGCAAAACTCTATGATGGTGTCTAAAGAAACGGCTCCTGAAAATATTGCAGGTGTTGACCTGTTTATCGAAAGCGATGAGCAGCCCGTTGCGATCGCCCATAAATGCCAGCGTCATGCAGGCGTAAAGTTTAACTTGGTAAGCATCAGTAACCGGGGCACACAGGTATGGCCTACTGGTTCTGTATACACCAACCTGGTCAACCAGTATAATGTGCGTTTCGAAAGTATTGACGGCTCTCCGCTCAACCAGCAGGATGTGATTGGTCTTTATGTAAGCCTCAGTGGCAACTTCAAAGTATGCTCACTCGAATTGCTGAATATGTGGGGAGATAAGAAAGCCTATAGTCTGGCACAGGGACAGTAAGCAAGTTTAAGTGTATAAAAGTATAAAGGTTTAAAGGGACTTATCGTTCTTTTAAACCTTTATACTTTTATACCATATTACAGGACGGCCAGCTAACCAGCGTGACTCCTAAAATAAAAACAGGAACCGACCAGCGCCAGTCACGACCTTCCTCATGAATATTGCGATAGAATACCCAAAGGCCCAGCAGACAAACCAACACCCCCGCTCCAATTAATATCCAGCCCATATAGTTTAATAAAAAATAAAACAAAACGCATACGCAACCTAAACTGCTGCTTCACCCACCCTTTAAAC
>JAGODE010000373.1 GCA_017998385.1 Chitinophagaceae bacterium | reverse complement strand
TCCCAGGGGTACTAAGAGTCCGCCGATGTTGAACTCAGCATGCTCATGCGGCTCACGCACATCTACAATATTTAATTTTTCGCCCGCATCCAGACGCTTTTTGAGTTCCTCTACAGTTATAGTTTGCATATAGATTTTTTTTGTGTTATTAATCTTCCGGTTTAATAGCTGGCAAAGTATCCACTACAGGTCTTTCTGTTTGCAGCCAGATATCGATCAGCTGTCCTGAGCGGATGTAACGATACCGCTGGTCTGGTCCCATTCGTTCCGGACTTTGCCTGTAAATATACGCATTGCAGGTATCTGTTACAGCCGATTCCGCCATTACTACACCAAAGGCCACCCCCTGCTGTTCAAGCATGCTGCGGGCCTGGCAATAGGTCATACCGATCAATGAAGGCACAATAAACTGGCGATCTCCCACTCCATCGCCCAGCACCAGGTCTACCACACTGCCCATCCGGATTTGTGTACCCGGTTTAATCATATTGCCATTGTAGCGCTGCTCCAATACAGCATTTTTCGCAAAATCGGGTTTAAAGGTGGTATCACCCACACGAAGGTTATATGTCTTGAGCGTCATTTCCGCGCTGCGAAAACTGGAACCAACAATATTGGGCATTTCGATCAATGGAGGCACTGCACGATTTATCGTAAGGTATACGGTACGATTTACCTTCACGGTTTCATCAGCTTCGGGCACCTGTCGTAAAACCTGGAGCGGGCGTGCGGTATCTGCATAGATCGAATCCAGTATTTCCACATCAAAACCCTCTTTTTTCAGGATAGACAGCGATTCATCATAACTCTTACCCAGCACCTGTGGTACTGTTTTGGACTGCCCATGATGTGTAAGCCAGTCCAGAGAAAGAATAAACAGGAAAAAGATGATCAGTGCCAGGACCACGCCCCCCAGAATATTGACCCACAGAGGGCGATTGGTGATGAATTTAAACATGCAGTATTGTTTAGTGAACTACGTTTTTAGGTTTTAAAACTGGTTAAGTAATACTAAGCTCACTGGCAGTTAACGCGGCTCAAATGCTTCTTCCGCTAATTTAGTATAAAATTCACGCAGGCTCCACCCCATAGCCTGTACCTGCTGTGGTACAATGCTGGCCGCACTTTGCCCGGGAATAGTGTTGATCTCAAGCATAAACGGCTGGCCGGCCTCTTCATTGTATATAAAATCAATTCGCACCACACCCCGGCAGTTGAATACCGCATAGATCAGGCGGGCTGCTTCCCGGATGCGGTCCGCTACTGCTTCATCTACCTGTGCCGGTGTGGTCTCCGTTGATTTACCCTGGTACTTTGCTTCGAAATCGAAAAACGCTTTATCTGCATGGGCCTTTACCTCTGTAAGCGGCAATACGATGATATTACCTTTTGTTTTAAATACGCCTACGGTAAACTCACGGCCGCTGATCATTTCTTCTATAAGTATCTGTTTATCTTCCTTAAATGCCTTATCAATGGCTGCCTGCAGCAATTCAGGATTATCTACTTTGCTCATACCAATACTGGAGCCACCGCTATTGGGCTTTACAAAAACCGGTAGTTTGAGCTGATCGAGCACCTGTATGGCCGTGAGCGGGGAATGACTGAAAAGATGCAGCGAACGCGCCACGCTGATACCCGCCATACGGGCTACTGCTACAGTATAGCGTTTATTCATGGTGATAGCAGAGGTGGCAGCATCACAACTCGTATAAGGTATACCCAGTACATCGAAATATCCCTGCAGTTTTCCATCTTCACCAGGCGTGCCATGCATGCCGATAAATACGGCATCAAAGCGAATTTTCTCACCGCCTGTAGTGATGGTAAAATCATTTTTATCTACTTCCACTTTCCCCCCATCCGGCAGCGTATGAAACCAGCCTTCGGTATTTATATCTATGAGATAGACATTATACAGGTTGCGGTCGAGGTTATTGTTGATGGTAGCTGCAGATTTATAGGATATGACCGCTTCGCCAGAGTAGCCACCGGTCACCAGTGCAATATTCTTTTTCATGAAAATGGATACTAGTTTTTTGCGCCACAAATATTCAGGAAAAAATGCGGCTCCGGAAATTTAGTCTCTTAAAAATCATTTATTTCTCCAAATAAGCCGCTCTACCGTAAAATAAGAAAGGTGAAGGCCGTTTCTCCTTCACCTTTTTACGACGGGAAATATCACCCGCCAAAAATGGAGCAGCGTCAGCTGCTATATCAAGATAGATTCAAGTTAAGCGAAAATCCTGTTTTGACCACAGAAATGTAGCAGAACTTATACACACCGTCAGAGGTGCAGCTTATCTTTTTTGGCCATCAGCTCTTCAACGGTTTCCTGGTACATTTCGTCGGGCACACAGCAGTCTACGGGACATACCGCAGCGCACTGGGGTTCTTCATGAAAACCCTGGCACTCAGTACACTTATTGGGCGTAATGTAGTAAGTATCAACACTCACGGGAGCGTTTTTCTGATCCGCATCTACCGTTGTACCATCCAGCAGGGTAAACGCCCCTTTTACGGATGTGCCATCCGCAATGGCCCATTCCACCCCGCCTTCATAAATCGCATTATTAGGACACTCCGGCTCGCATGCGCCGCAGTTAATACATTCATCAGTTATCTTAATTGCCATAATTCGCCTGTTTAAACGGGTATAAATTTAATTTTGCACCCTGATCGTCAATACCCATCAGATCAGGTAACAAAAATAAAGCGCATTCATGAATTTACAATACCGTATTGACTTATTGACCCGCCTGGGTGATTATATTTTATCAGATAATGAAGAGTGGTTGCAGGTACAGGATCGCGCCAGCCGGGAAAATGGCTGGTTCATTCCCTCTTTTTTGCAACAATCCATCCGGGCAATCGGCCATCAATACCTTCAAAAAGATACTTTAGAGCACTGGGTGGCTGCCTATCCTGCTGCAGCCGTTGACCACGCCCCTAAAACAATCGGCCTCATCATGGCAGGCAATATCCCCCTGGTAGGTATGCATGATCTGATCTGTATCTGGATAGCCGGGCATAAGGCGCGTATTAAACTATCATCCAAAGATGCTGTGCTTACCACGCACCTCATCAACAAACTGATTGAATGGGAACCTGCCGCTGCCGGTTACCTTGAAATAGCAGATATGCTCAAAGGCTGCGATGCCTATATTGCCACGGGAAGTAATAACTCAGCCGGTTATTTTAATTTTTACTTCGGAAAATATCCGCATATCATCCGGCGCAACCGCAGCTCTGCTGCCGTACTGGATGGCACCGAAACAACCGAAGAACTGGAGCTGCTGGCAGATGATGTATATCTTTACTTTGGACTGGGATGCCGTAACGTAACCAAACTGTACGTTCCTGCCGGTTACGATTTTGTACCCTTGCTGCAGGCATTCCGTAAGTACAACTGGCTGGCCGAACATCACAAACTCAAAAACAATTACGATTACAACCTGGCCATCCTTATGCTCAATAAGCAGCTGTACATGAGCAATGAATCCCTGCTGCTGGTAGAAAACAACAGCCTCTTCTCGCCTATCAGCCAGCTGCATTACGAAACCTATACCGACAGGGAAACCCTGGTGGCCGGCCTGCAGACGCATGCCGATATTCAGTGCCTGGTGGGTCATGGATTTACCGGCTTTGGCAAAAGTCAGCAGCCGGGCCTGGCCGACTATGCCGATGGCGTAGATACAATGGCCTTTCTGACAACTCTTTAAGGTATTTATTTTTTAACGGATTCTGGTTAAATTTGTCATGAAGTACGAAGCTCTTAGT
>JAGODE010000372.1 GCA_017998385.1 Chitinophagaceae bacterium | reverse complement strand
CTACAATGGAATAAATAAAGGGTGAAGGTTAGCGAAAGAGGCAGGCGGTAAAGGGTATTCCTTGCAGCACCGCCTTGCCAGGCGGTGCGCAGGGTAAGGCTTGTCGCAAAAGAGGTAGAAGGGAAAGGTAAACGGTTGTAGGCCCGCATTGCAATGCGGGCCTACAATGGGATAAATAAAATGAGAATGTTAGCGAAAGAGGTAGGCGGTAAAAGGGTTCCTTGTAGCACCGCCTTGCCAGGCGGTGCGCAGCGAGAAAGACTGTGGAAATTTATCTGCGCTACGGAAAATATTGCCCGCAGAAAAGGCAGAGATCCGCAGATACAATTTTGTGAATAGTAAATACACCGAAGGTCGTGATTTGAAAAATTGTTCTTATTCCAGTAAAGCTTCTTTGTACATTTTTCGGATCGAACTATAATCATCCGCGCTATATTGCCGTAAGCAATATTCAAATACGTTCAGATTAATCGGTACAAAGTGTTTTTTAAAATATTTTTTATGTTTTTTGTAGATGCGCTTTGTAAGAAAATATCCTTCCAGGATTTGAGGGTCGTTATTTAGGTCAATATTGAAAACCTCAATGAGCTTGCTGGTTGGTATATGCGATACGTTTTCGAAAGCGTAAATATTTGCGTCTTTCTTTTTTCGCAAAGCGATTTCCAGGTAAAAAAAGTGATATGTTTTCGGCTCGGTATTTACAGGTCTGGTGTTGTCCATAATCTGATGCTTCGATACGATCCAATTATTTCCGGATAATTTCTGCCGGGGATATCTATCGGTACATTCGGTTCGATAAACAGTTCCCCGGATAATTTAACTGACCGATTTAACTGTGCAACTGACCAGGGTTGTAGTTGCCGGATAAAATAGATGATACTATCGCTATCGTTGCGGATAGCTGCCTGACCAAACTGATTGATTGTTTTGCCAGATACGGAAATGAGGGCGGGTGTCAGTTTCCAGTGGGGGGAAAACAGCGTAAGTGATGTACCCGTCATTTCCTGTCTCATTACTCCGTCGGAAGATGCCTTATGAATTTCCGTTTTAAGCCGACCGGTTACTGTAATTTGCCGCCCACCTAAGCTGTCTTCCCAAAAATTAACTCCGTCGAGAAAATAAAAGGCAGCTGGTTCTATTGTGCTTACTCCTGCACCTGCTTTTGATTCCTGCGCATAACCGGTTATGCTTACCAGTTGATATGGCTTACATCCGCTAAGGGATATCAGCAGATATAGGATTCCGGCATAACGCATGATCGGGTTCGTTGAACAATTTCGATTTACTAAAAAATAGTCACTCCACTCAGGAGAGAATATCTGCTACATTCCGTTGTATATTCTGTGCGATTTTATCGGTCGGTACATCGTTCTCATCGCCACCAAAGGGGTCTTCAATTTCTTCCGCAATCAGCTCAAGGCTGGCCAGTACATAAAAGATGAATGCTACGACAGGGATCACCCAGTAGCCCAGTTGAAAGACGTAACCAAAGGGCAGTGTCATTACATAAACGAAGATGAATTTTTTGATAAATACACTGTAAGAAAAAGGGATGGGGGTATTTTTGATCCGTTCGCATGCGCCGCAGATATCTGTAAACGACTGCAGCTCATTGTTGAGAAAGATCAGTTGTTCTCCGCTGATCTTACCATGCTGGTGCAGTTGATGAATGTGCTGATACATGAGCAGGGCCATTTGATTGGGTACATGTTTGGCCGTATCGATCTTGCTGAAAACATGTTTGTGCTCATCGTCTTCAAATAACTCAATGCGCGTTTCTTCTCTTCGCAGGTGCTGGTGCAGGGCATTGGCATAGGCTGGTATGATCTTGCGGAAAAATGATCGCTGCGCTATTTCCGATTCGGGTAGCAGGGCTTTTAATTTCAGCGCCAGATTGCGGCTGTTGTTGACAAGAGCGCCCCACAATTTGCGGCCTTCCCACCAGCGGTCGTAAGCCGTATTGGTGCGGAATACCAGCAACATGGAAATAGCAAAACCAAGCAGGGAATGCATGACCGGGATATTGCGTACAAAATTGTCAGAAGACAGCTTCCAGTATTTGAGTTCGAGATAGGCAATGAGTGCAGAATACACACAAATGGCTACAATCAGCGGGGCCAGCTTGCGCACCGTGTCTGCCTTGTGAAACCGAAAGATAAAACCAAACCAGTCTTTGGTATTATAGGAGATCATAAATGCAATCTTTTGCCAAATATAAAGCAGTGGCACTGAATGTGATAAAGACGGGTTTTAAAACTCTTTTTAAGGCGCTAGGGGTTTTACCGTCGCCCTGTAGTGGATAGGCTACAGGAAGGGGCAAAGAAGCACTACCCCAGGTTGAGCATTCGGACTATTTTTTTCGGCTCTGTGTAATCGTTTCTTTGTGTCATCAGCGCAGATAATCTGATCCCTTTGAAAACCGCCACTGATCCGTACCACTGAAAAGATTGAACTGAAAAACCAATGAAATTGTAAATCCAAATCCTTTGAAATGGTAATCCAAATCCGTTGAACCCTGATTCCTGATCCTGTGAAAAACCGACAATCCACCATCCTTTGAATTTCGAATCCAGATCCTGCGAAAACTGACAATCCGTACCCTGGCTACCGCCACCGAAAACAAACCGTACTCATGAAAGAATCCGTACACTGTCCTGCAGAAATCTGTCTGAACACCTGGGTAACTGAATGGTTAAGCGAGCATGCCGCAGCCATACAGGAGCCAGCAGTAAAGGTCTGTAATCACATTCCGGCGAGTGTGATGGTTCGCAACAATGCTGGCGGAATCCGTCATCTGCTGGGTAAACTGCTGCAGGTAGTGCTGGAGCATGCACAGGGAGGCTGTGTAAGCATCTCTGCAAAAACCTATAGCGATGTGGTACTGGTACATGTACGCGACAACAACAGCCCGGACTATGGAGCTATTGACGAAGGTTTACAACGCTGGAAACCGGCTGCCCGCGAGTTGGGTGGTTTCCTCGATGTAACCAGTCAGCGAAAGAAACAAACCACCGTTGCATTCAGTTTCCCGCAATCCGGCCGGCTTTTCCATTAAATTCTTCAGGCAGCAGCCTTATGGCCCTGCCATTTTTTTATGGCGATCAGTACTGCTCCCAGCAGTACAAATAATAAGAGCATTCCCCCACAGTTAATACCCACCTGCTGCCAGCTGTTTAGCGTAGGATTTATAAACGGGTAAGCATATAAGCCTTCGAGTTTTCCGCGCAGCAGGGCATAACCCAGGTATAAAGCAGGATAGATCAGCCAGCGCGTTAGCTGCGGCCATTTCAGCCCTTTTCCGTTTACCTGCAATAACCAGTATATAAAATACGCAGCCGGAACAACTACATGCAGCAGATTATCAGCGACAAGCTGAAGTCCTGCTGGTTTCCACAATGCGCGCAGAATAGTATTGTATACCAACCCCACTACCAGTATGTAAAGGCATATAGCCGTTTGTGTACTGCTTTTCCCAAAAAACCGGCCTGCTGGACCTGCTGGTTTAAACAACATTACTGTGCAGCTGATTGCTACCAGCAAATTGCTGAGTACAGTAAAAAATAACAGGAAGCGTGCCACAGCCTGCCACGCGGTAAGCCCGTTGCCGGGTATGCCTGCCAGCAACAAGTATTGTTGTATGATCAATCCGGCCCAGGCAAGCAGGGCAATCAAAGCTATGTAATAACGGGAGCGCATGCGGATTTACTAAAGATGAGAAAGTGAGTAATAAGTTATAAGTTTTAAGTGGTAAGCAGCGGCAGGGTAAAAGCTTTGAAGTTAGGC
>JAGODE010000371.1 GCA_017998385.1 Chitinophagaceae bacterium | reverse complement strand
GCTATACATACGGCCACAATAAGCAGGGTCATATCCAGGTTTGGTAATGAAGATACAGGTTCTGAATCAATACACCAGTGTGTGCTTTGCTCAACTTGTCATGTTACCGTATAAAAAAAGCCGTGGAAAACTTCCACGGCTACTGTCCCGATAAATAAAAAAATGGTTTAGCGGCGTTTAAGCGCTTCAAGCTCTGCACGCAGCTGATCAATCTGTGCCTGTTGCTCCTTGATTGAAGCAATCAGTACCGGAACCAGGCTTTCCATATCAATAGTTTTAACCGTTGCGTTGCGGTAACTGTTTTTACCTGACATAAATGAATAAGGTTTCTTATGTACCAGTCCGGGTAATACCTGCTGAAAATCTTCAGCCATAAAACCATACTGACGGCCTGAAGGCAGTTTCAGGTGACTGTACTGCCGGGTATTATATTCAAAAGTCATGGGCTGCAACGACGTGATCACCTTTAATGGTTCACTGATGCTGTTTACATTGGTCTTGATCATGTTGTCAGTAAGATCCTGGGCCTGCACCTGCTGCAAGCCTATAAGAGTTACCACGGATAATACAACGGATTTCAGATAAAGAGATACTTTACGCATATACTTTGATTTAGAATTTGAAAAAAGAAAAAAGTAAAACCAGCCAGTAGCTGTTTCAATACCGGTTATTCAACCATTGCGGTTGATCAGGCAATATTGGGAGGGGGAGTTTGCGTCTCTAAAAAAACATCGGCCAGCGAGTGTGGCTCATATATGGTGCAGTCGGTATGTGCAGGCGCTGGCAGAAGATAAAAAAGAAAAGAGGGTTTATCCATCACTTCTTCCAGAAAAGAGACTTCTGCACCACGACTGTTTTTCTGCTCCTGCTCCAGATCCCAGTCAGCCGTCCACGAGGCCACCGGGTTCTGTTTGGTGAGACCCTGAACCAATGGAAAAACTGCACGTACCAGCATAAGGGTAAGAAAGAAAACAGCAATAATATGTAGCCAGTACTTTTTGAACATGTAGTTATAAACCTGTGCTGCAAAATTACAGACTCCGGCTTCTCCTGCGAAAGATGGCAGAAATTTTTAGCAAAAAAACTGGAGATAAGAAAGTGCTAAAAAGGTTAATTATATATTATGATATTTTGTATATGATTTTTTGGGCGATAAATGGACCCAATCTTACAGCCATTTATTTCTTTTTCTGTCCCAGGTCATAATACCGATTTTAAATTGCACGGGATTTTTGAATTGGTTGGCTACCGAGCCTACCACATAAGCGCCCAGTTTGAATTTAATAAGCGGATAGAAAGGCACTTTGAATACGCGTTCCACCCCGGCAAAAACTTCTGCATAACGCAGATTGCGCTCAGGTGCATACAGGAAGCCTCCTCCCGCCACCTCACGCAACTGTATTTTTTTAAACAAAGGGATTTTATTTACGATTGATCCATTGAATTCATGCAGATAATTGAGTTGATAAAAGCGTTTGAAAACAGGGAATGTGGAGTCGAGTGATTGAAATGCTTCCTGTGGGTTAAGAAACAGGATGGGGTCACCGCGGCGTTGAAACTGGTAATCTACAAGCCGCAGGTCACGACGATTGAGAAAAGTGCCTGTTCTGAAATGATATTTACTGATGCCTGCTGTACCGAGTTTCAGCTCCTGGCGAATACCGTTTTCGATATAATCAAAATCGACCTTGCTGTTAAATGGCCCGGCAATACCCTTCCGCCACAACATATAGAATGTAGGCCAGTGAGAACCCAGAATGATCTTCTCGCGTGGCTCACGTATATATTGTTGTGCCGGCGTATACTCTATCTGTATTTTCCCGTACAACGCGTTGTATGGATCGAATGCAACAGCCTGGTTGTCGTCCAGGATATCTCCGAATAAACTGTCTACCAGCGATCCGGTTTTGTAATTACTGATTGATCGCCTGAGCGCCATATCAAGTGATGTATGCAGATAAAGCCCGTTGCATAGTTCAAGTCCATGTCCTGCACCTACCGCATTATCGAGGTAGATGTTATTGCGTTTGATCATATTGATCCAGGCATCGCCACTATAAATGAAATCAAAATCGCGATTGAGTTTTAACGTATAATACCCCCTGTTAAAAGGATTATACAGCCGGTAAAAATTAAGCGACCCATTCAGATCCTTGTTACGGAAACCATAACTGATATTCCCAAAAATAGTAATCACCTTTCGCGACTCAGGCACACGGTTATAAAACACTGTTGGGCTGATACGGAAGCCACCGGGTTGCAATGGCTGAAAAAGTGTGACCAACGATGGGAGTGACCACATTCGCTCGCGGGGACGGAAGTAAAAGTTCTGTCCCGCAAACAACATTTTTTTCCAGGTTATAGTATTGGTGACCCTGTCGATTGAGTCGAGATAAGGTTTGCTGGTTATAACACGCTGTATGCTGTCTTTATAACGAATAAACTGTACCTCTTTGGTCGTGAGCGGCTCGGTACGTGTCTGATTCCAGAAACTGCTGTCGCGTTCATAGGCATCCTGTGCCGTTGCGCTTACCTCCGGGCCAAAATACCGGGGAGGAAACTGCTTGTTCAGTTCAAATTGCTGGTAGCTTGCTATAGTGGTGCCACTCAGTTTCCCTTTGCCATGTGCTGAAAAGTACTTGAACTCCTGCCGGGTTATCAACCAGGCTGTGTTATTGACCAGGTTGTATTGTTGTATTACTTCAAACCGGTCATATTCAGCCACATGATAGGAGGGCAGGGTAAAACGGGCTTCCAGAATTGCCCATGTACTGTCCTCTACTTTCAACTCACCCGTCACGGCTGTATTACTAAGGGCCGCGGGCCGGTAGCTGATCGTATAGATTTTTCTGCGATTAAGTGTTTCTACTTTCTGCATCTTGTACCGGTAGGCAATAAGACCGCTATAGCTTACCGGCGATACAAATGGTACCTCAGACAGTACCCGGCTTTGCAGCAGGTTTCGGTAGAGGTTGAAGTCACCTTCCGACACGCTCTGATAAAATAAACTCTCCGGGTTGCCCCGCCGGGTAACGCCCATCCGTTCTTCTTTGTATCTGCCATTGCTGCCCTGGTCATAGCGCAGCGAAATCTCAGCCATGGCCATACCCTGAAAAGCAGCTCCGGGTGCCCGGGCACGAACCGAGTCGGGCAATTGTTTTTTCTTTCGCGATGGAGGAGTGGAGTCCTGCTGGGTAGCTTTGATATATACCAGGCAGGAATAATCACCAGCCGCAGTTAATAGGGCTTCCTTTCTTTTGATGACCTCACGAATTACTTCCTCTGAACGGTCCTTCCATCTGCCTTTTACCACTACCTCATCCAGCGATTTTTCATCAGCTTCCAGAATAAAATTCTGCAGGGTGGTTTTGTGTATTACCAGCGTTACAAGTTGTGAATGGTACCCTACCATAGTTACCCCTACCTGGTATTCTCCTTCGTCCAGCAAAAACTCATAGGTGCCATCTTCCCGAGAGAGCATAGACAGGCTGGTGCCTTTTACACTTACTGAGGCAAATGCAAGCGGTTCCATTTTGCTATTGGTAATCTTGCCGGTGAGGCGATGTGTTTGTGCAGATGATGTTGAAAAAAACATCAGGCACAGGATGGATAAGGAGAGGTTTTGGTTCATGGTGGCAGAGGTCCATAAAAATGCGATGTTTCTGTTTTTTGTCCTAGCCGGACACCGCTTTTTGTCTTTGATTTAACATCCTGCCTTGTTTAGTATATTTAGAATAAAATCAAAACCATGCAAATCTGCAAATCTTTACGGCTATGTATAGGAA